>CAZKME010000008.1:15258-27130 GCA_964553725.1 uncultured Zetaproteobacteria bacterium
CCACCCGGAGTTGGCCTGCCACCCTGCGCTGGCCTGCCACCCTGCGCTGGCCTGCCACCCTGCGCTGGCCTGCTACCCTGCGCTGGCCTGCCGCCCTGCGCTGGTCTACCGCCCGGTGCTGGCCTGCCACCCGGAGCTGGTCTGCCGCCCGGCGTTGCCGGTTTAGCCACCGGAATATTAGAAACTGCCTGTTTATTGGCAACAGCCGCTTCGGCGCGTCTGGCAATTTCACCCGGCTTTTTCGCCGCTGCCTGCAAGGTTGTAGACGGTGCAGCCGTAGCCCTGGATGCAGCTTTTTCTCGCGCAGCTATTGCTGCATCTGATTTTTTCTTTTCAATTGCTGCCGCCGCGCGCTGAGCCGGGCTCATCGGCTTTCTGCTTGTTTCCACAACCGGCGGGGTTGACGGACTACTGTCGGCAGACGTGGATGCCGGTTTGCCAGCTTGCTGCATATGCCTGCGGCGCACAGCCACCTCAACCGTTCGGCCACGGCCTTCAACCTGAGCGCCGGCTCTGGCCTGTCCGGCGATCATCGGCCGATTCAGCGTCAATGTTTTTCCGCCTGATTTTTTGGCATCCGGGCTGGCGGCGGATTTGAGCGCACTGCGAATCTTTTTCTGGTCATCTATGTCCAGTGTGCTGGTCGGGCCGCTTACAGCCACATTGCAGCGCACCGCAACGCGCTGAATTTCAGCTGCCTCGACGCCCAGTTCTTTTGCCAAATCTAGAATACGCTTTGCCATTTGCTCTTATTACCCTGATACCTTTGATTGATAGCGTGTTACCCGTGCCATCATCTTTATGCGTCTGTGCCGACTTTCATCCGTTCGCTTTCATCCGTTCAAGCCAGACACAATATATATTTAACCTGTTCACCACCGTAGCAGCAGCTCCCGCAGCATCCATCGCCGCAACAGCCACATCATCTCTTCCAAACATCGCACCCAGCCACTGCCTGGATGGCGCATTTGTCAGCACAGACTTCAATCCGGTCTGAGCCCTTTTTTCCAGCCCGTCGTCAATCTGACGAACCAGTGAAGCACCGGCATCGTCAGCCCTTAACAACAGCAGCGGCGCATTATTCCATAGTCGATGCATCACTGCATCCCTGCCTATGGCCGCTGTGGCGCGTTGGCGCGTAAACATCCGCTGCAACTGTTGCATCAACACGGCTTGCATACGCTGTTCCAGCTTATCCCACTGCGGCAGGCTCAGCTTGAACTTCGCCTTCAATGGCAACAGCCTTTTATCGTTCATCGAGCGAAGGCAAGGCTCGTTCATACAGTGATAAACACCCCGGCCCGGCGCTTTTTGCAGTACGTCGGGCCAGATTTCCCCGCCATCATCCACCACCAGCCGCAACATTTCCGGCTTGGAAAACGACTCCCGGCAGGCCATGCAACGCCGCATCGCCTGCCGGTTTGAAGCAACCGAATCAGTCAAACCAGCCGGCAGCTTCACGAGCGGCAATAATCAATGCTTCCGCCTGTTCGCGACTCAAACCTTCAATATCTTCAATTTCGTCCATTGCCGCATCGGCCAGCGCATCCACACTGACCATATCACGGGCTGTCAGATGCTCGGCAATTTCACGCGTCATACCGGGCAGATCGAGTAATGATACAGTTGATTCACCCTCTTCTTCGCTATTTTTCTGCAAAGCCTGATCGAGCAATGAATTGCGGGCGCGATTTTGCAATTCTGTCGCCAACTCTTCATCCAGCCCTTCAATACCCGAAATATCTTCCAGCGCACAATAAGCCAGCTCTTCCATGCTGTAGAAACCCTCACCCACCAGTACGGAGGCAAAGCCTTCATCCACATCAAGTCCCTGCTGGAAGATTTTACGCGCCTTGGCCACTTCTTCATGGCGGCGTTCTTTCTCTTCACCCGTGCTCATCAATTCAATATTCCAGCCCGACAACTCGGAGGCCAGACGTACATTCTGTCCACGGCGACCAATGGCAATGGCCAGATTTTCATCACTGACGGCCACTTCAATGGTGTTATTCGATTCATCCAGCAAGACACGTTCAATTTCAGCCGGTGCCAGCGCATTAATCACAAAGGCAGCCGAATCATCCGTCCATTCGATAATATCAATCTTCTCGCCATGCAACTCATTGACCACCGCCTGCACGCGCGCACCACGCATGCCGACACAGGCACCGACCGGATCGACGGCGGCATCGGTGGAAATCACCGCAATTTTACTGCGCGAGCCCGGATCACGGGCAATGGCCTGAATGGATACCGTACCATCCTGAATTTCCGGCACTTCCTGCTCAAACAGGCGCAATACCATGCCTGCATCCGAACGCGATACAAACACCAGCGGCCCCTTGGACTGATTACGCACTTCACGCAAATACACGCGCACGCGATCACCCTGACGAAATGTTTCACGCGGCAATAAATCCTCGCGATACATCACCGCTTCACCGCGACCCAGGTCGACATAAACATTGCCGCGCTCGACACGCTTGACGATGCCGGTAATCAGTTCGCCCACGCGCGTTTCATATTCAGCAATCACACGATCACGCTCGGCTTCTCGTATTTTCTGATTGATCACCTGTTTGGCAGTTTGTGCCTCAATGCGACCCAGGGTAATCGGTGGCAATGATTCGCGGAATTCAGTGCCAAGCTCGGCATCGGCATCGATCTCCTTGCCCTGTTCCAAAGTCAGGTCATTGATGTCTTCCTCGATTTCCTCGACCACGGTACGCACATGGAACAGGCGAATTTCGCCAGTCGTACGATCAATCTCCGCCGCAACATTTTTACCCGCATAAGTTCTGCGCGCTGCTGTTTTCAGCGCCTGCTCCATCGCTTCCAGCACCAGTTCAGGCTCAACCGATTTTTCGCGCGCCACTGCATCTGCTACCTGTAACATTTCTACATTCATGACTGCATTCTCACTACTCCGATTCTACGTTTCGCCAATCTATTGTTTACCAATCTGGTTTTTATCTCTGCGAGACACTTCTTTCCAGTTGATTGCCCGCACCACTTTGCTGACCTCATCCATAACAACCACTGCCTCGTGATTATCTCTGCTCTTTCTTGCCTCAATCAACAGCCTGAAACAAACACCGTTTGCAGATTCGACAGGGCCAAGATTTCTGCCCTCCTGACTGCCGCCGTCCATAAAAAAGACTTTGACCCACTCACCCTTATAGCGATGGAAATCAGCCTCATTTTGTAGCGGCCAATCCAACCCCGGCGATGTTACTTCCAGCCGAAATGCCCCTTTGATCAAATCTTCCGCATCCAGTTGCAAAGCCAGTCCGCGACTGATGCGCTCCAGTCCGCTCGAATTAATACCGCCGGCCCGATCAACCACCACCCTGAGCAATTGACTATGACCGCCACTGCCCAAAATAATTTTCAGGATATCCACACCCAGTTCATCCGTAATCGGCTGCAACAATGATTCAATAACTGCTTCCAAATCCATTAAGCATCCTCAAAAAACAAAAAAAGCGAGCCGCAGCTCACTTTTCAACAAGGCGAAGGATAAGTGCTAGCCGCTAAAAAGCAATAAGCAAAACCCGACGCAAAACAAATAATATCGTTTAAGCTGGCTTCTTCCTGTGCCAAACATTGAAAAACACTGCCAGCGCCAGACCAAACAGGCCGCCCAACAATGCCAGCCCGCCCAAAGCGGCACCCCCCATCAAATAGACCGGAACACCAGCAGCATCATGTGGCAGGGCTCTAACCTCGGCAATATCATACACCAACAGGATAGCGCCTAGCAGCACCATGACACTATAGACACGAATCTGCCGTTTCCATGTCATATTGATTTTGTCCTGAATACAGGGCGCACACAACTTCTTTTTATCCTGCACCTCAACACCGCATGAAGAACAGACCATCATAGTTTACCTCGTATTCGCAATCATGCTGGAAATCACGGCAAAAATGCAAGCTTTTATTGCCAATATGTAGCCGTAGCCCCATCAAAAAACGGGAGGCCAAAGGCCTCCCGTTGAAATGGTTATCAGACGATTCTTACTTGTGGCTCGGTGAACGCGGGTTACCCGGCGTTGTCGGCTTGGCCAGTGTCAGGAATGCTGCAACATTCTTGATATCATCATCTGTCAGGTGCTTGGCGACTGCGCGCATCTGACCCATATAGTCATTGGTACGCGCATTATCTTCCTTGTTGCCAGATGCAATATCAGCCGCTGAAGTATTGGCACCATTACGCCATGATTCCAGTTCATGCTTTAGATAGACATAGTTCTGCCCGCCAATAGCCGGATACATACGACCGGCTGAGCGGCCATGGAAACCGTGACAGCTCTTACAGGCTGGCACGCCATGATCCGGAGCACCATATTCGGCAATCATCTTGCCCTCGTGCGGATTGCCAACATCAGCGCCATCACGACGCAGCTGATCCAGATTGGAACCGATATACGGTGATTTCAGTGTATGCACATAAGAGGCCAGATCCTTGCGATCCTGCGCAGTCAATGCTTTGGCAATATCATTCATCTGGTACATGGTATCATCTGTGCGCTTGTCCTGAGCAAAATCAGTCAACTGCTTCAAAATATAGCTATCCACCTGATAGGCCAGACGCGGCGAGCCTACTTCATCACTACCATTTCCATCAATACCATGGCAGCCCTGACAGGCTGGCACATCATCACCCTTACCATCCTGAAAGATAATACGGCCATTGTTTACATTGCCAATCGATTCTTCTGCAGTTACTGCGGTCGGCGCGGAAAACCATGCCAACAGCGCAAAAACGCTCATAGTACTTATCATACGTTTCATGCAAATCCCTCCTGAATTATAGTTAATTAGTCTTCGTATTTTTTACAATCGGAAATGTATGTGACCAGGCAAATCAGGCCCAGCGACACAAAAATAATCCCATACATCATATAAACAGTATCGTTCTGAAACAGAACAGAAGCTTCAATAAAGTCTGCAAGCATTTCAAACCTCCCTAAGATTCAATGTTGGCATCCTGCATGCCGAAAAGAAAAAGGCAAGCACCAAATTAAACTTTTTTAATCATTGCTTTCAAGCCGGCGCAATTAACAACGCTCCGCTGAGAAAAACAAATACTCGCACAATAACAATGCCACGACTCTGCACCCGATGATTCGGGCGCACATCACGCTGACCAGCCAGCATCTGACGACCAGCCTGAATCTGCAATACGTACAAGGCATACAGTGTCAGGATCAAGAAAACATGCGCCCAAATGGCAAATGAAAGTAATTCACCATCATCGATCAACCGTTTGACCCAGTCATGCGTTGAATACAGCCAGACGGGAAACAGCACATCGAAAACCATCACGCAGGTCATCAGGATGATATGCAGGACATGGTTCTTTTTCACCAGCCATGCCGCAGCCAAAACAACAAAACTGATTAATACAATCATCACGGATAGCGGCATAAGCGCATCCTATGCGAATGCACGCCGTTGGCACAAGCTATTGCACTCATGCCCTGCATCTCTTTTGCGTATTATAATATAGTTACCTTGCCAGCCGCAATATGCCCGCTAGTCTCGCCCCCCATGCCAAAACCACCCCCCAACGAACATCTTTATCTTGTTAAATTCCTGATTATGTCGGTCATTTCCTTTTTCATCGGCACGGTTCATGGCCTGCTACAAGTGATTCCGTCTGTACGCGCATGGCTGGATTCCATCGGCAGTCCTTACGGCGGCCCCGGCCACATGATTGACCCGCTGGCTCATGCCCATATCAATCTGGTTGGCGGCGTCACTATTCTCGGCATGGCTGTGACTTATTATATGTTACCTAAAATAACCGGCAAACCGATTCACTCGCATAAACTGGCTGAGCATTCCTTCTGGTGGACGACCATTGGCGTATCGGCTTTTTATATTTCCCTGCTGATTTTTGGTTTCATTGAAGGCAATCTGTGGCTGACCGACCCAGCCAAGGTGCCTGCGGTGCATCAATACTACGGGCCGGTGATTTCAGTCGCCGCCTCGATACTGGCCGTGGGCTTCTGGGTCTACCTTGCCAATGTGATGATGACCCTTAAAGATATTTATAAAAAAGACGTTTAACCCGATGCGACTGGAATGCGGCTGCCCTTCCGACTACCCCGACTGGGATGGTAAGGATATTGACCTCGGGGCCACGCTGGTACATGAACAGGCAAGCGCCATGATTTTTCATATGCCGATTGGCTTTGAAGCATGCCTGGATCGGCAACACCATGATATTGAAAAGCTGGAACTGAATGAACAATGGCCCGGCTTTGTACTGGCCGAATCCGGCATGTTTCGCGGTCGTATTCTGGCGTTACTAAGCGAGGATAATTCGCCAGCGCGTAAAACCTATCGCCTGAAAAACCCGTATATGTTGCGCGTACAGACATTCAAAGGGAACCTCAAAGATATTAAAACATCCATTCGTCAGATGCAGTCCGAGTTATTCGATGCAGGGCGCATGCCCAAAAACCTGTTTCTGAGTTATCTTACCTGCCCACGTTGTCAGGCGGAACGCGGCGGAACGCAAATCATGTTATTACGCCACTGGGTGAAAAGCCCCAAACTCGAACAACGGCTGGCCAAACACAAGAGAGCATAAGCTTTTCACCGCAAAGTGCGCAAAGGTTTTTATATGAATTTCTTTGCGTTACTTTGCGTCTTTTGCGGTTAATGATTTTGACTTTAGCTGTTCGCTATCCCGCTTAAAATAGGCAATCAGATCGGCACGATCTCTGGCTGCCAGGGGCGGCATGCTCATGCGCGTATTGGGTTTGATCTTGCGCGGCCCGCTCAGCCATGCTTCCAGCGCCGCATCATCCCATATTTCAAATGGTACGCCGGTAATGGTCGGCACCCGTCCATAGATTCCCTTCAGGCCCGGCCCTATCCTCTTCCATTGACTGTGCAGTTGGTGGCAGGGTAAACAACGCACTTTTGCCACGACAGCGCCGCGCTCAGCATTGGCTGCGTCAACACAGACCGGCGTCAGCATCAATATCAGTAACAAGCCGAGTCGAATCAAGGCTGTACCGGAGCGAGAGAAAATATCATCTCATGATGCTTCCCATGCCGCGTCAGCCGCACATAGAGATGGTCACGTTGCACATTCTGCACCGGCAAAGCCTTGCGAAACACGCCCAGCGCGCCATCCGGTATGGCCTGTTTCCAGCCGGACTGCTCGGTATGCACTTCGACCAGCAAATCATTCACAAAGCCGCGCTGTTGATGATTGGCAATGAGAATAAACTCATTCATACCTTGCCGAATCGGTGTCGGCTGCGTTTCAATACTCATGGTGATATCCTGCCATGATTGCGGCGCAGGCGACCACGCATCTTCATCCGCCGAGCACGAGGATAGCAATAAACCCACCAGTATAATCAGCTGCAAACGCATCAGTTGTCGCTCTGACCCGCTTTAGCAGCATGGCGAACAAGATAAGCGCGAACCGCAACCATATCCGCGACCTGCATCGGCGCAATCCGGCGCTCCACCCGATGCTGCTGCATCCGTGCAATCACGCTGGGCCATTCGTTTGCCGTATGCGCCGTTGTTCTCGGTGCTACATGACATTCGGAACACAGGGCGCGGTAATTCTTGAATGCCAGACTATCCATTTCAGGATAATCCACCACCTGTTTCGGGCTACTGCCCGGATCACAGGCTGCCAGGCTTATCACAAGCACCAAGCCAGACAAACCTGCCACAAACCTCATTTACCGCTGCCTCCGTGCCCCGGCATATCAATATCATCATCCTCGCGATCCGAATCCAGATGGCCGCCACGATCCGTCCCATACAGGTTGGTCATAAAAAAGACCACACTGCCAGCCACGATAAAATAGAGCAGAGCATACACATGCCCCATGGTAAACCACGGGCGCGGATGGCCCGGCCTGTCCCCCCAGAATGGCAGCGATAACCCGAAAGCCACAATTAGCACGCCCACAATCACGGCATAAAACCATTTCGGTATGCGCTTCTGGGACTTTGGGATATTTTCAACCAGTTCCCAGTCATCCATGCCCCGTTTTTCCAGCCTGTCTGCATCGGACTCATAACCATAATGATCCTCGGGCGTCTTGCCCCATTCTACTTTGGCTGTTTTCATCTGTTTCTGCTCTTTATTCGTCTCTGTCATTTCACACCTCAAGCAATAATCATATATTCAAGACCTTTCACCGCAGAGGACGCAGCCTTTGCTTTTTTTCCTTCGCGTCCTCTGCGGTAAAAAGCTTTTGGCTTATTATTCCACTCACCCGCCGGGCGCAAAGTGCGTCACATCGAACACGCCAGACCAACCATCATCAGCACGGGCAAACACTCGAAAGCGATACAAACCCTTGGGCAGTGATTCATTGATGTGCAGCTTCACATCCTGTCTACCGGCGCTATCAAAGTGCACCGTACTTTTCTCCAATTGATAAACGCCCGCATCAAGCCCTTCAATGCGGAAGGAGATATTCGTAGGGTGGTAGAGTTTATGGGCCACATTAATGCGATAATCCAGCACCTTCGCGCCTTGCCACGCCTCGCTGCGATACACCGAAAACGAATCGTTCTGATAGCCAACAACGCCTATCACAAAGAAAGCGCCACCCAATACTGTTGCAATGGACGATGCTTTTGCCCGCGAAAAAAATGAGGCGACTGAGCCCCTGTTCTCACCATGCCGGTTTTCCGCGCCCAATACAAAACTGAGCAGGCCGGGGCCGTGCAGTTTTTTACTTTTACTATGCAATTCATCGCAGGCCACCACGCATTCACCGCAATTAACACAGGAATCAAACACCTCGGTTCGACGCGGGTCAATATCGAGAAAGCAGGAATCGACGCAATAATGACAGGTTTCACAGTGGTCGCTACGACTGGCATCATAGTGGATATGCAGTGTTTCCCGCGTTTTGAACGAATGCTGCCAAACCCGGTAAATACACATATATTTACACATCAAATGCCTGATCACAGCAATATCAAGCAGGAATACAGCCACGCAAACCATATAAATCCAGTACAGACTGCCCGCCAGCTGCGGATCTTTAGTAAACGTCACCAGTGACCAGATCGCTGATGGCGGGAAAAAGTAGAGTAGCGGAATCAGGGCATACAACATGGATGGTAATAACAGGCCGAGCCCGAGCAACAGATAATTCAGCACCGATTGCCGGCGCACCGCCACCTGCATCTTGTCCCCGCTCATATCCATCATATCAGCACGGCGACCCAGCAGTTTATAAGTCAACATATTGGCATATTCCGAGGCGGTATTTTGCGGGCACATCCAGCCACAAAAAATCGAGCCGACCAGCGAATACATCATCACCAGCAAACTGGCGGTAAACACCCAGAATCCCATAACAATAAAAATATCGGAGAACCAGACCTGTCGATCCAGCAGAATCACGCCGCCCGCTTCAATATCAATACGAAACAGGCCGGAAAGCGGGATCAGTACCAGAATCAGTAGCGTCAAATACTGCACCGCGCGACGGGCCGGGTGCAACGTGGTTGCTCCCGGCACATGCTCTTGCTGGATGGGGATATTTTTTAAAGCTTCATTGGCAGACATCGGCGCATTTTACTCCTGACTGATAAGCGAACACAAACAAAAAGAATCAGTATTTAGCCAGCGGGCTGATCGCATGCAATCGCTCCCGCAAGGCACTGGCTGCTTGTGCATTACCTTCCTGCTGTTCCAGTTTAAGCATAGCTCGCAACGCACCTTCATGATCCGGGCGTAAAGCCAGAATCCGCTGCAATGCCTGCCTGCGTGATAGTCCATCCGGAGTTGCATGAGCCAGCGAATCAAACATACGATCCGCCAGCGCAAAAGCAGGCCACCGATCCTTTGGATTGGAACGATGAGCCAGCCGGGCCATCTCAACCACGCGCTGTTCATCGCCATTCAATTCTGCCATCCATAATTGCACATCCAAACCGGCAGCCACCCGTGCGCGCCTGAATACCTGGGTATCCTGCTTGATCACCTGCAAATCTTGCATGGCCTCAGCATCCCCTATCCGCCAGCTTATCAGCCAGTGCCACATACTCAATCCATCTGCGCCACCGCTATAACGTACGCGTGGCAGAGAAAATTCGATTACTGGCGACCATTCATCCTGCAACGGCGCATCAGTAGATGGAATCTTGCCCCAGTAACGACCCAGCCATGTCCATAATCCTTCGCCGCCAGTGGCTTCACGGCGTTTTGATTCACTCAGGGCATTGAAGCGCAGCAACAGTTCCGGCACCGAAATACCCCCATCGCGCACACCGACCAGCGCCATGCGGTAGCCATCGATAAACACCGATGCATGTGGGAATACCCTGCTAAATGTCTCCATCACCACTTGAATCGAAGCTACGTCAAACTGGTTCAGGGCCAACCACTGGGCATAGATGCCGCCTGCACCCAGGCGTTGGCGTACGCGTTGAAATTGTTGCAGAGACAATAGATTGGCGCGTCCAACCATGTCCGGGTGAAACAAGTCGCCGACAATCACATCATAATGGCCGCTATCACTGCGCAGAAAACGCCGCGCATCATCATGCAAAATCCTGACATGATGGCTGATGTCGCCATTCACCGGTGCAAATGCCCCGCTTGCCGCTGCAATCGCACCGGCAGAAAGTTCCACCGCCGTACGCTGTAAATTATCTACCCACAGCGAACCTGCGGCTGTAATACCCGTCCCCAAACCCAGAAAAAGCACCGAATGCGGATCAGGATGCAGCAACAATGGAAGCCGCGCCTGATTGCGCTGCACGGTCACTGCAGTCGGGTCGCTTGAGGCATCCATGCGCTGCAAATCGGACAGCAGCACCAGCTGCCCGCGCATCAAACCCTGTTGATGCTCCACCACGTGTGTCAGGGATACCGCATCTTCAAACACGGATTGATCCGTAACATCGGCCAAAGCAGGCAGCAATTCGGCTACCGGGGGTAAGGCGCGCACAGGATAAATCAGCAACAACAGGACGGGGAAAAGCAGCCATAATCGCTTATCTGTCACCCAGCGCATGCCACACAAAAATAACAAAATCGCCGCCACACATAATGACAGCGCACTGCCCAACCAGGGCAACAACACAAATCCGGCCAGCATGGCACCGAGTGCCGCGCCCATACTATTCACGCCGTACCACCAGCCGCCACTGCCCGTCTCCTGACTGTGGAAATGTCGGGCCAGCAAGGGCAGCCATGCCCCGAACAGCAGTGTCACCGGAAATGTGCACAAAGCAACAACTGCGCCTTCACCCAGCATGGCTGTGGCCAGCGAGGAAAAGTCAGCAGCCGAAGCCCAGCGACTGATATCGCCGACAAAATACAGCCCGCCCACAGCGACCAGCGCCGCTAATCCGGGCAAGATATTGAGCCACAAACGCGTTTGTTCATTCGTCCGCAACCCCCGCGCCAGCAGGCTTCCCAGACCAATCCCGGCTAGATAGACCAATAGCAACATGGCCAGAATATATTCAGTACGCAGTAGCACCATGCCGAATAAGCGCGTCCACACCACTTCCAGCATCAGGGCTGCTGCCCCGATACCCGCGTAGGCCAGTAAATCAGGCCACGGTGGTCGTCGAACAGGCTCAAGCCGATCACGGGTAAATTCGGGTTTATCGTCGGATAAATTCCGGGATAACAACCATGCGCCAACGGCCAATAACAAGCCCAGCAGCGCCACGCACCACAGCGCAGCGCGCCAGCCCAGCATCGGCAGCAGCAGCAAGGGGAATATAGCGCCCGCAGCTCCGCCCAAAGCATTGATGCCATACATCGAAGCAAGTGATATGTGTAGTGAAGCAGCTGCCCGAAGCGCCAACGGAAAGGCCATCCCCATCGCCAAAGCCGCCGGAAACAGCA
>CAZKME010000009.1:0-7442 GCA_964553725.1 uncultured Zetaproteobacteria bacterium
CCGTTTCCGCATCAATGCCAACAGCCCCCTGCTGTAGTTTAATCTTGCCGCCATCGACCTTGTCGATGTATTTGCAACCATTCAACCCTTCAATGAGAACCTGACGCACATCACCAACCTGAAAATAGGTGTGAAATGCCTCCCCGAGTGTGAACGGTTCAGCGCCAGAATTGGTTGTTTCGAGCGCCAGTGTCAGGCTGCTGCCAACAGTCACATGCAATTGCACCGACAATGGATGACCGCACTGGCGACGGATTTTATCTGTCTGCACCAGTTCGAAGTTCAGTTGCGTGCTGCCATCATCGTTTACATGCACAGCAACCGGTTTCCAATCGACGGTTCGTGCCGGCCCATGGCCTGGTAGACTGGCATCAGATGCATGTGGCCCGAACCACGGCCAGCATATCGGCACGCCGCCACGCAGCGATTTGCCCGGCGCAAATGTTGCATCGTCACTCATCCAGATCAGCGGCTCCTGCCCTGCCGCACAAAACCCGAGCACATGCGCGCCCTGCAAGGCAATCGATGCCTGTGCCAGTTTGTTGCGAATTGTCACAACCGGCATATCACCCTTGCCGCCGCTGAACGTAACCTGCCCGGCAATACCGTATGTCGCATTCCATTGTTCTATCTGTGTCAATGTATCCCCCTCCTGAACATTAATTCTGACATACTACGCCTTGCTCCGGCTCGATACAAACGCAGTTTCAGGAGAGATTTGCAATTCAAGAGTCCGGGCTAACTGTTTAGCACAATGCATCACATCGAAAAAAAGGCTTCGGAGGTGCGACTTCAGTCGCACTAAAGGTCTTAGAAATGCGCAGCTAAAGCAGCACCTCCAAAGAGGCTGAGTAGCTACAAACCAATTCATAAAAACCATCCTTTCCATTCCGGGCTGATGCCATCATCATCCGCAGCTTCAGAAATATCTGAAAAACAAGGGGTCGTAGTCGGTGTCAGATCGGTATATAGCACAGGAAATTGAAGCAAAATGGCAACAGCGCTGGCATGAAGCAGGCATAGATATCGCCTACGACGATGATGCGCGCGAAACCTATTATTGCCTGGTCATGTTCCCCTATCCGTCCGGCAACCTGCATATGGGCCATGTGCGCAATTATTGCCTTGGCGATGCGGTAGCGCGTTATAAACGCATGCAGGGTTTTAATGTATTGCATCCGATCGGCTGGGACGCCTTCGGCCTGCCGGCTGAAAATGCCGCCATTAAACACCATCGTCCGCCAGCTGAATGGACGTATGCCAATATCGATCAGATGCGCGGTCAGCTCAAACGACTCGGCCTGTCGTATGACTGGAGCCGTGAAATCGCTACCTGCCACCCCGATTATTATCGCTGGGAACAATGGCTATTCACCAAGCTCATGCAGAAGGGATTAGCCTATCAAGCCAATGCCGAAGTGAACTGGTGCGACCCCTGCCATACCGTACTGGCCAATGAACAGGTTGAAGACGGCGTATGCTGGCGCTGCGAAACGCCGGTGATCCGAAAAAATCTGAAGCAATGGTTTATCCGTATCACCGACTACGCCGAAGAATTACTGGCCGACCTGAATCAATTGCCGGGCTGGCCGGAAAAAGTTATCGGCATGCAACGCAACTGGATTGGCAAATCGACCGGTGCAGAAGTCTCCTTCGGTCTGGAAAACAGAGGTGAAACGCTGGACATCTTCACCACCCGCCCGGATACGCTAATGGGCGTAACTTATATGGCTGTGGCGGCAGGCCACCCGCTGGCCGTCAAGGCAGCTGAAAACAATCCTGAACTGGCCGAGTTTCTGGACGAATGCAGCACCATTTCCACCAAGGAAGCCGATGTCGAAACGATGGAAAAAAAGGGCATGCCGACCGGCTTTCATGCGATTCACCCGATTAGCGGTGAGCCCGTGCCGATCTGGGTGGCCAATTTTGTACTGATGGGTTACGGCACCGGCGCGGTAATGAGCGTGCCGGCGCACGATCAGCGCGATTTTGAGTTTGCCAGAAAATACGGTTTATCCATCAAGCAGGTCATCGCGCCCGAAGATGGCGATTGGGATATCCATGCCGCAGCATTCACCGTGGCCGGTCTGCTCATTAATTCCGACGCGTTTGACGGCCTGACGTCAAGCGAGGCCAAACAGGTTATCACCACATGGCTGCACGACAATGGCAAAGGCCGTGAACGCGTGCAATACCGTTTACGCGACTGGCTGGTATCGCGCCAGCGCTATTGGGGTACGCCGATTCCGGTTATTCATTGCGATGATTGCGGTGCTGTCGCCGTGCCAGACGAGCAGTTGCCGGTGGAATTACCCACCAATCTGCAACCGACCGGCGGCGCATCTCCGTTGACCGAATGCGAATCGTTCAAACACGCCGACTGCCCGCAGTGCGGCAAGGCTGCTGTGCGCGAACTCGATACGTTCGACACGTTTATGGAATCGTCCTGGTATATGAACCGGTATACAAGCCCGCGCAATGCGACCGCCATGGTCGATGCCAACGCGATGGCGCGCTGGGCACCTGTGGATCAATATATCGGCGGCGTCGAGCATGCCGTACTACATCTGCTGTATGCCCGTTTTTATCATAAACTGATGCGCGATGCCGGTCTGTTTACGGCGGAACAAGGCGGCGATGAACCGTTCAAAAACCTGCTGACGCAGGGCATGGTACTCAAGGACGGCGCTAAAATGTCCAAATCCAAGGGCAACACAGTTGATCCGAATACCATTATCGAGCGCTTCGGGGCCGATACGGCGCGTTTATTCACCCTGTTCGCCGCACCGCCGGAAAAAGATCTGGAGTGGAATGATGCCGGTGTGGAAGGTGCACACCGTTTTCTGGGCCGCGTCTGGCGCTTGCTGAACAAGCTGGATGATTGCCGTGAGGGCGAGGATCAGGCAGCGGTAAAAGCGCTTCGTCTGAGCATTCACGCCACCATCAAAAAAGTCACCCACGCATTCGAGCACGGTTTTGCCTTTAATGTGGCCATTGCCGCACTGATGGAACTGACCAACAGCCTGCAAGCTTATGAGCCGACCGGCGCTGCCGGACAAGCCGCATACAAGGAAGGCATCGAAGCGTTAGCCGCCATGCTGGCTCCGTTCGTGCCGCATTTCGCCTGCGAAATCGGTGAGCGAATTGGTTGGGGGGAAAGCGGCATGCAAAAGATAGCTGTCATGGCCAACTGGCCGCAGGTGGATGAAACCGCACTGGCGCAGGATGAGATCAAACTGGTGGTTCAGATTCAGGGCAAGAAGCGCGGCGAGATTACCCTTGCCAAAGATGCCGGCCAGGATGAAGCGATGGCCGCAGCACAAGCTGACGAATCCATCAACAAATGGCTGGCTGACATGCAGATTGTCAAAGTGATTCTGGTGCCGGGTCGGCTGCTTAATATCGTGGTAAAACCCGCATGAAAGCGTCACGCATACTGCGAACCGGCCTGCTGGCTGGCATGCTGATGCTGGCAGGCTGCGGCTACCATCTGGTCGGGCATGGCGGCGGCGGTTCCGGCGCTATCCCTGCTGATGTGAAAACGGTGAGCATATCGGGCAATGCGGATGCATCTTTAATGTCCCTGCTTCGGCAGCGTTTACAATCAGAAGCCTACGCCATCGTTGAAGCCGGATCGCTCACGGATCAATCGCATTACGCCTTGATTATAGTCAAAATGTCGCCGATCATATTCATCCCGTCCACGTTCGATATTAGCGGCGTGGCCACGCAATATCGCATGACTATTGCCGGTTCAATTACGCTTCAACAGCATGGCGAAACCGTCTGGCAGAGTGGTGCGATTCAGCGTCAGGGTGATGTATTCGTCACCGGCGGCCCGACCAGCATTGAAGCGTCCAGACAGCGGTTGCAACGGGATTTGGGCAAGCAGTGGTTAAGCGATGCCGTAGGCCGCATCCGCTCCGGCTTTTAATCTTTTACGCATGCCAATCACAGCATATTTCTTACAACAAACACATCCGATAAAAGGCGATACCTTCACCTTTTCTGCCTTTACTCTGCGTAGCTCTGCGGTAAAACATGTTAAACCCTCCGTCTTAAAATGCGCCTGAATCCGGACAATTTATTGCCCCCGCATCACCACCTCTATTATCTCTCCGGTGAAGATCACGATGCCCTGTTCGAGGCTGCCGATGCTCTGCTGGCCGCAGGAGACAAGGATGCGCTGCGCATGCGTCTCGATGTCAGCGAACTGGCCCGCATCGAAGAGGAATCACGCAATCAGGGCCTGTTCGGCCCGTCAAACTGTTACGCGCTGGTACGCAACGCCCAGTCTGCCACGCCGAAACAGTCCGCCCATCTGCTTAGCCTGGTGGACTCCCTCGGCGCTGACCACCGCCTGATTATCTGCGCCCCCGGCATCGACTGGAAAAAAGCCTTGCACAAAAAAATGAAAGTGCTTGCCGCTGTGGCTCAATGCGAATTTAAACCGCCCGATGAAGCCGCATTCCGGCGCTGGCTGGAACAGGAACTGGCAGCCTCCGGCCTGAAAATCAGCCCCGATGCATCCCAATGGATGAGCGAGCGTTTATGCGGCATGCGTCTGGCCGCGCGCCAGATGATTGAACGGATAAACTGGTACGATCATGGCGCAGGTGCGGAAATCGGCATCGTCATTGTCGCCGAATTGCTTGGCGAACGCGCACCCAATGCGCTGGAAGACTGGTGCCATGCCGTCGCCATGCGTAAACCTTCAGCAATATCCCTGTGCATGCGCCTGCTCAGGGAACAACAGGTGGCCGAAGTACAGATGATTTCATGGCTTGGTACGCGTATGCAACAGATTCTGATGTACCGCTGGTTTCAGGTGCAGCGTGACAGAAATCCGCTCGGCGCGGCCAAGGTATTTGGCGAAGCACGCCAGAAAGTAGCGGAAGAATCGCGCGCCTGGCGCGGCGCTGAACTCACGGCGGCGGTAAGCCGGATTGTGCAAGCCGAAAAGCTGGTCAAGGGCGCATCCATTGAAGATAAAGCCGTTGTCATTGAACGCCTGACGCTGGCTTTGATTACGCCGGAACCGGCAGCGTGAACCTGCCCGGACAAAAAAACTGGCAGGAATTCGAGGCTGCCCATGTCTGGCATCCGTATGCCAGTATGTTGAATCCTGTCCCCGCTTATGCAGTCAAACGCGCCAACGGCGTGTATCTCGAGCTGGAGGACGGACGATGCCTGATTGACGGCATGGCCTCGTGGTGGTGCGCCATCCACGGTTATAATGTGCCTGAACTCAATGCGGCTGTCGAACATCAGTTGCACGATATGGCGCATGTGATGTTCGGCGGCTTAAGCCACAAGCCTGCGGCTGATCTTGCCAAAAAGCTGCTTGAGATCACGCCGGCCAACATGAACCACGTGTTCTTTTCCGATTCCGGTTCAGTGGCCGTGGAAGTGGCCATCAAGATGGCGCTGCAATTCTGGCAGGCACAAAACCACCCTGAAAAAAACAGGCTACTGACCATTCGCGGCGGTTACCACGGCGATACCTTCGGTGCCATGAGCGTCTGCGATCCGGTGGGCGGCATGCATCATCTGTTTTCCAGCCTGCTGGCCGGGCAACTCTTTGCCGATGCGCCCACAGCAAACACGGATGCGCAATGGAATGACATGCAAATCGCATCATTTCAGTCCCGCATCAAATCCCATCAGCATGAACTGGCCGCTGTGATTCTCGAACCGATTGTACAGGGCGCAGGTGGCATGCGCTTTTATGCACCGGAGTTTTTGCGCCAGGTGCGCGCGCTGTGTGATGCACATGACGTGCTGCTGATCTGCGATGAAATCGCCACCGGCTTTGGCCGCACAGGCACGCTGTTTGCCTGCGAGCAGGCGGCCATTGAACCGGATTTGCTGTGTGTTGGCAAAGCGCTGACCGGCGGTTATATGAGTCTGGCCGCGACATTGTGCTCCAGACACGTTTGCGACGGCATTCATCATGACGCCGGAGAAAACGAACAACCAGGGGTTTTGATGCATGGCCCGACATTCATGGCCAATCCGCTGGCCTGCGCCGTAGCACTGGCCAGCGTAGATTTATTACTGGCTTCACCCTGGCAACAGCGGGTCATGGCAATCGAAAAGCAGTTGCAGGATGAGCTGGAGCCATGCCGGGAGTTTGATGCCGTGGCCGATGTACGCATCAAAGGCGCCATTGGCGTGATTGAGATGATACAGCCCATTGATGTGGCGCGCATTCAAAGCACACTGGTTGAACAGGGCGTTTGGCTGCGCCCGTTCGGCAAGCTGTTATATACCATGCCGCCATTCGTCATTTCAAACACCCAGTTAAGCCAGGTTACAGCAGCGATAGCAACTGTGTGTCGTAGCACTTAAAAATTGACAATCAAGAAAAACCGTCTACTTTAAGAGTCATGACTATAACGATTGGCTTGGTTATGCAGCTTGGCAGTTATCCGCCTGCCACAGTTGTACCGCCATTACAGCAACCATTCCATAGCACCCTTCCTGTCATTGAGGCTCAGAAAATCGCAGCTCCGGCAGCGATTGCCCGTACCGGCAGCCCGCGCAATAATTTGATGCAGCAATCGAATGGTTCTGCTCAGGAGACTGCTCTGGCCTACACAAAGCATGCCAAACATATTTTTCCAAAGGCTATTAGCGGTAGCTTTTTGGACCTATTTGCCTGATACGTCCACTTTTCCGGTATGATGATACAACAGTTGAGTACATCCAATCATGATCGCAATGCGGTTGATATGACCTATGTTTATCCGGTGATATCCCGGCGCGCCGGCGGCGTTTCTATTGGCATCAATCTGAACCCGAACAATGCCTGCAACTGGCACTGCGCCTATTGTCAGGTGCCGAATCTGGTGCGCGGCGTTGCACCGGAGATAGATTTGAAGCTGCTGCGTTCTGAATTGACCGCCATGTTAAAGGATATGATCCACGGTACATTCATGGCCAGGCGCGTACCTGATTCGTGCCGTACATTGTGCGATATCGCCATTTCCGGCAATGGTGAACCGACCAGTTGTGCGGCCTTTGATGACGTAGTCAGGGTGCTGGTTGCGGTCATGCAGCAATTCGAATTATCTATTCCGCTGCGTCTGATTACCAACGGCTCCTATGTGCACAAACCGCATGTGCATCGCGGCCTTGCCCGCATGGCCTCACATCACGGCGAAGTGTGGATCAAGGTAGACAGCGTGACCGATGCTGGCATTTACCGCATCAACGGCATCAAGCTTGATGCCATCCGATTGCGCCAGCAAATTGAATCCGTAGCCAACACCTGCCCGAGCTGGATTCAGACCTGCATGAGCGCATGGGACGGACAACCGCCCACGGAGCATGAATTAACCGCCTATATTGAATTCCTTGATGGATTAAAACGGGATAATGTGCCGATTCATGGCATCCTGCTCTACGGCCTGGCGCGACCCTCATTGCAGGATGAAGCC
>CAZKME010000009.1:7542-27080 GCA_964553725.1 uncultured Zetaproteobacteria bacterium
GATTCATGGCATCCTGCTCTACGGCCTGGCGCGACCCTCATTGCAGGATGAAGCCATTCACTTGAGTGCGCTGGATAAAGTATGGATGCAACTCACAGCAGAACGCATCCGCCAGACCGGCTTCAACGTAAAGCTGTCGCTCTAAAAATCATCCAGCATGTCTTCGAGTTTGTCCATGTCGACCAGCATTCTTCCGCGTCCCTCGCATTGCACAAGCACGCCATCCTTCTTCAACTGACTGACAGCGCGAGAAATGGTTTCACGACTGGTAGAGAGCTGGTCGGCCAGCAACTGATGGGTCGGCAAGACCGTATTATAGCGACCGTCACTATTGGGCTGACTAAAACGCTGGCAATGATCCACCAGATAAGCATACAACCGATGTGGCACATCCATGCTGCTGATCCGCTCCAGCATACGGCTTGTTTTGCGCAAACGGGTAGCGATTTCTGTCAACAGTTTCAGCGCAATGCCCGGCTGTTCCAGCAACAACTGCATCAGATCGCGTCTGCGGATATTGGCAAATTTTGAATCCTGTATCGTCGCCACATTGGCTGATCGGGGCTGTTCATCCAGCAACGACATTTCACCAAAAAATGAGCCTTTGCCCAGCAATGCCAGTACCACTTCGCGCCCGTCCACTGAATACGTGGAGACCTTGACTTCTCCATCCAGAATGACATAAATCGAATCTCCCGGATCAAATTCCTGCACAACAATACTCTTTTTGCAAATATCAATACTGCTGCTCAGCGCCGCAATGGATGCCATCTCCTGTTCATCCAGTTCGGAGAACAACGGCACTTTTCTCAGCATATCAATCATTTCCATTGCACGCTCCAGGCAATTCTACGGTCAACTCTTCATTGCGCATCAGCGAAACCGGCCACACAGCAGTCAGACATGAGCCCAGGTGGGGGCGCATCTGTTGCAGAGCGGAATCAATACGATCTCTGGTATCAATAGCCTCAATAAGCAGAGGCAGATCAGTGGACAAAGCCAGGAATGAGGTGGAATGAACCGCGCCATGCGAGCCCATGCCTTCAATGCCGCGCACCACCGAAACCCCGCGCAGACCGGCATCCCGGCACAGGCCAAGAATCGCTTCCATGGCCGGCTCGCCATCAATGCGACTGGATTCTGTCAAATAAATACGCAGGCATGAGCCTTCAATCATAATGCTCTCCATGGGGGCCGGATAAATATACTCACCGTCCGCTCAGCTTACTGATGCTGCGGGGGGCATGCAAGAAATCGTGCCAGCTATCCGGCCAGAACGCCTTGAGTTCAACTGATTTGCCAGTCGCCGGGTGATCGAAGCGCAAACGCCAGGCATGCAGCATCAGCCCTTTTCCACCGATAGATTTATAAGTCGCCAATTCCCCTTTGCCTGCATATTTACCATCGCCGAGAATCGCATGGCCTTCGTTCTGCAACTGTACCCTTAACTGGTGCGTGCGCCCGCTATGTGGATTTAGCGCGAGCATGGCATAGTCAAAGCCGTTTTGTTCAAACTCCATCATCACCTGATAATCAGTCACCGACTCCTTGCCCTCTTCCGTATCGATTACCATGCGCTCACCGCCACGCACCACGCCTTTGGTCAGTTTTGAAATCATGCGCCCGGCCTGAGCGAAGGGGTGGCCGGCAATCAGGGCGAAATATGTTTTCTGCATATCGCGATGGCGGAAAGATTCAGTGAGTTGTCTCAGAGACTCCAGATTTTTTGCCATCAGCAATACGCCGGAAGTATCGCGATCAAGCCGGTGTGCCAGACGCAAATCAGGCAGTTGGCGTAATTCCTTCAATGCTTCAATCAGACCGGCATCGTGGCCGGAACCGCCATGCACGACGATTCCGGCGGGTTTGTTCACGGCCAGCAAGCATTCGTCTTCATACAGGACTGGCAATGCCTCTGCTTTCTTCAACAGCGAAACCGAAATCACTGTCCTGACCTGCTGATCCGGTTCTCTCAAGCTCAAGGGTAAAAATATCTGGTCGCCGCATGCAACACGCGACTCGGGCTTGCAGCGTTTTTTGTTCAGCCGCACATTGCCCTTGCGAATCAAGCGTAAAATCAATGTGCGACGTGAAGAGCCCAGATGACGAATCAGAACCCGATCAAGTCTGCTACCGTGTTCACTGTTATCAATACTTAAGATACCATTGTGATGCATTTTCTTGCCAAACCGCCTTTGCCGGATAGAGTCCTTGCGATATGCAGTGAGCTCCGTGTTTTCCTGCATCGCATAACAATGCAACGCACAAGCAATGGTAACGATTTGTAGACGGGAATCCCAGCCTCCGACGAACCCAACAGGTAAAACCGAGATGGCCAGGCACAGCATTTATCCTGATACCTTGCATGGACGCGAACCTGTTTTGTAGATGCCCTTAACGCGTTATTTGTTTCATGTTTTAACGTTGAGCCTGCATAAATACACTGCGTTTGATGACTTGAACTGATGCCCCGGTAGAACGGCAGCACCAGCCAATACACACGATCAGCCAAAACTTCACAGCTCCGGAAACCGTGTACTGTGACTGTTTGAATGATATAGAACTATAACAACAGACAGGCTGTTCATACGTTTGATTAATACTATTCACAGCAATGGTTTTATTGGCTGTGCCTTTAATCGACAGGTTCCTCAAACGCCCAAAGGAACTGGCGTGACTACAAAAAAACGCATGCTTATCAATGCTTTACACGATGAAGAAAGCCGTGTTGCCATTGTTGAAAACGGCTATCTGCACGAACTCGATATCGAATCGGCCCACAAAGTCCTGACCAAAAGCAATATATACAGAGGCAAAATCACCAAGGTGGAAGGCAGCCTGCAAGCCTCATTTGTGGAATATGGCGCTGCCCGCCAGGGCTTTTTACCACTCGGTGAAATTCATCCCGACTACTGGAAAGAAGGTGCCGACAAGACCGCCAATCCACGCAACCTGTCCATTCAGGATGTACTCCAGGCCAAACAGGAATTACTCGTGCAGGTGGTCAAGGAAGAACGCGGCAACAAGGGTGCGGCTCTGACCACCAATATTTCGCTGGCCGGTCGCTATCTGGTATTGAGTCCGAACACATCGCGTGGCGGTATTTCACGCAAGCTTTCGGATGATGATCGACGTTCGATGAAAGAAATTCTCAAACAGCTGGAAGTACCGGATAATATGGGCCTGATTATCCGCACCGCCGGCAAGGATCAGACGCTGGAAGCATTGCAGCGCGACTATCAGTATCTGCGCCGCCTGTGGGATGAAATCCGCATCACCAGCGAAACAACCGCCTCCCCCGCCCTGATTTATCTCGAAGGAGATCTAGCCACGCGTGCCATTCGCGATCATTTCTCCGATGATATTGAGGAAATATGGGTCGATAATCACGAGGTCTACACACGCACCAAAGCCTTTGTGCACGCCGTACTGCCGGGCAAGGAAAAGCTGGTCAAACTCTATCGCGGCAAGAAACCGTTATTTCGCCATTATGGGGCCGAGTCGCAATGCGAGGAAGTGCATGAGCGTGAAATCCGCCTGCCTACCGGCGGTTCGATTGTGCTGGACCCAACCGAGGCGCTAACCGCCATTGATGTCAATTCCGCCCGCGCCACCAAAGGTAAACATATCGACGATACGGCGCTGGCGATCAATCTGGAAGCGGCTGAAGAAGTGGCGCGCCAGTTGCGCATTCGTGATATCGGCGGCCTGATCGTGATCGATTTTATCGATATGGCCAATCGCAAACATGGCCAAAAGGTCGAGGATGTGCTGCGTAAGGCGTGTAAAAGCGATAAGGCGCGCATCCAGTTCGCCCGCATCTCCCGTTTCGGTCTGCTCGAAATGTCACGTCAGCGACTGCACCCGTCCATCCGCGAATCGACCACGGAGAGCTGTCCGCGTTGTCAGGGACGCGGTTTTATACGCACGGTCGATTCGATGGCGCTGCAAATGCTCACCCGCATGGAAGATTGGGCGGAAAAAGGTAAAAAACCTACCCTGGTGGTGCAGGTACCATCGGATACCGGTGAATATCTGATGAATAACAAACGTGCCAATATAGCGCGCATTGAAGAAGCCTATGAAGTGCAGATCACCATGCAGATTCGTCCTGATCTGGATATCCCGCATTATCGTATTGAACGGCAGTGGCATGAGAACAACCAGCAACGCGTGGAAGTGCTCGAAGATACCAGCAAGCGCATCAAGCCACCTCGTAGCGGCAAGAAAATGAAACCGGTCAAACCGGTTGTCGGCATTCCAACGCCGCCGCCTGCACCTGTTGTGGCCAGGGAAGAAAAGAAAGAGGGGGCGCTGAAAACCCTGATTGGCTTCCTGACCGGTCAGAAACGAAAAGAAGCGCTGGCGGAAGCCACCAGCAAAGAAGCAGCAGAACAGGCTGAGAAAAAGAAACAGCAGGCCCGTCCCAATCGACGTCGGCGCGGCGGTAACAGAAACCGTAAGCCTGCATCCGGAGCTCAAAAGGCCGACACAAAAGATACGCCGAGCACGGACAAGCCGAAAAAAAACAGCAAGGGGCAGAAACCGGCCAGTCCCAAACAGCAGTCACAGCAACAAGCTGCCGACGAGAATAACAATGGCGACAGCGCTTCCGGCGAGGCCAGAAAACGCAGACGCAGACGTAGGCGCAGACGTCCGACCGCAGCCAAAGACGGCGCAGCCACGCCGACGCAGAATCAAACTGCAGCGACGACGCCTGCTGCTTTATCGCCTGAAGTCGCCGCCAAAGGCGAGTGAACGATAACGAAGAATATCTGGGTTTCAGCATGGATGAAAGCCGGGATGGTCAGCGACTTGATGCTGCGCTGACGGCGTTGAGCGGCCTGAGTAGAAATCATATCCAGCAATTGCTGAAAAACGGCCATGTTCAGAATCGTGGCGGAACAATCGTTACACAGGCATCGAGACGCGTCAGGGAACTCGATTACTACCAGCTGCATATTCCCGCACCCGAGCCGTTGGCACTGGAAGCTGAAGCGATTGCGCTTGATATTCTGTTCGAAGACGAACATTTGATCGTTATCAATAAAGCGGCTGGCATGGTGGTGCATCCGGCTCATGGTCACGATCATGGCACGCTGGTTCACGCCCTCCTGCACCACTGCGATCACCTGCCGGGCATCAACGGAGCCGAGCGCCCTGGCATTGTGCACCGGCTTGATAAAGACACATCCGGCTCTCTGGTGGTAGCCAAAAGTGAAATCGCCCACCGCCGCCTCAGCGACATGTTCGCGCAACACGACCTGAACCGGCAATATGTGGCATGGTGCCGGGGCTCGCCGCGCTGGCATAGCAAACGCATAGAACTGGCGGTCGGACGTCATCCCCGGCATCGACAAAAAATGGCTGTCACAACCGCTGGCCGGAACGCCATTACCGATGCCTCAGTGGAACGATTGTTCGGCCCCTTCAGCCAGATGCGATTGACTTTGCATACCGGGCGAACCCATCAGATTCGCGTCCACCTGGCGCATGAGAAATTACCCGTTCTCGGCGATCCGGTTTACGCCCGCAGCTACAATCCGTCAGCCGATATTCCCGAACCGAGCCGCAGCGCCATTGCAGCACTCAAGCGTCAGGCGTTACATGCACAATTGCTGGAATTCAAACATCCGATCAGTGATGCGCCGCTTAGCTTCACAGCGCCTCTGCCGGCTGATTTGCAGCAACTGGTCGATGCGCTGACAGAAAACTATGGCTGAAGCTTCATTCATCCGTTCTCGGCTGCTGGCCAGTCACGGCATTACCGGCATATTCAGCCTGCGCGGCGGCGGCGTCAGCCCGGCCCCATTCGATTCACAAAACTTCGGCCCCGAACTCGGGGATAGCGACAGCAATATCGCACAAAACCTGCATGGCCTCATCAAATCAGCGCCGCTGTCATCAATACCGCATCAAGCCATACAAGTGCACAAAACCGACCTGCTATACTGCAATGGAGCCGGGAAAATGCACCAACAGCAGGCAGACATTCTCATAACGGATCAACCCGATAGCGCCGTGGCCGTGCGCGTGGCTGATTGTTTGCCGATTCTGCTGGCCGAGCCGGAAGCGGGCATTGTCGCTGCGGTTCATGCCGGCTGGCGCGGTACTGTGGCCGGTATCATTACCAAGGCGGTACAGGCCATGCTCGAACATGGTGCAAGGTGCGAAAATATACTGGCGGCGCTCGGCCCCTGCATCGGCCCCTGCTGCTTCGCGATTGGCAAAGACACAGCCGACGCGCTGGAAAAGAGCACAGCAGGCGCAGCGGATTTCATCGTTCACACATCCGGCATGCATGCAGACCTGCTTGAAATCAACCGTTTGCAACTGCTCGAAGCGGGTCTGGATAGAAAACGCATTGAGTCCAACAAAGCATGCACAGCATGCGATGCAAGTCATTTTTTCTCGTTCAGACGGGATGGTAACCAAACCGGTCGTCAGCTTGCCGTTGTCGCCATCCCGTCGACCACGTAAGCTTCGCCCATGAACCTGAACCTGTCGAAATTAATCCTGCCCATACTCATTATCGCTATCTTCTCGGGCTGCGCCAAGCATGAACAATCAGACAAAAGTGGCGCAGAGAAGGAATATCAAGCAGCTAAAGTGCTGATGGGCAAAGGCAATTACAGCGCCGTAGCCGACAATCTGGAAAAATTCAGTGCCAATTACCCGTATAGTAAATATGCCATTCAGGCTGAACTGCTGCGTATTTTTGCTGCCTATAAGGATGACGAATTTATTTTATCGGAAACGCTGAGCAAAAAGTTTACCGAGCGCCATCCCACCCATATCAATGTGGACTATGCCAAATATATGCTGGCCATGAGCTATTACAGACAACGCTCACCGGCAGAAAAAGATGCGACCATGAACCAGCTGGCTATTGATGCCTTCAAACGACTGCTCAAGGATCATCCAGACAGCGCCTATGCCAAAGATGGCCAAAGCCGTTTGCAATTGCTGTATAATACACTGGCCAAACATGAACTGACCATCGGTAAATTTTATTTTGGCAGAGATCGTTTCGTGGCCGCAGCCAACCGTTTCCAGCAAGTGGTGCGTTTGTATCAAACCACACCGGCTATTGAGGAATCGCTCTATTACCTCGCTGCATCTTATGCCAAAATGAGAATGGACAAGGATGCTCGCCAGACAGCCGTTCTACTCAGACACAATTATCCAGACAGTTCGTGGAGCGCAAAAGCGAAACGATATCTTTGATGTTTCGCCCGCCCCGATATAGCAGGCGAATCCATGCTCCGCTTTTCATCTGCATGCTGGCGTGCGTGCTTAGCGCATGCAGCGGGCAGGACAGGACAAGCATCCGCGCTGTGCTTGATGCACGCGATACAGCCGTCAGCAACCATGATATTACATCGTATTCCGCCTTGCTCATGCCCGGCTATACATATCATGATCAAACTGAATTTGAGGCGATTAACAGGATGAGAACCTTGTTTGATCAGTTTGAGACAATCGAAATGAGATCCACCAATCGTACCATTCGCCTGCTTGATCATAAACATGCCGAATGTGAACAGAGTTATATGCTACATGTGCAGGCAAACGGCGCATGGCGACAGTTAAACCAGCGCGAACGCATCAGTCTGACCAAAACAGAATCCGGCTGGAAAATCAGCGGCGGATTATAATTTACCTTTGTCACAAACATCGCCAATATCGCATGGTTGAAATCGCGTAACATTTTGATATATAAGGATAGTAGTTCCAAGACTCCGGGTTAGTATCTGCCCCAACGGTCTTTACGGCGAAATTTCAGGCGCGGCAAGATAAGTCCGAGCAGAATACCCAGCAGAATGGCGCCGCCGCCAAGCATAAACCAGCGCTGCTGCGCTCCGCTTCTAATATCACTGGTTTCTTGTCGTAATGCTTCAAATGCCTGTTCAGCCTGTTCAGCCTTGATTTTCAACGCCCTGTTCTCATCTGCGACAGCCACGGCATTGGCAGCAGCCTTGCGGATACGCGCCAGCTCGCTTTGCAGGTTTTTATTATCATCCTTCAGCAGGGATACTTCCTGCACAAGATCTTTTTTCTTCTGTTCCAGCGTGTGGAGTTTGCTCAATTCTTTTTCAGCCCATACCAAACGACTTCTGGCCGCAGGCTCGTTCATTAAATACCTGCTCAGTATCCAGCCCTCTTTACCCCCGCGAGTGCGAATATGCGTATAACCGGCACCTGACTGCCCGAGCACTTCAACAGCAGTCCCACTGGGCAGCATACGCACAATCGCATGGCTGGTGCTCTGGCCCGAGCGCATGGGCAGTTTTGCCTGGTCAACAATATAACGTGTTTCAGCCTGAGCCGAGCCAATCCAGCTGAACAGGATAACAATGACGAATAAAATTCTCATGATTTTCTCCTCAACAATAATCACTTCCATGCATAGATGAGAGACTCTGTGCATCAGCCTTTGTGCATCATTCGCGTCCAGATTTATCCACTGCGAATGGCGGATTAAACATCCCGTCGGCAACGAAACCCGGCCCGCCCACTAACCTGAAGTAGGCAGGCATATTAACATGAACATCAAGCGCCATAGACTTCATAATGACTTATCAATAAACCGAGGCAAAACCACACAGTAAATGAAGAGTTGGCTTACTGAAGCGTCTTATTCCAACTACAATTCAGACGTTAGGGTTTACATTACGGGAAGCACTCTATGTACAAATTAAGGTTTGTCTTGCTTGCATTCATGCTGATGATTTCATCGTGCAGCACCGTGGGCGCAATTTTTGATTCGGCCAATACACCATGTTGGTGTGAATGAAAAACGGCGGCAGACTACCTCCGCGTACGATGGCTGTGTGCGTCAGCTTTCTGCTGACTGGACGTTATTGGCTGAGGCAGATTCGGATGATGCAGGTTCAGATGATGCGGACTCCAAACGTTCTTCGCGGTTGACCTTGACTTCGCGCGGAGCATCAATACCGATGCGCACCTGACCGCCTTTCACATTCAACACCTGAATCTGAATATTATCCCCGATTGCAATGGATTCGCCTTTTTTGCGCGTTAAAATTAACATGGTATCTCCTCTCTGATACCTTTAATAGACTACTATATCGGAAAGCGCAAGCTTGGGTTGAACCGGATATCAGAAAAACATACTTTGGCCTGAAACAATCAAAATCAACAGAATGCTCTGAGTTTTCAGAATATATTTAACAATCTTCCTCATCCAGACCGAAAGCACTGTGCAACGAACGCACGGCCAGTTCGATGTATTTTTCTTCTATGACGACCGTAATTTTGATTTCGCTGGTGGTGATCATCTGAATATTGACGCCCTCTCTGGCCAGAATATCAAACATATCCTTGGCCACGCCAGCATGCGAACGCATACCGACCCCCACCACGGATACCTTGGCGACGCTGTCATCACCCTTCACATCGCGCGCATCCATCTCCGCACACAGACGACGCATAATATCCATCGTTTGGCTGTAATCACCGGTCGGAACGGTAAAGGTGATATCCGTATAGCCTTGCTCGGATACGTTCTGCACAATCACATCGACATTGATACCGGCCTCGGCTACCGGGCCGAACACCTTGGCGGCAATGCCCGGCTGGTCGGGGATGCCCATAATGGTAATTTTTGCTTCATCGCGGTTATAGGCCACGCCGGAAATCGTTGCTCGTTCCATGGTTTCATCCTCTTGTATAACCATTGTCCCTGTCACCGGCTCAAAACTGGAGCGCAGATGCAACGGCATATCATAACGCATGGCCAACTCAACCGAACGCGTCTGCAATACTTTTGCGCCGAGTGATGCGAATTCCAGCATCTCTTCATAACTAATCCGCTCAATTTTGCGCGCTTTCGCCACAATACGCGGATCCGTGCTATAGATGCCATCAACATCGGTATAAATTTCACAGACATCGGCTTCAAGCGCGATAGCCAACGCTACCGCCGACGTATCGGAACCGCCGCGTCCCAGCGTGGTGACATTGCCCTGCCCATCCACACCCTGAAAGCCGGTTACCACAGGCACCTCGCCAGCCTGTATATGGGCGAGCAGATGACCACTCTCAACATGTTTGATGCGCGCCCGTTCATGCCTGCTATCGGTGACAAAACCGGCCTGCCCACCACTGAAGGAATAAGCGCTGATGCCGCGCCGCTGCAATTCGATGGCCAACAGGGCGGCGCTAACCTGTTCTCCGGTCGCCACCAGCGCATCGAGTTCGCGCGGTGCCGGTTGCACCGCCATTTCCCGAGCCATCGAAGTTAACCGGTTGGTTTCACCGCTCATGGCCGACACCACAACTGCCACCTGATTGCCTCGTTGCAGTTCAGCCTGCACGATATCGGCTGTTTTACGGATGCGTTCCAGCGAACCAACCGACGTACCACCGAATTTCTGTACGATTCGCATCACACAATCACCCGCATCAATTTCCATCCTGCGGGGCGACAGTCGCAATGCCGACCTTGCTCATTCCGAGCCCACGCAGCGTATCGAGCACATATACCACGCGTTTATGGTGCGTTTCAGCATCGGCACGCAGTATCACCCGCATATTCGGGTCGCCTTTGGACACATTCAGCACACGCTTGCGCAAATCAGCATCCGTGACCGGCTCATCCTGCACATAGAGCGCACCATCGGCGTTGATACTGATGCTTACCTTCTTGATCTCCTTGTGTTCGGAAGTGGCATTGCTGGATGGCAGATCCAGCTTGAGGCTGGATGAGACATTAAACGATGTGGATACCATGAAAAAAATCAGCATCAGAAAAACGACATCGATCAGCGGCGTAATATCCACCAGATAATCCATGCGTTTTTTATGGCGCAGTTTCACGTGCGCTCGCCTTTGAGCAATTCAACAAAGCGCAGCGCATGCGCCTCGATTTCAATCACAAATCGATCCACGCGAGATTCATAATAACGGTAAGCAACCATCGAAGGAATAGCGACCACAAGGCCGAATGCGGTGGTGTTCAATGCTTTGGAGATGCCGCCAGCCAATACATCGGCTTTACCGACGCCAAGCAGTGAAATCTGCTGAAATACTTCAATCATACCGATCACCGTACCAAGCAAGCCCAGTAGCGGCGCAATGCCCGCAATCACGCCCAGCACGCCGATAAAGCGATCCAGATGCGCCACTTCCTGACGACCGGATTCTTCCAGAATTTCTTTCATCACCGAACGCCGAACGCCACGGTTGGCCAGCGCCACCCACAGAATACGGCTCATCGCCGTATTATGCGTCTGGCACGTCGCCATTGCCTGTTTGACATCTCCACTGCGCACCGACTGCTCAATCATTTGCACTTCCGCTAATGGAATCACGGCCGAGCGGCGCAAACTCCAGGACCGCTCGAAAATAATAGTCAGGGACAATACGGATATTGCCAGCAGGATATACATCACGCTGCCGCCCTGTTGGATAAATTCTACCACATATGCCTCCATAGCCGTTGGCCACTTCTGATGACAGAAGTCACAAGAGCGGCAATTATGAATAGGAAAGGCCAAAAGTCATCTTTTCAGACAGTCATCCTCTCGTCAGGACTGTAGCCAGGCCAATGCAAGTTCACGTCGCCTGCCCCTGTCAAACCGCCATACTTCAACCGATGCATGTCCGTCAATCCATCGAACCAGCACAGCGCCATCCGCCGTATTGCGAATATCTGCATGCATGGCGCGGTATCGCTTTAGCACGGCGGATTTGGGGAATCCATATCGATTGGCAAAACCGCTCTGGACGACGGCCAGCTTCGGGTGCAGCACATTCAAAAAATCCTGCTGGCTGGAAGTGGTGCTGCCATGATGCGGCATCAGCATCGCATCGGTGTGTTCCATGCCGGCAACAAGCATCGCCGTTTCCGCTTGCGCCTCAATATCACCCGGCCACAGGATGCGCACCCGGTCGGACAGACGCACGGCCAGCACCAGCGATGTATTATTGGTATTGGAAGGATCGAATGATCGCGGTGGCCATAATACGGATATTTTTACATGCGATTCCGGATTGCCTCCCAGTTCCACATGATCGCCTTGTGCCAGCCATCGGACTGTCGCGCCGTGCGACTGCGCATAGGCCACAATAGTTTTAATACGCGCATCGGTTCGCGCCGAAGGCGTATCCGGTAACCACAGCGCGCCAATCCTGTTCATATTTTGCATCAGGGATAACGCTCCGCCCATATGATCAGACTGGGCATGGGTGAGCGCCAGCACATCCAGATGGGTGATACCCAGACTGCGTAAACCGGCGGCCTCGGTCGTGCCGCCGTTAAAACGGCTGCCCCGACGCCCCGGCGCATCAACGGCAATAACGTCATTGCCCGGTAACAGTAGCGTGGAAGCGGCCCCCTGCCCGACATCCCAGATTACCCATTGCGCTTCATCAATGCCTGTTTCATGCACTACGACGCCCAGCCAGAATATCATCACCAACATGGCCGAGCATGCGGCGGTGAAACGTTTGCCGCGCCATAACAAAACACCGCACCACATCATACCGCTTATATACAATACCTGGATCCAGACCGGCGGGTAAATGGCCCAGACTCGCCCAGCCGGCAATGCGGACAGGAAGGTCAGTATTCGCGTCCCAAACTCAACCGCTGTTCCGGCCAGTTGCATCAATAGCGTTGCCATGCTGTCCAGACCGAACAACGCGAATATCTCCGCCAGCAAACCCGCTGGCATCACAATCAGGGCGTACAGGGGTGCCATGACCAGATTGGCTGGCAAACTGTAGACGGGAATACGGCCAAAGGTGGAGGCGATCAAGGGTAATGTCGCCAGCGTCGCCAATAACGAAATCCATAAAACTGATTTTGCCATTGCTGACAAGCGGCGGCCAAATGGCATTGTCTCTTCACGTTCCGGCTTGCCCGCCCACAACAGCAGCGCAGCCGTAGCCACAAATGATAGCCATAACGATAACGAAGCAACCGCCGCAGGGTCGAACAGCAGAATCAGACCCAATGCTGCCAGCAAGGTATTGACCGGCTCGGTGCGCGCCGCCAGGCACCATGCCAGTGCAGCCGCTGCCAACATGATAGCCGCCCGGATGGCGGGCAGCGGCCAACCGGCTATGGTGGCATAGGCAGCGGCAGCCAGAAAACCGCAGACCATGGATATATTGCGCACCGGCAGGCGCACCATCCAGTCTTCGCGCCGGGTTAGAAAAAAGCGTACCAAAACAAACACCCATGCCGCAACCATACCGATATGCATGCCCGATATAGCCAGCAAATGTGCCGTTCCTGTCGCCGCAAACACATCATTGGCGTGAGCAGAAAGCTGTGAGCGCTCGCCCAGCAATACGGCGCGCAAGACACCTCTATAATTGGAATGGGCCTTATACGCCGTATAAGACCAATTTGTCCTGTTAGCGCGATCAATGGTCGTGCGCACTTTCTGACGTTGTTGTTCCAGCCAGGGGATGGCGGACTGAATCATTTCCGGCTTACCCTTCATACTGCCAACCAGAGCAATATGATGATCGAAACACCATGCCCGATAATCGAATGCGCCGGGATTGTGATAGTTGCGCGGCAGATGCCAGTGCGCCCGCACCCGAATGCGCTGTCCGGCCTGTAGCTGAACATCGCCCGCGCCTGTTCTGTGTTGATAAAGTAGCGCCTTGCCCGGCAACACAGCGCCATCGGTTCGCCTGATATGATGCAGGCGATAGCGCCGATAACCGGAGAACAACTCGACCTGTTCGATATCAGCGGTGATTTTCACCTCGCCGTTTAACCAGTGCGCATCCACCTCTACCCGGCTGGCATCCCACAATAAATCCGCCGTTCCCCACAGCGCCCCCAACACCAACATCAACGCGGCAACGCGCAGGCGAAACAGCAGCAATATAATCAGCATAAACAACCACAGCACTGTCGCCGGATAGATGTCGAGCATATCGGTACGCGTCAGCGCCAGCCCGGCAATGGCTGACAAGAGAGGGACAAACAAGGGCCAGCGCCGGATATCAAACCCGGCAAACTGTCCAACATATTTAGCCGGGATAAACCACCCTGCCGCGAATCATCTGATCCGCACCTATATTCTGTCGTTTCACATCGACCAGCCGAATGGCCTGATCAACTGTTTCCGCGCCGCTGCCGCCCCACAAACTGACCCCATCGCGTCCACCAATGATAATCGGTGCCTGATAGAGTACCATTTCATCACTGAATCCAGCCTCCAGAAACGACGTATGCAACGCGCCGCCACCTTCCAGCAGCACTTGCAGACAACCATCATCAGCCAGATGTTTGAGCATGCCAACCAGACTGAGCGCCTGCTCCACCTGCACCCCGGCATCGCGCCAGCTTTTCGCATGTTCATTGATGCTACGCACATAAAACCGGCTCGGCGCATCATCCGACAGCAGATTACATTCAGGAAAGAAACGCGGCGTCTCAAAACAGAACACCACCCTGAGCGGCACATTGCCGACGATTTCCGCACCACGTACGCTCAGCGACGGATTATCATGGCTCAACGTGCCCGCCCCCACCACAATAGCATCACACTCGGCCCGCAAGCCGTGCGCATGGTTTCGACACGCCGGGCCGCTGATCCATTGTGAATGATGCGTGCGCGTTGCCAATTTACCATCGAGTGAAACAGCAGCCTTGGCAATCACATACGGGCGTCCGAAACGCAGGTAATGGAAAAATGGTGCATTCAGCGCACCGGCCTCTGCTGCTAGCACCCCCCCCGTCACATCTATGCCCGCCGCCATCAATACTTTTGCGCCGCCAGCCATGGCCGGATTCGGATCGGATGAAGCATAAATCAGATGTTGAATTCCGGCCCTGCGAATCGCATCTGTACAAGCCGGCGTTCGCCCGTGCGCCGCGCACGGCTCCAGCGTCACATACAGCGCCCCGCCACTGGCTTTTTCGCTGGCCATTTCCAGCGCCATCACTTCCGCATGCGCTTCGCCGGGGCGCACATGCCAGCCTTCGCCAACCACCTCGCCGTGATTCACGACCACCGCGCCAACACGCGGGTTCGGATGGGTGCTGCCAATGCCCTTTTTCGCCAGTTCAATCGCCCGATGCATCAATGCTTCGGCATGTTTATTGATTTCCAAAACCTCACTCCATTGAAACGTGCCCGGATAACCATTGAGAACTTTGCACCATAGAGAACACAGAGTACAGAAGGTGACTGCGACAGGAGGAAGCACCTGTGCTACGCAGCTGCCATTCGCGTTCGCTCCCCCGCATGGATGAATGACTTGTTCAGGAAATAGAAATTGGATGCCTGAAAAACAGGTATTACCTAGATCCTGCAAGTGATCGTGCGTGCAGAGTGTAAGATATTGGTTTAGATGGTGTATTGAAAAAACATGTAGTCACCTTATTGGTGATGAGTGTTTTTTCAATATGCCAGATGAATCAAGAGCTTGCGCTATGTATGTGCGAGTAATTGCAGGATCTAGGTATTAGATTTCACGGAGATGGCCGATAGCAGGAGGTCTGATGGTAGAGCAGCATGTTGAGGGGCGGTTATTAAGCCAGTGGCGGCGCTGGGGTAAAACGTCTATCGGGCGCAGGTTCTACGCCCGGATGCTGGGCCGCATGGTGCCCTATTCCGGCTCTATTCATCCGCTGGTATTGCAACTCGAACCCGGATATGTGCGCATTGAAATGCGGGATCGGCGCGCCCTGCGCAATCATTTGCACTCCATCCATGCTATCGCGCTGGCCAATCTGGGTGAGCTGGCGAGCGGCCTGGCCATGCTTGCGGCCCTGCCTGATGATGTGAAAGCCATCGTTACCGGACTGGAAATCGAATATGTGAAAAAAGCGCGGGGTCGATTATTGGCCGAAGGGCGGGCTGACCCTCCCGGCATGATTACAGAGCCGGAAACGCGCATCGTGCAGGCTGAAATCACTGATGCAACGGGTGATATCGTTGCTCGTCTGAATGTTCGTTGGCAACTCAGGCCGAAGGATCTGAGCGGGTGAATAGTTCTCGTTTTAACACACCGTTTACCCAACATGCAGGCGTGGATGTACCGTTAATTTGCGGGCCGATGTATCCGTGCTCCAATCCTGAACTGGTGGCCGCTGTTTCCGGGGCGGGCGGTTTGGGCATCGTGCAACCTGTATCACTCACGTTTGTGCACGGGCATGATTTTCGCGCCGGCCTGCGCCTGATTCAGCAGCAAACATCCAGACCCGTCGGCATGAATGCCCTGATTGAAAAGTCATCGCGGCGTTACCACGAACGCATGCAGGAATGGGTGAATATCGCGCTGGAAGAGGGCATTCGCTTTTTTATTACATCGCTGGGCAATCCGCGCTGGGTGGTGGAGCGCGTGGCTGAATATGGCGGCATCGTTTATCACGATGCGACCGAGCAGAAGTGGGCGCTGAAGGCGGTAGATGCCGGTGTGGATGGTTTGATTGCCGTCAATAACCGGGCTGGCGGCCATGCCGGAGGATTATCGGCGCTGCAATTATTCGATGATCTGCATGATCTGAACCTGCCTCTGATATGCGCCGGCGGCATTGGCGATGAGACTCAATTTGTTGAGGCGATGCGGATGGGTTATGCCGGATGCCAGTTGGGTACCCGGTTTATTGCTACTGATGAATGTCGGGCCGCCGCGCCATATAAACAGGCGATTGTGGATGCGCAGGAGCAGGATATTGTATTGAGTGAACGCATCACCGGCGTGCCGGTTTCCCTGATCAATACGCCGCATGTATCGGCCATGGGACTCAAGGCCGGTGCGCTGGCGCGCATGCTGTTGCGCGGCAAGCGGAGCAAACACTGGCTGCGCCTGTTGTACACGCTGCGTTCGGCCTTTGAGTTGCGCCGCGCTTCGCTGGATGAGGATGGCGAACGGGAATTCTGGCAGGCGGGCAAAAGCGTGGTCGGTATTCATCAGGTGGAATCGGCGGGTGATATTGTGCGACGATTCCAGGCCGCGCTGCTGGACATGGAGAAATAGAGGGAGGGGGTAGCGATGGATAAAATATGGTTGAAATCCTATGCGCCGGATGTACCCGAAACGGTGGATGTGAGTATATACAGCTCCATTACGGATCTGTTCGAGCAGAGCGTGGAGCGCTTTCGCGAGCGACCGGCCTATTCGAATTTTGGTCATGAGCTGAGCTTTGATGATGTGGACAGGCTAACCCGCCATTTCGCCGCCTATTTGACAGGCGAACTGGGCCTGAAAAAAGGCGATCGCATCGCCATCATGATGCCCAATGTGTTACAATATCCCGTTGCCCTGTTTGCAGCCCTGCGGGCAGGCCTGATCGTGGTGAACGTGAATCCGCTCTACACCGCCCGCGAGCTGGCATATCAGATGAACGATTCCGGCGCGGTTGCTATTGTGGTGCTGGAGAATTTTGCCCATACGCTGGCCGAGGTGGTGGAGAAAACAGCAATCCGGCATGTCATCATCACTCAGCTTGGCGATCTGTTCGGTTTCCCCAGCTCATTTATTGTCAATGGCGTCATCAAATATGTGAAAAAGATGGTGCCGGCCTTTGTGATAGCGGGCGCCATTCATCTGCATGATGCGCTTGCAGCCGGTGAGTCGCTCACCTTTAACAGAGTGGAGCAGAGCCTTGATGATATTGCTTTTTTGCAATATACCGGCGGCACCACAGGTGTTTCCAAGGGTGCTATCCTGACCCATCGCAATATGGTGGCGAATTTATTACAGGCCTACGTCTGGGCCAAAGGCGATTTGAAAAACGGGGAAGAGGTCAGCATCACGGCGCTGCCGCTTTACCATATCTTTGCCCTGACAGCCAATGCCCTGTTTGCCTTGAAAATCGGTGCCAGGAGTGTGCTCATCACCAACCCGAGGGATTTCCCGGCTTTTGTCAAAACACTGCGACAGGAGCCGTTTTCGATGTTTGTCGGCATCAATACCCTGTTCAATGCGTTGCTGCATACGCCGGGATTTGATCAGCTTGATTTTTCACACTTGAAATTCACGCTGGGCGGCGGCATGGCTGTGCAGCGCAGCGTGGCCGAGCAGTGGAAGCAGGTGACCGGCAACACATTGCTTGAAGCCTACGGATTGACGGAAACATCTCCGGCAGTATGTATCAACCCGCTGGACATTCCGGCCTATACTGGAGCGATAGGCTTGCCGGTTCCTTCCACCGACGTATCCATTCGCAGTGAGGACGGGCGGGAAAAAGCAATCGGTAAAGCAGGCGAATTGTGGGTGAAAGGGCCGCAGGTGATGCGGGGATATTGGCAACATGCCGAAGAAACGAAAAAAACGTTGACCGAAGATGGCTGGCTGCATACCGGCGATGTGGCTAAAATTGATGCGAATGGCTTTGTCTATGTCGTTGATCGACTCAAGGACATGATTCTGGTTTCAGGTTTTAATGTCTACCCCAATGAGATTGAGGCCGTGCTGGCCGCGCACGACAAAGTGCTGGAAGCAGGCGTGATCGGTGTGGCTGATCCCGGTTCCGGCGAAGCAGTGATCGCGATTGTGGTCAAATCAGAGCCAACGCTGGACGAAGAAGAGCTACGGATTTATTGCCACAAAAACATGACCGGCTATAAATGCCCAAAACATATCGTCTTTGTTGATGAACTGCCGAAAACCAACGTCGGCAAAATTCTGCGCCGTGAACTGCGTGAAAAATACGCCGATAAATTCGAGTAGAGTGCGGCATGCAGTTCTAAACGTTAGCGACAGGCATTGGCTCAATGCGGCCTTGACATTCAAACATGATGCGCGTGTCGATGATCAGGCTCTACATCAGGCCGTGAAAAAAGCGGCTTTTACAGCACGCAAAATTACGCGACCTTGATGCTTTTGGCGCATGGCTGCATGATGGATAAATGTCAAAAACTGGCAGTTTGAGGGTCGGGTCAAACGGGACGCTATTTGACAGCTCCGCAGAAAACATGCAATAAATAAATTCTTCGGTTATGCTCAAGGCTGAGGGTGCAAACTTTGCCACGAATCTTTGACCACATTGAGCTACAACTGCTTCTAAGCCTGAAGGACACATTGAGGCTATCGCACCGTGCAGACTTCTGTGTTGGCTATTTTAACCTGCGTGGTCGGGGATTTAATGGCTATGGCTGATCTCAATACACTTATCAAACAGGGCGAAGGTATTTCGGTTGAATTCAAGACATGCCGCCGCGCCCTGAATCGGGATGTTTATGAAACCGTTTGCGCCTTCCTGAATCGCCACGGCGGCAAGCTTCTGCTTGGTGTTGATGATGCCGGTAAAGTAACAGGTGTTGATCCGGACTGCCTGGAGCAGATAAAGAAAGATTTTGTCACGGCCATCAACAATCCGCAAAAGTTCAGTCCGCCCTGTTATCTGTCTGTGGACGGCGTACAGGTTGACGGGAAAGAAGTGCTGCACATCCTTGTGCCGGAAAGTTCGCAGGTGCACCGCTGCAACGGCCGCATTTATGACCGCAACGAAGATGGTGATTTCGATATCACAGATCACACCCGGCAGGTGGCCGATCTCTATCGGCGCAAGCAAGCCACATATTCCGAGAATAAGA
>CAZKME010000010.1:0-26085 GCA_964553725.1 uncultured Zetaproteobacteria bacterium
TGGCCGGTATGCGTGGTCTGATGGCCAAGCCGGACGGCTCGATTATCGAAACGCCGATTACCGCCAACTTCCGCGAAGGCTTAACTATTCTGCAATACTTTATCTCCACCCACGGCGCGCGTAAGGGGCTGGCCGATACGGCCTTGAAAACCGCCAACTCCGGTTATCTGACCCGTCGCCTGGTCGATGTGGCACAGGATGCTGTGGTTCGCGAGCAGGATTGTGGTACGGACAGCGGCGTTACCCTGACTGCCCTGGTGGAAGGCGGTGAAGTGATTGAGCCATTGTATGAACGTGTGCTGGGTCGCGTATTGCAGTCCAGCGCAGTTGATCCGATTTCTGGCGATGAAGTTGCTCCGGCTGGTGCCATGGTGAATGAGGAACTGGCCGAGAAGATTGATGCGGCCGGCATTGAAGTGGTTCGTATCCGCTCCGTGCTGACCTGTGAAGCCGAAGAAGGCGTTTGTGCGAATTGTTATGGCCGCGACCTAGGCCATGGAACGCCGGTTGGTATTGGCGAAACGGTAGGCGTGATTGCCGCCCAGTCCATTGGCGAACCCGGTACGCAGCTAACCATGCGCACCTTCCATGTCGGCGGCACGGCGTCGCGTTCTGCCGAGCAGGCCCATGTGGAAGCGAAATTCGGTGGTGTCGCCAAGCTGGAAGATGTGATTACGGTGACCGATACGTATGGCTCCGAGATTGTCATTAATCGCCATACCGAAGTTGTGATTGCCGATGCCAAGGGCAAAGAGATGGAGCGCCATCGTATTCCGTATGGTGCCCACTTGCTGGTCAAGGATAGCGCAGCAAGCAAGGCCGGGGATAAACTGGCCGAATGGGATCCATATACCATGCCACTGATTGCCGAAACCGATGGGCGTATTCGTTTTGTCGATCTGGAAGAAGGAATCACCATGCGTGAGCAGTCCGATGAAGTGACGGGTCTGTCGACCCGCGTGGTGACGCAGCAGGTGGCGACCCGCAAGGATGCGTTGCGCCCACAGATTCATCTGGTTGATCCGAAAGACCCGGATGGTGATCCGATTGTGTTGGTTCGTACCAATACACCGGCTCGTTACTTCCTGTCTCCCGGCGCTATTATGAATGTGGACAATGCAACCGAAGTGAAGGCGGGCGAAGTGCTGGCCCGTATTCCGCGCGAAGCCGGCAAGACCAAGGATATTACCGGTGGTTTGCCACGCGTGGTGGAATTGTTTGAAGCGCGCAAACCCAAAAATCTGGCCTTTATTGCCGGTGCTGACGGTGTGATTTCTTTTGGTAAGGATATTCGTGGTAAACGGCGTGTGTATGTGGAGCCGGCAGACGGTTCCGATCACCTGGAGTATCAGATTCCCAAGGGTTCGCAGATTCTGGTTCAGGAAGGCGACCGCGTACGTCGCGGTGAGCGCCTGATGGAAGGCTCGCCTGCGCCGCAGGATATTCTGAAGGTATTGGGTGTTGAAGCGTTGGCCAATTATCTGACGGATGAAATTCAGGAGGTTTATCGTCTTCAGGGCGTGAAGATCAATGATAAACATATTGAAGTGATCGCCCGCCAGATGATGCGCAAGGTTCAGATTATTGATCCGGGTCAGTCGGAATATGTGGCCGGTGAACAACCTGTACGCAAACATGTCTTGCAGACCAACCGCAAGCTGGTTGCCGCTGGCAAGGCACCTGCCACATTCGAGCCGATTCTGCTCGGTATTACGAAGTCTTCGCTGAGTACCGACTCGTTTATTTCAGCTGCCTCATTCCAGGAGACCACGCGTGTGATTACGGAAGCGGCATTGGCTGGCAAGGTTGACTGGCTGATGGGCTTGAAGGAGAACGTGATTCTCGGACGTCTGCTTCCTGCCGGTACCGGGCTTGCTGCCCGTACCGCTCCGACACCTGGGGGGGATGAAGCCGATACTGAAGAGGTCATCGAAACAGTGTCCGATGTCGCAGTGCCGGAAGAATCGACTCAGAGCATGGATGACAGCAGTGGCTCGGAGCAAGCCGAAAAGAAGGCTGCTTAAGCTGGCATAACACCAACAAGGGGGTGCCGATGGCGCTCCCTTTTTGTTTGGGATTTCAGGTGTAGACGGCATGATTATATCACTACGGCAAGCGGGGGTTTTATGAATTCCAAAACAATTGCAGTCATGGTGTCAGGGCGTGGAAGTAATTTGGAGGTCATCCTTCAATCGGTTATGCGCGGGGCATGTCCGGTGGATGTACGACTGGTGATTTCCAATAAAGCTGATACGCCAGCGCTGGATATCGCCCGGCGTGCCGGCGTGCCGCATGTGATATTTCTGAATCCGAATGATTATCAGGATCGCGCCCACTTCGATGCCGCCTGCGCCGACTTGATTGATAAACATGCTTGTCAGTGGATTGTACTGGCGGGCTATATGCGCATTCTGTCCTCCTTTTTTGTGCGCCGCTTTCCTGGCCGCATCATCAATATCCATCCGGCGATTCTGCCCGCCTTTCCCGGCGCTCATGCGGTTGAAGATGCACTGGATTATGGTGTCAAGGCGTCCGGCTGTACGGTTCACCTGGTAGATGAAGTGCTCGATGGTGGCCCGATTCTGGCCCAGGCGGTTGTGCCTGTGTGTGATGACGATACAAAAGATTCCCTGCATGCCCGCATCCAGCAAGAAGAGCACAAACTATATCCGGCCACCCTCAGGAGGATGGTTGAATGCGGCTTTACGATAGCAGGCCGCAAGGTTGTCTGGAAGTCCTGAATCTAGCCGGGACTTGCCTCGCAGGATTCTATGAATGCGGCGCAGTGCTTTTAATTTAGCCATACAAATCAATAACTTGTGCTACGGATGTGCGTCAGATCACAGCATGATTGCCCTTTCTCAATATGTTTCGCCATACGCCGCATGTCAATGTCGGTTCTTGGGTTAAAGGCGGCAATGGAGGGAATATGAATATCAGGCGGCATTCGTTTCGAACATCGCTATGGCTTGGTCTGGCCGTAGCATTGCTGGGGCTGTCTGCCTGTGCCACGCACACGAACCCTGTTTCTCTGGGTCAAACCAAACCGCAAAGCCTCAGGGTGATTGGGCTGCCCCAGTTTGCTGACAACAAGCGCATTGATGTCCGCCGTGAAAATCCGGTCTATGCGATCATTGGTATCAGCGCCAAGGCTGTACAACAGGTGGTTCGGGAGAGTCATCGAATTCAGTATCAGGATGCCAACCCTGCCCTGCATCAATATTGCGTGAACAGCATGCGACAGCGTATTAAGCAGCGTTTGCGCAAGCTGGGTTATCGTGCGGTAGATCTGAATATGACCTACTGGCAGGCGCAGTCGGCCTTTAGAAAAAAAGATAAGCGGCTTAAGGGCGTGGATGCGTTATTACGCGTTCGCATCAAACGTTTTGGTTATTTCTCAGCCTCGCCGTATAAACCCTACCGCCCCGGCATGGTGGTGACGGCTGATTTAATTTCAACACAAGAGCGGAGGCTGCTTTCGTCCAATGTCTATAATGTTGGATATGATAAAGAGGATATCTCCAATTTCGCTTTTCAGGTCAGTTATATGACCCATATCCACGTGGCGGATAAACGTTATTTTTACCTCAATTTTAAAACCCTGATGTCGCATGCCAAGGCCAGCTCCAAAGGCCTGAAATTTATTGTCGGCGTCGCTGCCGAGAGTGTGGCCGGCGATTTGAAAAAGAAAGCACATGCTTATTCGGTGGCCAGAAAATAGGCCGCATCCGGTTTACAAGGCTCAGCCTGTCGCACCATCGTGTAGCAGTACATTGTCCAGCCGTTTTTTGTGGCCGGAGTCGGCATTGGACAAGGGTAAGCGAACAAAAAAAGCCGAACCTTCACCCGTCTGACTCTCTACCCATATTTTACCGCCATGGGCATCGATAATGCGCTTGCAAATCGCCAGACCCAAACCGGCACCCTCACCCTCTTTGCGGCAGCGGGCATCGTCGGCGCGGAAAAAGCGGTCGAACAGGCGCTGTTGTTGTTCGGCGGCAATACCGGGGCCTTCATCACGGACACACAGAATGGCCGAACCCGCATCGCTGTGGGCTGTGAGGTGAATGCTTGAGTGCTCGGGTGCGTGTTTGAATGCATTGGATAGCAAATTCATGACCGTGCGTTCGATCTGGCTGGCTTCACCCATCATCTCCAGATCATCCTCGATTTGCATATCGAGGCTTACGTGCTGACTGTCAAACAAAATCAGATGTTGCTGTCCCACCTCCTGCAACAGAAGTGACAGATCGACCGGCGTTTGCACTATTTCGAGCTGTCCTGCATCGGCGCGAGCCAGTGTGAGCAGATCGTTTACGATGCGCTGGATGCGGTCGATGGTGCCCAGTTGCTGGCGCAGAATATGTTGATATTCATCTTCGGAACGCGGGTGTCTGAGCGCCACCTCGATTTCACCCTTGAGTATGGTCAGCGGCAGGCGCAATTCGTGCGAGGCATCGGCAGTAAATCGTTTCTGGGCCTGAAAGCTGGCCTCCAGATCGGTAAACATCTTATTCAGAACCCGTACCAGAACCTGGATTTCCCTGTCCTGTGATTTCGATTTTAGTCGCCGGGTCAGATCGCCGGCCGCTACGCCACGCGCCGTACTGGTGATTTCGTGAATGGGCTCCAGCGCCCGCTTGGCCATGTAATAGCCGGCCCCCGCACTAATGACGATGGAAATCAGACCAAGGATACCGCCGACGATATACAACAGGTTGAAGACGGCGCGAATATCCGCCGTATTGTGACCCAGCATCAGGGTGGCGACGATGCGACCAGCACTGTGAATGGGGTATGCAATGACGCGCACATTGGCCTTGTTGAGCAGGGATTCAGTCGAGGCGAATGACGGCGTATCGGTGCGAAAAGCATGGCCGAGTGCGCGGCTGACGTCATTGCCGCCCTTGTCGATCAGGGAACGGTCTGAGCGGAACAGAATTCTACCATTGGCGCCAACCAGTTGAATTGCGCCCGGATAATGGTCGGCGAAACTGCCCAGGTGGCCGGACCAGAAATAGAAGGGAGAGCTTTCCATTTCATTGGCCAGCGACGTGGCCTGAGCCATTAATTGCTCATCCAGTTCGTAATACACCCGGTTCGACAGGGTGGTGTATAGCACAACCGCTGCAAACAACAGAATGCCGAATTCCAGTGAGATATAGAGCATCGCCAGTCTGCCGCGAAAGGTGCGGAAGATGTTCGAGCGCATCCAGAACACGATGCCTGATGGATGACGGGTCAGAATAGCACTCGCTTGGTCGAGCTGGACGACCTGCTTAGGAAAGTGCTGATCCAGGCAGCTTTAATCAGCGTTTCCCTAAGCAGGCGGAGATTCATCACTGAGCAGATAGCCCTGACCACGCAGGGTATGCAGTAATGGCGGATCGAATGATTTGTCGATTTTGGAACGCAGATGGCTGACGTAGACATCAATCACATTACTTTCCGGATCAAAATTCATGTCCCAGACGTGTTCGCCAATCAGCGTGCGCGATAATACTTTGCCCTGATTGCGCAACAGGTATTCCAGCAGAGCATATTCTTTGGTAGTCAGGCGAATGGGTTTATCATCGCGCGAGACACGGCGACTGATGGGATCAAGCTCCAGGTTGGCGATTTTCAGCACCGGCGATTTGCTGTCCGATTGCCGGCGTAACAGGGCGCGCACGCGGGCCAGTAGTTCTTCAAAGGCGAACGGCTTGGCTAGATAATCATCGGCTCCGGCATCGAGTCCGCGCACTTTATCTTCGACCGAATCCCGCGCTGTCAGCATCAGCACCGGGGTAGCGTCGCCGCTGGCGCGCAGTTCACGGCAGACTGTGATGCCGTTTTTCTTGGGCAACATCAGATCGAGTAGAATCAAGTCGTAATCATTGACTTCGGCCAGAAATTCGCCGTCCTCGCCGTCATACGATACATCAACGGCATGACCTTCTTCCTTCAACCCTTTCTGAATAAAATGAGCAACGCGCTCTTCGTCTTCAACCACCAGAATTTTCATGCGGCTTAGTGTAGCATTGAACGGTAGTATGCGGAAAGCACGGATCATACGAGGTGGGCATGGACTATCGGATTATCAATAAAAAACGGGTATATCAGGGCTTTTTTGGTATGGATGAATATACCATTGAACATGATTGTTTTGATGGCGGTTCCATGCAGGTGCGCCGCGAAAACATGGAGCGCGGCGATGCTGCCGCTATTCTGCTCTATGATCAGGGCTGTGATGAGGTGCTGCTGCTGGAGCAGTTTCGTATCGGGCCGGCGGCGCGCCATGAGAATCCGTGGCTGATAGAAATCGTGGCCGGTATGCTTGATGCGGGGGAGAGCGCCGAACAGGCGGTTGTTCGGGAAGCGAGGGAGGAAGCCGGCTTTGCGCCCTCCGGCGTGACATTTCTCGGACGTTATTATACGACGCCCGGTGCCTGTTCAGAGCGCATTGATCTGTTTCTGGGGTTGGTGGATAAAAACAAGCCGGTCAGCGCTGGCGGCGGCTGTGCGGAAGAGCATGAGGATATTCACAGCTTCTGGGTGTCGCGGCAGCAGGCGATGCAGATGGTGGGCGAGGGGAAAATCGCTTCAGGCGCGCCGATGCTAGCCATACTTATGGCCTTTGGCTGGCAGGGCATCATCAGCAACCCTGCCAGAGCATCAGGATGTATTGATTAAGCCACGCCGATAGCTTCACGCCAGGCCAGTACGAGACGGAATTCATCGTTACTCAAATCAACCGATAAATCCCGTTTTCTTTCGGTTAGCGACGCATACGGATCGGCATCATCCAGTTCTTTCATCAACGTATCGAAATCGTCGCCGATAAATGCAGGGACGTCGATATATTGGCCTGCCCGAATGATGGCGACATAATGTTTGAGCACGGTTGTTGGACTAACACTTTGCTGGGCTGCGATATCCTCGAGGCTGACGCCTTTGCGATACTGGCCCAGAATATAGGTTTGGGTCTCATGCAGGCCCGGCCCTTTGGCAATGAGCATGGGAATATCTTTACCGCCGCTCTTGGCGCTTTTGTTATCGCCACTCTTGCCGTGTTTGGCAATGATGTCGATAAATGTTTCACTATATTGTTCCAGCTTATGCTGCCCCATACCGCTGATGCGGCGCATATCATCTTGGCTTACTGGTTTTCGCTGACTCATTTCAGTAAGCGATACATCGCTGAATATCACATGCGGCGGCACATCTTCCTTTTCGGCCAGTTCTTCACGCAACAGTGACAGCTTTTTGAACAGCGCTTCATCGCGCGGTACGCCGAGACGCTTGAAGTGGCGACGGATGCCCGGCTGATATTTGGCCAGCATAATCGCTTCGCCGCTGCCGATATGTTCGGCTTTTTTGGTTGCCAGCATGGCGGCGCGTCTGGATACATCCTGAATAAAATAACCGTGATGCACCAGTTGACGCAGAATCGATGTCCACTCATCGGCATTGATATCTGCGCCGGTGCCATGACTTTTCAGTTTGTCATGTTTGTGCTCCAGGATGCGCGCATTTTTCGAGCCGCGCAGCACGTCCACAATGTAACCCATGCCGAAATTGCCATTCACTTCACGCACGCATTGCAAGGCCGCTTCAGCAAGTTCCGTGGCATCATAGGTTTCGGGTGGATCGAGGCAGATATCGCAGTTGCCGCATGGCTTATCTATCTGTTCGCCGAAGTAGCCGAGCAGCACGCGCCGACGGCAGGTTAATGCTTCGGAAAATGCCACCATGCTGTTGAGCTTATGCACTTCAACCCGGCGCTGATCGATATTTTCCACATTTTCTATCAGGCGGCGTACCAGATTCACATCGCCGGAGCCATACAACATCATGGCTTCCGATTCGAGGCCATCACGACCGGCGCGACCTGTCTCCTGATAATAGGATTCAATACTCTTGGGCAGATCGTGATGAATAACAAAACGCACATTCGGCTTATCCACGCCCATGCCGAAAGCAATGGTGGCGACAATGACCTTGATGCGATCACGCAGAAAATCATCCTGCACTTTTTCGCGCGAACGGCCGGGAATGCCTGCATGGTAGGCAGCTGCGCTGATGCCATGGCGTTGCAGGTTCACCGCCAAATCCTCCACCCGTTTCCGGGACAAACAATAGATGACGCCTGAGCAACTCGGCCAGCCTTCAAGAAACTGCAAAATCTGGGTTAGCGGCTGACGTTTTTCAGCTACAAGATAACGGATATTGGGGCGGTCAAAGCTGGCCACAAAACGCTTGGCCTTGCCTAGCTGCAAACGATCACTGATATCTTCACGCGTGTGTTCATCAGCAGTGGCTGTTAAAGCCAGCATCGGCACATTCGGGAAAATTTCACGCAATTCGCCAAGGCGAACATATTCAGGTCTGAAATCATGTCCCCACTGCGATACGCAATGAGCCTCATCAATGGCGAACATCGCCAGTTTTATTTTTTCCATTTTGGCCAGAAAGCTTTTCGAAAGCAGACGCTCGGGTGCGGCATACAGCAGGTCAAGATCGCCGCTTTCAAAACGCGCCAGCACTTCTTTGGCCTCAGCCGCCTTTAGCGATGAGTTATAGTATGCCGCTTTGACGCCACAGGCAGTTAAGGCATCCACCTGATCCTTCATTAAAGAAATCAGTGGCGATACCACAATGCCGGTGCCCTCGCGCATCATCGCCGGAATTTGATAACACAGCGATTTGCCGCCACCGGTTGGCATCAGCACAAAGGCATCCTTGCCATCCATCAGAGAGCATATGATTTCTTCCTGCATCGGGCGGAAGGAGTCATAGCCAAAGCTATCCTTGAGTATTTTGCGCGCTTGTTCTTTTACTTTCTTGGTTGCCATGTTTGTCCTTTCCCAGGGGGCCGGAGCCCCGCAATTCGACCAGGAACCCGTGGGTTGCCGATCCGCTGCCTTGATTGTTACGTGTAAATAAATGATGTTTGCACGGGTGTAACGCGGCTTTTTCAGCGTCACCGTAGTGATTTCAGCAGAAACGCATCCAATAAGCAAGTTTTTTATGAATTGGTGTTATGAATTGGCGACCATTGTTGTTTTCAGTTTTTTCATAGCACGCGCTTCGAGTTGGCGTATCCGTTCAATGGAAACGCCAAATTCTTCCGCCAGTTCTTTTAATGTTGCCGGTTCTTCCGCCAGATGGCGGCGCTCGACAATTTTTCGGTCTCGCTCCATCAGTACGCTCATGGCGTTGTACAGGATTGATTTGCGGTGATTATTCCAGTTGGATTCCAGCGCCATTTCTTCCGGTGTGGCATCGGCGGTGGCCAGCGAATGCACCAGCGCATCGCCTTCCTCATATTCGGCATCGAGCGAAATATCGCGTTGCAAAAAAGCATTGGCCGTCTGTTGATATTCGTTGCCATTGATGCCGTATTCAGCTGCAACCTCATCAGCTTGATGGCCGTCAAAAGCAGCAATGGCATTTTTGGCTTTTTGCAGACCGGCAAATACTCTGCGTTGTAATTTATTGGTCCCAAGTTTGACAATGCTCCACGAGCGCAGGATAAAATCGTGAATCGAGGCGCGAACCCACCACGATGCATAGGTCATCAGCCGGAACCCGCGCTCCGGATCAAAGCGTTTGACCGCATGCATCAGGCCCATGGTTCCTTCCTGAATCAAATCCATTTCCGGCAGACCAAAGTGCCGATATTCACGCGCAATGGCAGCTACGCCGCCGAGGTTGGCGACCACCAGTTTTCGCGCCGCCTCACGGTCGCCAATATCGTGCCACAGCTGTGCCAGACGCTGTTCTTCTTCACGCTCCATGCGCGGTGTTTTCCTGATATCTCGGGAAAACAGTGCCAGGCTGTTGAGTTCATATGAAGATTGGATATGTGCTGCTGCGGTCAATCTCGGGCACCTCCGGGGATAAATTTTGAGCAGGTTGTTTATAAGGGCGCGGCGCTAGCCTTTCAATCCTTCAGCCAGGCAAGCAATTGTTGTTCGTCAGCCACATCAATGCCCAACTCCCGCGCCTTGCTGAGTTTGGAGCCTGCTTTTTCACCGGCAATCACGATGTCAGTGTTTTTAGATACCGAGCCGGTCGGTTTTGCGCCGAATGCACGCAGTTGCTCCTGGGCGACACGCCGCTGAATGGAGGCGAAGCTGCCGGTCAATACGATTGTTTTGCCTGCCAAAGGGTGATGGCTTATTGCCTGCTCCTGCGCGACCGGCACAACGCCTGCTGCCAGCAGCCGGGCAATTACATTTTGATTATGCGTTTCGGAAAAAAAGCTGACAATGCTGGCCGCCACTTCAGGCCCCACGTCCGGCACGTCAATCAACGCTTCGATATCGGCCTGCATCAGCTTATCCAGCGTGCCAAAATGGCTTGCCAGAGCAGTAGCTGTGGCCGTGCCGATATGACGAATACCCAGCGCATGCAGAAAACGGGCCAATGGCTGATGCTGGCTATGTTCAATGGCCGTTTGAAGGTTGGCGATTTTTTTATCGCCAACGCCCGTCCAGTCATGCAGAGCGGTATAATCGATTTCATACAGGTCAGCAATATCCGCCAGTAAGCCTTCATCCACCAGTTTGGCAATCAGTTTGTCGCCCATGCCTTCGATATCCATCGCCCCGCGTGAAACAAAATGGCGCAGACGCTCTGTTAACTGGGCCGGGCAGGACAGGCCGCCACTGCAACGCAGCGCCACTTCTCCTTCGATTCGGAATACCGATGCACCGCAAACCGGGCAACATTCGGGCGCTTCGGGAAAGCTGGCCGTCGCATCCACATCCACTGCTTTCACGACTTCGGGAATCACATCTCCGGCTCGGCGCACAATAACGTTTGCTCCTGCATAGACCTGCTTTCGTTGCAATTCATCGATATTGTGCAGTGTGGCGCGCGATACAATGACGCCACCCACAGCGACCGGCTGCATGTCGGCAACCGGCGTAATGACGCCTGTCCGACCCACCTGCCAGATGATTTTCCTGACCGATGTCATCACTTCTTCAGCCGGGAATTTGTGGGCAATGGCCCAGCGCGGAGAACGCGCCACCGAACCTGCGCGATGCTGCAAGCTGAAATCATTCAGCTTATAAACCACGCCATCAATGTCGTAGGGCATGTCGGCCCGTTGCTTCAACAGTTGTTGATATTGCTCAAGCATGGAGGCACTACTATCAACGATAGTCGTTTGTTGTACGGCAAATCCAAAAGCATGTAATCGGGATAATAAAGCGGACTGGCTTTGCTCTATGTCGCGTCCACCCAGCCCAACGCCATAGGCGAAAAAGTTCAGGCCGCGTTGGGCTGTTATTTTCGCATCCAGTTGCCTGAGCGAGCCTGCCGCAGCATTGCGCGGGTTGGCGAAGGCTGGCAACCCTTCTGCATCCTGGCGCGCATTAAGTGCAGCAAAAGCGGCCCTGGACATATAAATCTCACCACGCACTTCCAGCACCTCAGGTAACGCCGGCCCGGCATTGTTCAAACGCCAGGGGATATCGGCAATGGTACGGACATTATCGGTAACATCTTCGCCGACCTTGCCGTCGCCGCGCGTCGCTGCCATGATCAACTGGCCGTGCTCATAACGCAGATTGACAGCCAGGCCATCAATTTTCGGCTCGATAATAAAGCTGAGTTTTTCTTCGCCGAGGTTATCGCAAAGGCGCTGGACGAATGCCTCAACTTCGGTCGCAGCAAACGCATTAGCCAGCGACAGTAATGCTTCTCCATGTTGTCGGGCGGTAAATGTTTGCGATGGCAATGCGCCGACAGTTTGCGTCGGCGAGTCTGCTGGAACCGGCTCGCCCAGTTCTGTCTCCAGTACTTCCAGCTGGCGCAGCAGACGATCATACTCAGCATCAGAAATAATCGGCGCATCAAGTGTATAATAACGGTAATTGTGTTCTTTCAGGGTGAGGCGCAGCGCATCAATGCGTTGCCTGAGCGGCGTAATTTCTTTATCCCTGTTCAGCTTTGTTGTTTCCACCTGTAACCCCGTTCATATTACTGGCTGGTTCACCCAGCATGTCATCAATAGTACGGATGATAGGCTCCGACATCCAGTCCACCGCACCAATCAGATGCCGGAGCACTTTACCATCGCGGTCGATGAGGAATGATTCGGGATAGCGGAAGACGCCATACTGGCGCGACACCGCACTGTCCGCATCATGCAAGACCTGAAACGGCATTCTGTATTCTTTCATAAAATCGACCAGATCTTCACGGCGCTGATCCACCGACACCGCGATGATTTTCAGGCCACGCGATGCATATTTATCATGCAACAGAGCCATGGACGGAATTTCCCTGCGGCACGGCGGGCACCATGTGGCCCAGAAGTTGAGCAGCAATACCTCGCCTTTGGGCAGGGCGTGCATGGTGCCCTGCACATCCGGCAGTGTGAATTCCGTCAGGTAGTCGCCCTGGCGCACCGAGGCTGGCGCTTCGGGTAAAGAAAACCAGATCAGACTGCCGATTCCGGCAAAAATACCAAATACCGTCAGCCAGCGAACGGTCATGCTGCGGCCTTGACTCAAGCCGCCACACCTGCGCTTAATGCCGCCAGCGATGCGCGCAAATCATCTGCCGAAACCCGGTGTCTGAACAATTCATGCCCATCCACAAGCAATACCGGCACATCCATGCCATAGCGCACCAGCAAGGCTTTGTCGCGATCCACATGGACTGTTTCCCACGTACACAGACCTTGCTCAGCCGCCGCTGCAACCACGGCCATGGCATCATCGCACAGGCAGCAATGACGGCGGCTGAGAAATTGAATATGGGGTTGGCTCATCGAGTGAGCATTAATCCTTTGATTTGTGTTTTTTAGGCAGCTTGACCAGTGTAAATACCCGATCGCCATGTCTGTCCAGCATGATGCGCAGCAGCTGACCGGGTTTGAATCCTTTCGCCAGTTTTGAGAAGCCACGGACATTGTTCACATCCTTGCCGTTGATACGATAAATGACATCGCCGCGCTGAATGCCGCCGCGTGCTGCCGGCATGCTGCGCTGCACCTGCTGTACCACAACGCCATGTTTGACGCGCGTCTGCAATCGGGCTGAAAGTTCAGATGACAGATTATCTACCACCATGCCGAGGCGTATTTTGGCGTTCTTCAGGTTCAGATTCCTGTTGTCAGCACTTGCCTCATCTTGCATGGCTTCCACCTTGACCGTGATGGTTTTGTGTTTGCCGTTGCGAATCACACCGATCTTGACGCGGTCGCCCGGCGCATGGCGCGCCACCCGAAGTGGTAAATCGTGTGCTTTATGCACTGGCTCACCATCAATCGATACAATCACATCACCCGGCAAAATACCGGCCTTGTCGGCTGCCGAACCGGCCACAACCTGCGGCACCATCGCGCCCTCGCGGTCTTTCAAGCCGAGTGCCTGCATCATTTCCTTGCTGACATCGGTGATATGGACACCGAGCCGAGCCCGCGTCACATGGCCTTTTTCACGCAATTCGTCGATCACCGATCTGGCCAGGTTAATCGGAATAGCAAAGCCGATTCCGTTATTGCCGCCGCTGCGCGAATAAATGGCGGTATTGATGCCGATAACTTCACCACGGGTGTTAAATAGCGGGCCGCCGGAGTTGCCCGGATTGATGGCCGCGTCGGTCTGAATAAAATCATCGTATGGGCCGGAACCAATCACGCGGCCTTTGGCCGAAACAATGCCTGCCGTAACGGTTTTCTCCAGACCGAAGGGATTTCCAATCGCAACCACCCAGTCGCCCACGCGCAGCTTGTCGGAATCACCAAGGCGAACAGCTTTCAGACGTTTGTTCGCCTTGAATTTGATCAGGGCGACATCCAGCTTGGGGTCGGTGCCGATAATTTTGGCTTCATGCTCCGTACCGTCGCTCATTTTGACGATCACCTCGTCAGCGCCTTCTACAACATGGTTATTGGTAATCACATAACCATCTGCCGACAGGATAAAACCGGTGCCGAGCGCGTGCCGTTCCTGTTGCTGCTGACGTGGCATATTACGCATGAAGTCATTAAAGAAATCATCAAAAGGTGTTCCACCATGTGGTGAGCCAAACCCCGGTGGCAAGCCCCGCTGAGCCAGTTTTACATGTTTGGTGGTGCTGATATTGACGACGGAATCAGCTTGCGCCTCGGCCAGATCGGCGAAGCTTTCGGGCATGGCCTGGGCATATGAAACCCACATGACCGCAAAAAATAATACGGGGAACAATCGTTTAATTTGATTCAATCTTTACTCCTTGGATGAACTACAGCCCGATTTGTAAGGCTGATGGATGAAAAAAAGATGAAAATATTGTGTCAATGCGATGAAGCAAACATAGAATCCGTTGTCTGCTCAGCAGCTTTATTGAGAACCCGCACCATGCGGACGTCCAGTACGGCTTGATGATCGTTGCCGCCCAGATGTGATTTGTACCACAGATAATAAGCCAATACTGACGCCATGCCACCGAGTGCAGCCACTGCTTCCACAGCTGGCCAGCCCAGATACAGTGCCAGATTGCGCGTGACCAGCCCGGCAGCAACAAAGACAATCATGGGTATGGCGTATAAACGGAAGGCGATGCGCAACAAGGCGTTATCCGGCACTTCCAGCAAGACTCGGTCGCCGACTGTGGCGCTGATATTATTATGCAGGCGCAGTTCAATCACACGCTCCACCCATGAACCCATGGTGGCGCACGATGTTTTGCCGGCGCAATCGCCACAGGCGCTGGCGCGGCGACCACTGACAATGGCGTCCGAGCCTTCCACTGCAATCACTGTGACTTGCTGTTCCAATATTTACTCCTGTGCCGAACCGGAAAAAACCGCACTATACATCATGATGCTGTGTTGGCGCCAGTTTATCCGGCAGATTTATCCATGCCGATCAACTGAAACAGTTCCAGTCTTGAGGATGGATTTTTCATAAACGCACCGGTCAGCTTGGAGGTGGTTGTCCATGAATTGGCTTTGTGGATGCCCCGGTGACACATGCAGAAATGCTGGCACTGGATAATCACAGCCACCCCTTTCGGATTGAGTACCTCATCAATGGCATTGGCGATTTGCATGGTCAGTTTTTCCTGCACCTGCAAACGCTTGGCATAACCTTCGACCACGCGGGCCAGTTTGGACAGCCCCACCACGCGATCTCGCGGGATATAGGCCACATGCGCCTTGCCGACAAACGGCACCATATGATGTTCACAATGGCTGTGTACATCGATATCCGACACCAGCACCACCTCATCATAACCACACACTTCTTCAAATGTTTTGGCCAGATGTTCACGAGGGTCTTCGCGATAACCGGAGAAATGTTCGCTCATGGCTGAGAGCACGCGCGCAGGCGTTTCCTGCAATCCTTCCCTGTTTATATCTTCACCCATATATTCCAGCAGGCCGCGCACATGCGCCATGGCCTGGATGTTTTTCGGATCGTTCTGGTCAAAATCTTCAGTCACACACAACCTTCCTTTTCGTGTTTGGCGGTGCACCATAGCGCAAAATTTATCCAGGCAACACCCTTCTGGCGTGTTGGTATGTCAGGGGAAGCCATGCTTACAATCGATTTATTGCGTCACGGCGCGCTTGAAGGAGGGATTAAATATCGCGGCAAGGTGGATGATCCGCTCACGCCCGGGGGCAGGCAGGCCATGGATCAGGTGTGGCAACAATTGGCCGGAGTGGTGGATTATATCGTCACGTCACCATTGTGCCGCTGCGCTGGCCCGGCCAGGGCGTGGGCGGCAGAATCCGGTACGACATGCATCATCGAGCCGAGATTGGCAGAAATAGATTACGGCGCATGGGAGGGCAAAACCATTGCTGAAATCCAGCAGGAGTATCCCGGTATGCTGGAGATCTGGCGCGCCGACCCGACCGGCATGCGCCCACCCGGCGGAGAATCGCCGGAAGAATTGCGAACACGATTGGCCGACTGGTGGGCAGAAGCCAGCGAACAATTTGATGGCTCTCATATTCTGGTCGTAGCGCATTCCGGCAGCCTGCGCATGCTGATTGCTCTGTTGCTGAATCAACCGATTGCATATACGCGAGCCATTGGAATGCCATACGCATGTTTGCACCGGATGATTTATCAGCATGGAAAAAGCCAGCTTATACATCTCCGCCTGCTTGCATGATTATCGCATAAGGCAGGTCTGCGCAGAAGTAAGAAAAATACAAATTGACGATTATTTCGTGAAATTGTAATATATGGCATGATTGAAAGAACCATGCTGCCAACACTGTTGCAGGCGAGCAGGGAATATCCTGTTGTGACGCTCACCGGCCCACGTCAAAGTGGCAAGACAACGCTGTGTCGCATGGCTTTTCCCGACAAGCCGTATATCAATCTGGAAACGCCCGATATTCGCCGGTTTGCCCAGGAAGATCCGCGCGGATTTCTTGCCACCATACCCGAGGGTGCGATTCTTGACGAGATTCAACGCACCCCGGAAATCCCCTCCTATTTGCAAGCGTTGGTCGATCAAAACCCAACCGCAGGGCGCTATATCCTGACCGGTAGTCAGCAATTTGAATTGATGGATCAGGTGAGCCAGTCTCTGGCTGGACGCACCGCCCTGTTGCGACTGCTGCCGCTCTCCATTGCTGAGCTGAAAAAAGCCGACAGACTGCCCTCACTATTCTCGATCATGCACAGTGGTTTCTACCCGCGCATCATTCAGCAGCGCCTCAACCCATCGCAGGCATTGGGAGAATATTTCTCCACTTATGTGGAACGTGATCTGCGCCAACTTAGCGCTATTCACGATATGCAAAAGTTTGAACGCTTTGTGCGACTCTGCGCAGGTCGAACCGGCCAGCTTTTAAATTTGAATAATCTGGGCAGTGATGCTGGTATTGCCCAAAGTACAGCCCGCCAGTGGATTGACTTGCTACAGGCTAGTTACATCATTTTCCTGCTACCGCCCTGGTTTACCAATACCTGCAAACGACTGGTGAAATCGCCCAAGCTTTATTTTTATGATGTGGGCTTGGCGGCATGGTTGCTGGGAATCCATGCGTCTGAACAGATTCAACGCGATCCGCTTTATGGTTCGCTATTTGAAAATATGATCATTGTTGACAGGCTGAAGACAAAATACAATCAGAGAGCCCCTGTTGAATGCTACTTTTATCGCGATAACGCCGGTCATGAGGTTGATTTAATAGAGCCGGCGGGGTCGCAGGTACATGCACTGGAAATCAAGGCCGGAGCAACAATTAACAGCGACTATTTCAAAGGACTCGCCCAATTCAGAAAGTCATTTCCCGAGCAATTCCTGGATGGCAGCGTCATCTATGCCGGAGATCAATCACAAGCGCGGACAGACTGGCAAATCAGGGCATGGCATGAACACGACGCACCCGGATAGTTATTTCAAACCATAAAAAATCATTGTAACCAAACATGGCAATCCCATCGCCCGATTGCTGCCTGCGCGTTAATAGTTTCTCCCTTAAGTGATGAACGCCTCGGTGGCGATGTTTGATGCGGACTGTCGCTGGTGTTTCGGTTGGTGAATTTCCACATCATTGATAAACTGGAGGTAGTTGTTCCAGTCGCTTTCGGCAGGCAGGCCCTTAAAGGTAGTTTCATGCTGCTGCCACGCCGTGCTTATGGCATTGGGATTATCAGAGAAGCTGATGGACGTGGCATGTTTGCCACTCAGGTGATGCAGGTGCATTATTTCCTTGCCAAGGGCATAGTGCAGGGCGGCGATGGCGACAAGGTGGGCTTCGTTTGTGCTGCCTTCATTCGAGATTCTGCTGCTCATATAACGCAGGTGGTTGAGAAACACCTTGATCTTTCTTGGGTTCGGGTTGGCGTTGAAGATCACCGGGTTCCAGAGGCTCAGCGCATCGCTAAACGATTTGGAGTCTTCTGTTTGCTGAGGGCTGGCCCAGATAATGCCGAGACGTTTTAGCCACAGGGCGTTGTTTCCGGTTTTTCGCAGGAACAGATAAAGCCCCCCCACTGTTAGTAGCACCATAATGAACAGGAGAGGGAATGCAGTCAGCGTCCACCATGATCGGGTTACAGGCTCGCCCGGCGTGAAGCTGGCGCTTGTATTTGCGCCCCGGCTGTTTTCCCGGCTTGCCGACGCGGGGTTGCTTGTAGCAATAATCGTTGCAGATGAGGGGGGTTGGCCGGGAGAGGCAACGCTCGGGCTGGTCACGGCGGGGCGCTCAATACGCGGATGATTGCCATGATAGGCGGCCATGCCCACAGTAGCGATAACCAGAACAAACCAGAAGACCTTTTTTATCAGCCGTAACTGCCGATTCCAGGCGGCTTCACGAATACCCTCAAGATCCATTTCGCCGCCGGAGTCGAGCAGCATTTCCCTGATTTGTTCATCGCTCACCCTGGGGACAGGCACTTCGATATTAATGAGCTTTTGTAAATAGCGGCGGGCGAAGCTCGTTTTGTTCTGGGATACTGTGGCGATATTCCCGTCATTGCTGCCATTATCCTTCTCGACCTCATGAACCGCTCCCGCAAGCTGAGAAAAATGCAGATTTACATTGGCCAGTACATAGCGCGGCGCCATGCCAATCACAATAAACAGTTCCCCCGAGCTGGCCAGAAAATTGGTCGTTTCCAGCACTTTCATGGTGTAATCCGTTTCACAGCGATCAAGATCATCGATAAACAGCACCAGCCGCCGCTTGCCGAATAATTCGGTAATTTGACGAAATTGTTTTTCAAACAGCTGTCGCGTGCCCACTGGCTCCGAATTTTGCTCGAATCCGCCCATGCGCATAAGCTTTTGCATCAGTCCAGCCGTTCCGACCCCCATAATGCTGGCGCCTTTGACGATGAGGAAAATGATGAGCGTTAAAATCGAGCCGATCCATGCCGCCATTCGTGAAGACATAAAGGGCAGATCAGGGCTTGGGTGTACGGCATTGACAAGTGCTGCATGGCGCTGCGCTGGCGTGAGTGGTTGCTGAAGTGTTTTCTCAATATCGTTGAGCAGTTCCTCATCAGAGGAAAAGATGCCTGTTGCCTCTTCTGGCGTGGCGCTGCCGGGGAATGGCATCCATTGGATACGCTTTAATTTCTCCACGCATGATTTGGATGCTTTTTTGTGTACGGTGTCGCAGAAAACAAGGATGGATTCATGGGTCATGGCAACCGGTTGCTCATAGCCGATCGTGTAAAGAGCATAATGCCATGTTGCGTTTCTTCTCTCGCTGTCGCCAGCGATATATACCATGCTGGCAAGCAGAATCAGAGCGGCAAGTTTGAATATCCAGTGGCGTTTGAGCAGCAGGCCGGTGCGTAGATAAAGCCCATAAGGGTTTCTGGGAATGGCCTGTTTGCGAACGTTTTCAAGAATAGACGCAAGCACCTGTTGTTCCTCGCGATGATGCCATGCATTAAACCACACTGGCCTGAGCCCATCCCGCTTGAGCTGGGCGTGCAGGAAATTCATCACTGAGCTTTTGCCGCTTCCCCAGTCGCCTGTAATGGCTAATGTTACCGGGGGTACAGTATTTCGGTTGGAGATAAACCGAGCAAGACCTCGTGCGATTTTCAGTGCTCCGAAATAGTCGGAGCTATCCGGCCCGGCGGGTTTGTCCGATACGCTGATTTGACTGATGCTCTTTTTTGCAGGTGCCTTTTCATCTGCCGTTACAGCATCGCGCAGCAGACGGGTCAAGGCAGCTGTCAGGAGTATCAGACATAGCCCTCCGACCAGATAGTACCATGGCGCAAAGCCGATACGATAGGGTGCCAATGCATGCTGCCGGGCGCTTTCGCCGCTGGTCTGTTTATGCCATGAATTGCCGCCATCCGGCGTGGCCAGAATCGTGCCGTTTTCACCGACTACCCAGCCGTGTTGCCCGTCGGCCTGCACCTGAATGGCGGTGAGCGCTTCTTCTGTGCCGCTGGCCTGCTTCTGCCAGGTTTTACCACCGTCAGCCGTGGCGAAAATCGCGCCGTTTTCACCGACCACCCAGCCGTGTTGCCCGTCGGCCTGCACTTGGATGGAGGCGAGCAGTTCTTCTGTATCACTGGTCTGCTTCTGCCATGTTTGTCCGCTGTCAGCCGTGGCGAGAATCGTGCCGTTATCTCCGACAACCCAGCCGTACCGCCCATCGGCCTGCATGTGGATAGAGAGGAGATCTGTTTTTGTGCCGCTGGCCTGCTTCTGCCAGGTTTTTCCGCCGTCAGGCGTGGCGAGAATCGTGCCGTTATCTCCGATAATCCAGCCGCGTTGTCCATCGGCCTGTATCTGGATGGAGGCGAGCGTTTCTAGCGTACCGCTGCGCTGCTGCTGCCAAGTTTTCCCACCGTCAGGCGTGGCGAGAATCGTGCCGCCGCTTCCAACCACCCAGCCGTGCTGTCCATCGGCCTGCATCTGAATGAAGAAAAACCATGTTTTTACACCACTGATCAGTTGCGGCCATGTTTTTCCGCCGTCAGCTGTGGCGAGAACCGTGCCGTTAGCTCCGACCACCCAGCCGCGCTGCCTGTCTATAAAATAGACACGCTTCAAATCAGATGTGAAAGGATTGATCCTAGCTGGAGGCAAAGGGCGCGCGCCTGTTGTTTTTTGTTTTGCAACAACAGGAGGAATTTTAATCTGGATCTGTTTTTTTGTCGGTGGGTTACGCGCGCTTATTTTCTTTTTGTCCAAATACAGTTTTCGAAGCTTGCGCTTTTTGTTCAGCAACTCCTGCTCGCCAGCCGGATTAATCAGCTCAAGTTTCTGAGCAGCCTGATTGCTATACTGCTGTTGATTTTTTCTTGGCGGCGCGCCTGCATAAGCATTGGAGATGAGGATGGCCGATGCTGTTGGTTTCGGCGTTGCAGCAGGTTTAGGGGATTGCTGCTCCCAGTTTCGACCGCCATTGCTGCTGTGCAGGATCAGGCCGCCAGAACCTACGGCCCAGACATGGTCCCCTTTCGGCAAGGCAAACACATCGTAGATATCCCCTGATATGCTGGGTAAACGTTTGAATGCGTTGGTTTCAATCGGGTGAGAAAACCAGTCAGCACTCAAGGGCTTGACCTGCTGCCACGGATCGGGTCGTGGCGATTGATTCAGGGCGAAAACAGTGCCAATGACAAATACAATGACGGCCAGCGCGGGCCACAGGAAATTTAACCAGCCGGAAGCAGGATGTTTCGCTGTATTCGGTTCTTTTTCCGTTCCTTTGAATGTTTGCGTTGGCTCATATTTGCTGTGTCGGGTTTTAGACATGTCCCAACCTCAGAATGTAACATTGGTAGCAAGCATCTGATGCTTGTCTTGGGGTTCCTTGATATTTTTGCGTAAGACCCTGCATATTCCAACACATGCTCCCTCCTGACGCCCCCGAGCATAACGTATTATAGGCTTGGCAGTGGCAGGATGCAATCTACAAAGCTACTGGAACTAGTTCTGGGTAACTTTTTTGCCGAACAGGCGTTGCATCGTGTGTTTGATATCCAGTGCGATGCCGAGTGCGGCTGGCACCGAGAACAGGGTAATCACAGTAGAGAACATCAGCCCCCACGATAACGCCAATGCCATCGGGGCGACGAAGGGATCGAGTCCGCCCCAGCCGTAGGCGGTGGGTAACAGGCCAACAACCGTGGTGATGGCAGTCAGCAGCACTGCTCTGAGGCGGCGTTTACCGCTTTCCATGATGGCTTCCCGCCATGGCACGCCTTCGCCAATTAAACGCTGGATGAACACGGCCATGACCAGCGATGCATTCACCACGACGCCGGTCAGGGCGACAAAGCCCATCATGGCCATGAACGAAATCGGCGCGCCGTGCAGGAAAAAACCGACGATGATGCCAATGACGCCGAACGGAATGGCCAGCATGACCAGAATCGGATAACCGATGCGATTAAATTGAACGGCCAGAATGGCGAAAATGCCCAATAGCGCAAAGACAAAGCTGAATATCAGTCCGCGCACCGATTCCTGCGTTTTCTCTTCTTCACCACCCATATGCACATGCACGCTGCTGGCATCATCAGCCAGCCATTCACCTCGGCGTTTCCCGACCAGCGCATTGATCTGCTTGGAATTCATATCCGTCTGATTCACTTCAGCCGATACATTGATCACGCGCCGCCCATCCTTGTGGCGAATACTGCTGGTGCCCTCTTTGTTTTCCAGTTTGGCAATGCGGAATAACGGCACCAGCCCACCGCGCGTATTGGGGATTTCCAGTTGCATCAACGTTTCGATATTGCGCTGCGCCTGTTCAGGGTATCGGATGGTGACATCAATCTCTTCTTTACCCCGTTTGATGGTGGAAATGCGCAGTCCGTCAAAGGCAGCGCGAATCTGGGTGCTGGCGATAGCCAGATCGACACCGGCATAAGCGGCCAGCTTGCGATCCATGACAATGCGGATTTCCGGGTCGCCCGGCTCCAGATCGCTCTCGATGGCATAGACGCCTTTCACGTCGCCCAGCATATCGACGAGTCGCCGGGCAACCCGCATCATGCTGATTTCATCGCCGCCAGTGAGCTCAACTTGCAGGGCGCGGCCAACCGGAGGCCCCGGCTTTTGCATGGCGTAACTGATATCCAGATCAGGAAACAGCGGCGGGATTTCTTTTTCCAGCCTGTTCATCACTGTATAGGCATTGACGGTGCGCTCGGTGAACGGGATGAGAATAATGCGTTCAAAACCGAAACGGTCGCCGACCTGTTTTAATGTTTCGCGCTGGTCGGCGCTGTTTTCGCCGGCAATCATGGTGGTCGTTTCGAGCAGGGCAGGATCAATGCGTTTGCGCACTTCGACATCCAGTGTTTTCAATTGATCGCGCATGGCTTCCAGCGTGGTGCCGGTGGGCATGGTGACGCGCAGGTAAAAGGTCGATTCAGCGCCGGATGGGAACAGCTGGAATTTCATGGTGCTGGCCAGAGCAAGGGAGGCCAGCAATCCGATAATGGTCAGCAGTATGGTTAAATAGCGTAACTTGACGGCTTTGTGCAACACCCAGATATAAATATTGGAAATCCAGATGAACAGGAGACGTTCTTTGGGGTGTTTGTTGGCATTGGCCAGATCGCGAATATGATTGGGCAGAATAAAAATTGCCTCAAACCATGAAAAACTGAGCAGCACGATGACCACAACCGGGATGGAATACACGAATTTTCCGATAATGCCATCCATGTACATCAGCGGCAGAAAGGCGACAATGGTGGTTAGTACGGTGGCTGTGACCGGGCCGACCAGCTCGTAGGTTCCCTCAATGGCGGCCTGTTCGGGCGACAGACCCCGCTCCATATGCCATGTGGCATTTTCACCGATAATGATGGCATCATCCACCATCAGCCCGAGCACCATAATAAAGCCGAACATGACCAGCAGATTCAACGTGATGCCGGCAGCATACAATACGGCAATGCCGGAAAAGAAAATAATCGGCAAGCCCCATGCCGTGGTCAGTGCCACGGCGGGACGCAGGAACAGCATCAGCAGGGCCAGCACCAGCATCAGGCCGATGGCGCCGTTATTGGTCAAAACGCCGAGACGCAAGCGAGTGATGGTGGAGAAATCGTTATAGGCGCTGACATGCACATTTTCGCCATAGGTTTTCGGTATCGTATCCAGATAAGCACGCACCCGATCGACCAGCTGGATAATATCGGCATCGCTTTTTTTGACGACAATCATATTAATGGCCGGATCACCGCGCGCACCGACATAGCGGTAAGGGCGCTCCAGTGTTTGCACGACATCCGCCACATCCTTCAGGTACAGGGCCTGACCGCGCTCATTGGAACGCAGCACCAGATTGGCGGCATCTTCAGCCGAAGTGAATTCACCGGTGATGCGAATAATACGCTGACCATCAGGCGATTTCAGTCGTCCGCCCGGCGCATTGATATTCCAGCCTTTGACCAGCGCGATAATGTCATTAATTGACACCCGGTGCCGGCGCATTTTTTCCGGATCAGGCACGATGCGGATCTCTTCCTTGCGATCACCCTGCACGAATACATTGGCCACGCCTTTGAGCGCGCGCACATCATCTTCGATTTGGGTGCTCAGGTGCTTGAGCTCCAGCGGCTGGAAATCACCGAAAATGGAAAATGTGAGTACCGGCGTTTGTTCCGATTTTACTTCCGTGATAATCGGGTCGGCTGGCAGATCGACCGGCAGATCGGCCCGGTTGATGGCCTGCTGGATATCGGACACAAGCCGCGAGCGATCTTTGAAATTCGGATCGACTTCAACGGTGATTTGCATATTGCCCGAAAAGGCGGTGGAACGAAGCGCATTGATGCCGTCGATACCCTTCATCTCTTGCTCAATCGGCGTGACCAGCAAACGCTCCACTTCGCGCGGGGCCGCGCCCGGATAGGCCCCGGTAACGACAATGACATCAAAATTGATGCTGGGGAAGGCTTCGCGCTGCATATTGATGCCGGCATAAATACCACCGGCGAGCAAAATGATGGAAATCAGGTTGACCAGCACCCCGCGTTTAACAAAAAAAGCGATCAGATTTTTCATGTTCAGGGTGTGTCTGCTATTGCTGTAGAAGTCTGCAATAAGCCAAAGCCGTAGAGCAACTTACCCTGCGCCCAAGCCATCTGTGTTTCAGCCAGTTCAATGGTCAGTTGTTGCAATTGTGCATTCAGAGCTGCGTTTCGCAGCTCACCCTCAAATTGTACGACCGTGGCAGTATCAGATCGACCTTGCCGATAGCGTTTCATCTCCGCATTGAATTTCCGTTGCTCCGCCGTAACCTGTTTTTTAGCCATCGCCAGGGTGGGTTTACCCGAAATGATGGCGGTTTTGGCTGCGGAGATATCATCCCTGATCTGTTTCAGGGCGCTGATGCGCTGCGCCTCTATACGCTGACGTTGCAATTCGGCTTTGCGAATGGCGGCATTGGCTGTAGTTCGCCCCAGTGGATCGGACAGTTCAAACGACAGGGATATAAAATGGTCATATGCAGAAAAGCCGGTTGCAGCCGCCGCCAGGGGCGTCTTCTCCAGTGCGCGCGTACCGGCAGAAGCCACAACATCAAGCTGCACCTGATCGACATCACGGGCAATAGCCAGTTGAGCGTTGGCTGCTTGCATCTGCGCCGTCAATACCTGCAATTCAGGACGCAACTGCTCCGCCCTTTTGACAGCCGCATTGATATCGGGCGTGGCCTCTGATTTATATTTACCATGCTCAACAGTAATCTCTGCATCGGCAGAGCGTAACATCAGCTGATTCAGTACATTCTGATTATTCAGGCGCACCGATCTGGCACGTTGCAAGTCGGTTTTGCGGGCGGCAAGCAGCGCCTCGGCCTGCAAACGATCCGCCATCTCAATCAGCCCGAACTGCTCGCGGGAACGCTGATAGGTGAGTAACTGTTTGGCGCGCTTGACAGCCTGTTTGGCGATATCAATGTTGATGTCGTCGGAGGCCAGTTGGAAATAGGCATTGATGACCCGTAGCGTCAAATTATGGGCAGTCACCTGTCGCTGTTTTTTAGCCTGTTCGAGCCCGGCCTGAGCGCTGACCAGCGCCTGGTTATAATCCGGCCGATCAGACCCCTTGAGCAATGGGAGACGATAATTGATGTTGATTTGGTTGCGATAGAATGGGTTGAACAGAGCCAGCTGCGCCGCAAACGGCGAACTAAAGCCCTGACTGCTGCGCGTATAGTTGAAATCAGCGCCCAGCGTGCCACCGCCAGCCAGCGGTTTTGAAATTTTCCCGATCAACTGGCCGATGCGATTTTCCGAAGGTTGGAACTGACTGACAGTTGGAATTTTCTCAGTGCTTGCTAACACGGTTGCCGAGACGACAGGGTCGAGAATGCCCTCAACTCTCCCTGTTTCCGTGGCTGCGATGGCGCTGTCTATACGGCTTACTTGCAAGTCGGGGTTGCGAGTCAGAACGGTAGCAATGGCCTGTTTCAAGCTTATTTCCTCTGCTGCGGCAGGTGCGATTAGCACTGTCAGACAGAGCAGGGAACAGACAATGTGGCCAAACAGGTGAATCATGCGGCTCCTTTTTTCAGCAGTTTTCCAGCCTTGGAATCATACCGGATGAATGATTGGTGGAAAATTGACTATGTCAACAATCATCGCCAATAAGGTGACTACATGTTTTTTCAATACACCATCTAAACCA
>CAZKME010000011.1:0-24444 GCA_964553725.1 uncultured Zetaproteobacteria bacterium
GACCAGTATCGCATCGGCACCAGCATGCTCAAACGCTTCTACTCGATGTAAAATTTCATCCGGATCGCTCACATCGGTTCGGGCAACCACAAGCATTTTCTGACGCACTGCCAGAACTCTTTTGAGTTTATGAAGAAATTCATCCAGCGGCAAGATGCTCTTGCCTTCAAAATGGCCACATCGGCGTGGTCTTTTCTGATCCTCCAATATCACACCGGAACAACCTGCTGACTCAAGCAGTGAAACCACATGACATGCAACGTCAACATCTGCATACCCGTCATCAATATCCACCAGTATATGATGGTCGGGAAGTACGGACTTCACCCTCTGTGCAAATGCAACCATATCAGTCCATGCAATAAATCCAATATCAGGCAAACCATAGTGACTGGCAGAAAAACTGAAGCCGCTCAGGAAAATGCCATCGTAATATTGAGCTGCAATCAAGGCTGAAAATACATCATAAACACCGATAAATGACGTAAAATCATTGCTTTGCAAGCGTTGCCTTAACTGGTCGCCATTCACCATCTGTGTTAAACTCCTTAGCATATGTGTACAAAATTAATGCTGAATCAGGTTAATGCTCCTGCTCTGGTCGCTTTACATCCATGCGTTGCCGAGCCTGGTGATCAGATAAGCTATCCAGTTCAGATAATAGCTCCAATAGCAGTTCATCGTTCGTTTGGCTGGACTCTCTCGATGAGATGAGTTCTGATAAACTGGCAACAGTCGGTGCATTAAAGAAATCCAGAAAAGATATCGTTGCCGAAAAAGCTTCCTGAATCTGTGTGATCGAGCTTGCTACCTGAAGTGATTCCCCGCCCATCTGGAAAAAGTTGGATGTAATGCTTATATCATCACGCGATATTTTCAAAATGGAGGCCCATATGTCCGCCAGCTTGTTCTCTATTTCAGTAGAAGGAGATGCAAACGCCGGGTTTGTTTCATTGAATGCATCAGTCATCTTGCCTATGTGCAGTTTTTTAGCCAGGCCAATACGTTGTAATTTTCCTGTGGCGCTTTTAGGGATATGATCAGTAATAATGACTTGTTTTGGTATTTTAAAAAAACTCAAGCGGGAAGCAACAAATTCCTGGATTTCTTTCCCGGTAGTATGTACGTTCTCATGCAGGACAACGGCAGCAGCAACCTCTTCACCGAGCCTGTCATGAGGTACTGCAAATGTGACAGCCTCTGCAATGGGAGAAAATGCGAGCAAGGCTTCATCCACTTCAACCGGCGCAATTTTCTCTCCGCCACGGTTGATCATCTCCTTGCTCCGTCCTGTGATAAATAAATATCCATCTTCATCCAGATAGCCCAGGTCTCCGCTTCGAAACCATTTGTCTATAAAAGCAGTTTTATTCGCTTCGGGCCTGTCCAGATATCCATTGGTAACATTAGGCCCCTGAATTACGATTTCGCCAACACTGTTTTTTTGCAGAAGCGTTGCCCCATCTTCAGACATGATTCCGATAATTGGCCCTGCCGCCAAACCGACTGAACCTGTTTTTCTTGCTTTAGGCGGTAGTGGATTGCTTGCAATTTGATGCGATGCTTCCGTCATGCCATAGGCTTCAACAACAGGCACTTTGAATGCGCTTTCCAAGCCGTTTAAAACGCTGGAAGGCAACGCAGAAGAGGATGAACGGATAAATCTGATATGGCTGTTCCGCACAATGGCGCGATTATTTTCAGATCTGCTCAGAATTGACTGATGCATTGAAGGTACTGCAGTATACCATGTTGGCTCGAAGGTTTTTACCCAATGAAAAAATTCAGTCGCATTAAACTCCGGGGCACAAATCATGCTTCCGCCCCCAACCATCGATGCAAGCATTCCGGCTACGATACCATGGATATGGAAAAGTGGCATAATATTCAGGGATATGTCTCTTGCGGTCAGATTCAAGGCAGATTGAACATGATATGCCGAGACAAGCAAGTTCTTCTGAGTGAGCGGCACTTGCTTGGGCTGCGAGGTAGTTCCAGAAGTATGTAGAATCAATGCAATATCTTCTGGTTTTGAAAAACCTTGTTGAGTTACATCCGAGGGCCTTCCGCCAGTGAGCTTAAAAATACCGGCTTCTTTTTCCGGTTCTGTAAGAATTTCAACGACTGTGATGTTTCGGCCTTGAGCTGCAATCCTAGCATTGGAATCCAAACCGGAGGCCACGACAACAGCCTTTGGCTTAAGCAAGGAAAAATAACTATCGAATTCTTTGGCGCTGTAAGCAGGGTTAAGAGGCGCTACAGTTGCTCCGGATGCAATAGATATGAAGGCCACAGCCATTTCAGGCCCATTGGGCAAAACTGTTACGACACAATTATTGCGTCCGATTCCAATAGCGTTAAAAAATGAAACGACATAGTTTACCTGATCAGCAAGCTTTGAATAGGTCAGTGCCGGGTGCTCAGGAGCGATAAAAGCATGCGCATCAGGCATAAGCTTGGCACGGTTTTCAACCATACCATATATGCAATTATTGATAGCACCTCTCCTCATGCCGCTTATTCAGAAGTTAAGGAAGCTTTGAACAGGTACATCCTGTGCTGATTCAGAACAGAAAGCAGCCTTCTATCGACCGCACGGATACTCTGAATTTTTCAGAGTAACTTTAATATTCAGTGCATAACCATGATAGTCAAGATCCTCTTCCTTTCTACCATCATTATAGTATGCAAAGTGGATAGGTCAAATAAAATCTATAGCAACGAGGAGAAAAATATCTTACGCCCCACACGCCTCTTACTGATTCATACGATCAAAGAATTCAGCGTTGTTTTTGGTCGGGCTCAGTTTATCGAGCAGAAACTCCATCGCATCAACGGTGCCCATCGGTGAAAGAATCTTGCGCAAAATCCAAACCTTCTTCAAATCCTCAGGCGGGGTCAGCAGTTCCTCTTTACGGGTGCCGGACGGGGCGATATCGATGGACGGGAAGACGCGCTTATCAGTCAACTTGCGATCCAGCCTGATTTCCATATTGCCGGTGCCCTTGAACTCTTCGAAAATCACTTCATCCATCTTCGAACCGGTTTCCACCAGTGCGGTGGCAATAATGGTCAGTGAACCGCCGCCTTCGATGTTGCGCGCCGCTCCGAAAAACCGTTTGGGCCGATGCAGGGCATTGGCATCCACGCCGCCGGTCAGAATCTTGCCGGAGGATGGAACTACCGTGTTATAAGCGCGCGCCAGCCTGGTAATCGAATCGAGCAGAATCACCACATCCTTACCGTGCTCCACCAGTCGTTTGGCCTTCTCAATGACCATTTCAGACACTTGTACATGGCGCTGGGCCGGTTCATCGAAGGTGGATGAAATTACCTCGCCCCGCACGGATCGCTTCATATCAGTCACTTCTTCCGGGCGCTCGTCAATCAGCAGCACCATCAGCTCCACAGCCGGGTGATTGGCTTCGATGGAATGGGCAATCGCCTGCATCATCACGGTTTTACCGGTACGTGGCGGAGCTACCAGCAAGGCGCGCTGGCCTTTACCAATCGGCGATACGATATCGATAATACGACCGGTCAAATCTTTTTGGCCCGGGCTCTCGACTTCCATATGCAAACGCTCATCAGGATATAACGGCGTCAGATTATCAAACAGGACTTTGGTTCTTGCCGCTTCAGGTGATTCACCATTGGTGGTATCGACCGTTTTCAGCGCGAAATATTTCTCGCCCCGACGCGGTGCCCGGATTTCCCCGGCGACTGTATCGCCCTTGCGCAGGAAGAAACGGCGAATCTGGTGCCCGGACACGTATACATCATCCGGCCCGGACAAATAATTGGCATCGGGTGAACGCAGGAAGCCGAATCCGTCCGGCAGAATCTCCAGCACCCCTTCACTATAAATCGTGCCACTGCGCAGACCGTGGGCGCGCAAAATGGCAGATACCTGCTCCTGCTTGCGCAAGCCGGCGGCATTATCAATATCATAGGTATCGGCCAGTTCCAGTAACTCGGTCGGTGATTTGGCCGATATTTCTTTCAGATTCACCGATATGCCTTCCATCTCATCGGAAATTTTCTCTTCCGGCTCTTCGCGGCGACCCCGTTTGGGATTGCGATCACCCTTATTGTTGCGCTCGCCCTTCTTCCAGCGACCGCGACGCGGTTGTTCATGATTACTTTCCGGAACTCCGCTTTTCGCTTCTGGAACCGCTATATTCTCTTTATTCACAGGCTCCTGATGATCGACCTTAGGCGGGCGGCCGCGACGACGCGGTGTGTCCTCAGCCGGCTCTTTTACCTCAGTCACTGTTTGCGATTGTGCTTGCTGAGTAGCATTCCCTTCGCCTTCCTGAGTATCCACGATCTTACGCGGGCGACCCCTGCGACGGGGTTTTACTTCCACGCTTTCAGCAGATGTTGTCACATCGGCCACTTCCTGTGGGCTTTCAATTTCCTGAGACATTGTGAAACTCTCCAAATAATAGACGCGATTGGTCATGAATCTTTGTTGGCGCTGATAACGATTGAGCGGCAACCAGCAGTTAAATATGAAACAACTAACAATAGAGTTGATGAACTACAGTTTTTTAATCAAACTATAAGTTCGGCGTGGTGGTGGCTGAGCAATACTTGGCTGACGATAAGTGATAAATCATAAGTCGGATTGGACAACCGGAACGCCGGGAGATGTACCGGCAACGAACGCATTGCTAAAGGCCTCCGAACCCCGTGTCAACCATCCTGTCACGCAGACATCGGATAAATCAACAGTTACAAGCAAGCAAAGCATGCGTTTTCAGCACCTGTTGCTGCACCGCTGCCATGCTTTCATTATTGGTGATTATAAAATCCGCCGCCTCGCGCCGTGTCGCATCGCTGACTTGCCGCTCTACAATCACATTAAATTCGGACTCGCTACGCCCGCCTCTGGCCAATACGCGCCGGCGTCGCAGTTCCACATCGGCCAGCACGACCACCACCGCATCCATGCGTTCCGCACCGCCAGACTCCAGCAACACCGAAGCTTCAATCATGGCATAACCGCTCTGCTGCTGTTGTAACCATGTCGCCTCCGCCTGCCAGATCAGCGGGTGCATGATGGCATTGAGTTTGCGGGTTTGCCCGGCATCGGAAAAACATCGCTGCGCCAGTTTTCTCCTGTTCAATGATGCATCCTGATTCAGAATGCCGTCCCCAAAAGTTTCGACCAGTTGTTGCAGGCCTGACGTACCGGGCAATACAAGCCCATGGCCGACTTTATCCAAATCCAGCACCGGCACGCCCAGTTCAGCGAACATTGCAGCCACCGTGCTTTTGCCACTACCAATGCCGCCGGTCAAGCCGATGCGCCGCAAGTTCATGTGATTTGTATCATGCGTGCCCGGCTCAGGCATTCAGGCCGGCCAGATTCAAATACCAGTTCAGCACCGCATCACCCCAGACAAACCAGATCATGCCGGCCAGCGCCAAATACGGGCCGAAAGGAATTTCGGCCCGCAAACCTTTTTTGGCCAGCAACAGAAATGCCACGCCGGCAATCGTCCCGACCACCGATGCGGCTAGAATGATAAACGGCAGTGCCTGCCAGCCCATAAATGCACCCAGCATGGCCAGCAGTTTGAAATCGCCATAACCCATGCCTTCACGTCCGCTGAGCAAAAGAAACAGGCGGGCAATCAACCAGAAGATAGCATAACCGGCCACCGCGCCAATCAGGCCATCCTGCCAGCTGCCCAGCCAGTATGAAAAAACCAGACCCAAAGCAATACCGGGATAAGTCAGGGCATTGGGTAACAGGCCCGTTTCCAGATCAATAACACTCAGCACCCAGAGCAGGAAAAACAGGCTTAATGCCACCGCCAGTTCGGGGCTGACTCCAAAATGCCAGGCCAGCAAAGCCCAGCTTAAACCCATCACCAGCTCCAATAGCGGATAACGCCATGCAATCGGGGAACGGCAATGGCGGCAGTGGCCGCCGAGTATCAGCCAGGACAGCAGCGGGATATTATCGTAAGCGGCGATGGCATGATTGCATGCCGGGCAATGGCTGCCGGGAAAAGCAATCGATTCGCGGCGTGGAATGCGATAAACGCAGACATTGGCAAAACTACCGACCATCAAGCCAATCAATAATGCCGCCCACGCCATCACGTCCCTTCTTCCCGTGCGTGTCCTTTTTTCAAACGATAGCGCAGCGAGCGGAAACTGATGCCCAGTTCTTTGGCCGCTTTGGTGATATTGCCGCCGGTTCTGGCCAGCGCCTCATCAATAAATTGCTGCTCAACTGCAGCCACCCAGCCATCCAGATCACCACCCTGCTGTTGCATATTTTGCAATGAAATATGCGTGCCGCCATCCGGGCCAGAATACATCTCCACCAGCAGAGCAGCATCCAGATCACCGCCTTCAGACAAGGCCAGCATGCGCTGTAACAAATTCTCCAACTCCCGCACATTGCCCATCCATGGCAGTGACGCCAGTTTCTTCAGGCAGTCATCACTGAGCCGGGCGCGACCTTCACTGCATTGCTGCACAATCGCTTTGGCCAACAGCGGGATATCTTCCCTGATCTGCCTGAGCGGCGGCATACGCACCGGCACCACATTGAGCCGAAAAAACAAATCTTCGCGAAAATGGCCCGCTTTCACTTCCGATTCCAGATCACGATTGGTGGCGGCTATCACGCGCACATCCACGTCATGTTCCAAATCCTCACCGACCCTGCGCACCCGCTTCTCCTGCAATACCCGCAATAATTTCACCTGTACAGATGACGGCAACTCCCCCACCTCATCCAGAAACAGGGTGCCGCCGTTGGCCGACTCAATCAGACCGACACGATCACTGTCCGCACCGGTGAACGCGCCCTTGCAATGACCGAACACTTCGGATTCAAACAGTCCTTCGGGAATCGCCCCGCAATGCACCGGAATAAACACCCCCTTGCTGCGACCGGAATAAGCATGAACCAAACGCGCCGCCAGTTCTTTGCCTGTGCCGGACTCGCCGGAAATCAGTACCGTAAAGCCGGATTTTGCCCCCCGCTTCAAGCGTTCGCGCACCCGATGCATCGGCTCGGAATCACCCAGCAGCATATTTCCGACGGCCACTTCCACCGACGCCGATACCGCCTCCGCTGGCCCATCCCCGCTATGCTCAGATGCCGCATCAAACAGTGCCCGCTCTACCGCCGATGCCAGCTCTTCACCCGATACCGGTTTGGTTAAATAATCAAATGCGCCCTGTTTCATGGCGGCAACCGCCGTATCGGCACTGGCATAGGCTGTCAGCAACAACACCCGCGCCTGCGGCTGCTGCGTTCTGACCATGCTGATCACATCAAGCCCCGCATCACGCCCTTCCATGCGTAAATCGGTCAGTACCACATCGAAAGTGTGATCCTGCAACTGCTGTGCAGCTTGTGCCGGCGAAGCACACCCACAGACCTGATGGCCCTGTAACTCCAGCCCCATGCATAATACCTTGCGGGCATTCGCTTCATCTTCAACCAGTAGAATTTCAGCCATGTTTCATCTCCGTCGTAAGTTCATCAAGCCGGATCATGTCCGCGTCCATCGGCCCGCTGACCTGAAAACAGACAGCGCCTGTTTCAGCATCGAGTTTCACCGTCCAGCCGTTGGCCGAACACACCTGGCGCACTGTCGCCAGACCCAGGCCGATGCCACTGGAGCGACCCGTCACAAACGGTTCAAATAATTTATCGCGGATATCATCCGCCAATTCGCCTGTATTGCATACGCTGAGCGTCCAATCCGTATCATTCGCGCTTAGCTTCACTTCGACAGCACTTTCAGGGCGACGATTGGCCAGTGCATTGGACAACAGATTATCCAGCACCAAACGAAAATGATCGCCGTCCAGCATCAGCTCATCAACGTCACACTGCCAGCACACCTGCTCACGACATGCGATCTCCACCTGCATCAAAGCCTGCCTGATCACCTCTGGCAGATAGGTTAATGCTGGCTCCGGCTGTAAAGGTTTGGCGTAATCGAGCATGATGCCGACGAGTCTGTTCAAGCGCAGGGTTTCTTCATGTAAAATACCCTGCATCATCGCCCGACTGTCCGGCTTCATAGCCATAATCTCCAGCCCCTGAACCATAGTATGAATGGGATTGCGGATTTCATGCGCCAGCATGGCCGCCATATTACCCAGCAGCGCCATTTTTTCCTGCTGCACCAGCTGTAGCTCAAGCCGCCTGACTTCGGAAATATCGACGATGGTCAACAGCCATGCGGCATCGGCATCGGATGACAAATACCGCACAGCCAACAGGAAGGTGCGTTCAGAGTCACCCCCTGCATCATTGCCTAAACCATCAACCTCGCACTGAAAATCGGTCAGTTTCGACTGCTGGAAAAACGCATCGAACGCCGGAATAGCCAGTAACGTCACCACCGGTTTATCACCCAGTAAATATCTGGCTGCTGCATTCATGTCGCTGACGTTCAAATCCCGATCCAGCACAATCACCCCTTCAGCCATTTCAGCCATGATTTGATCGTGTAAATCCTTGAGTTTTCTGTGCTGACGGACGGCCAAATCGCTCTGCGCCCGTAAACTGGCATGACGCCGGGCCATATAGGCCATCACGCCGCCAACCAGAATCAGGGCGGATACCTGTAGCAGAACATTCAGCGCCTGTTGTGTATTCAACCCTTCAGTTCGGGCAAGCCATGCTTCGCCATAGACAGCCGACAGATAACCCGAGCAGGCAAGAAGGCTCATGACAACTGGCAGCAGACGACGGGCATGCGAACCCGATGCAATAATGATTAAACCATACAGAAATGAAAAAGGGCTGAACACGCCGCCGGAGGCAAAAATCAGCACGCTGGCCAGCGTAGTATCGGATGCATACTGGAAGGCCCACTGATTCTTTTCGGATACCCGGCTGGATGTCATCCATGCCTGTAACGGCAGCAGCAGCAGAAACAACAGACCTGTTACACCCATTAGCTGTTGCTGAGCCGGCTCTAAAGCAGGGTAAATCCATAGCACCACCACCACAGCAATGACTGCGGCTGACAAAGCGCGGTACAGAATCAGTTGCATATTACGGGAAATCCGCGCACAACGAGAACGATCTGAACCCGATCAGACGATGGAAGCCATCTGGAAGATGGGCAAATACATGGAAATAACCAGTCCGCCGATGACAACACCCAGAAATGCCATGATAACCGGCTCCATCAATTGCTGCATATTATCGACAGCGGTATCCACCTCTTCCTCATAAAAATCGGCAATTTTACCCAGCATTTCCTCCAGACTGCCGGTCTGTTCTCCGATAGAAATCATCTGTGTCACCATAATGGGGAAAATCTTGCTGGCTTCCAGTGGTGCGGTCAGCGTCTGGCCCTGTGATATTGAATCTTTCGACGACAGAATGACTTTTTCGATCACCACATTGCCTGCTGTCTCAGCCACCGTATCAAGCGATTCCAGAATCGGTACGCCGGCTGCGCTCAGGGTGGAAAAGGTGCGGCAGAACCGGGCCACGGACGCCTTGCGCAATACGTCTCCCAGCACTGGCAGGGAAAGTAACAGTTTATCGAGTTGGTAACGCCCTTTCGGCGTCTGGTATATGGTCCGAATGCCAAACACCAGCGCAATCGGCGCACCGACCACGACATACCAGAATTGCACAAAGATATCGGATATGCCCATGGCAATCTGGGTGGGCATTGGTAATTCGGCACCGAAATCACCAAACATTTCACCAAATACCGGAATCACGAAAATCATCAGAATAGAGGTGACAATAAACGAGACCACAAGAATGGCGATGGGATACACCATGGCCGACTTGATTTTTGCTTTTAAACTCAGGGCTTTTTCCTTATACACGCACAGCCGCAGCAGAATCGTATCGAGTATGCCGCCCTGTTCTCCGGCTTCCACCAGAGCGCAGGTAAGCCGATCAAATTCATCGGGGAACTTGCGCATGGTTTCACCCAGCGGATTACCGCCTTCGAGGCTCTGACGCACATCACCGAGCAGTTTGACCATGGATTTTTTCTCGGTGCCGCGCTCGGCCAGCTCGAAACACTGCACCAGCGGCAGGCCGGCATTGATCATGGTGGAGAGTTGTCGGAAAAAAACTGAAATATCCTTGTCGTCGACTTTCTCGGGAAACAGGTTGATTTCAATCGGCTTTTTCTTCGCTTTAACATCCATCATCCCCTTACGCCGCAGAATTGCTGTAGCAATCTCACGATTGGGTGCCTCTATCTCGCCGCTTTTCGCCACGCCCTGCTTGTTTTTCGCCTGCCATAAAAACGTCGCCATCAGTTATTCACCACCGTTTACCCTGCCTCATATCGATCACGATTCTATCAGCCCGCCACTGTAACCCGCAGACACTCTTCAAGAGAAATCTCACCGGCCTTCACTTTCTCCAGCGCCTCCATGCGCAATGTTTTGACACCGCGCGCGACGGCAATGGCGTTGATTCTGTCTGTATTCTCGCCAGCATAAACCGCTTCGCGGATTTCATCAAAAACCGGCATCACCTGATATATGCCCGTTCTACCCTTGTAACCGGTTCCATTACAAGTTTGGCAACCGATGCCATGTCGGGGAGAATAATCGGCCACCTGGCTTTCCGGCACACCGGCATCGAGCAATGCCGCAGGCGGAATCTGCTCGGGTGATTTGCAATCCGGGCAAATGCATCGGGCCAGACGCTGGGCGGAAACCATATTAATGGCCGAACCCACCAAAAAGGACTCGACACCCATATTAATCAAACGTGTCATGGTGGAGGGCGCGTCATTGGTATGCAGGGTGGCCAGCACCAGATGGCCGGTTAGCGCAGCCTTGATGCCGATCGCCGCCGTTTCATAGTCACGTATTTCGCCAATGAGGATGACGTCTGGATCCTGACGCATGAAAGAACGCAATACTGCGGGGAAATCCAGCCCGATATCCGCATTCACATTGACCTGATTGATACCCATAAAATTGAATTCAACAGGATCTTCGGCTGTGGAAATGTTCACGCCGGGCTGATTCAATTCGGACACAGCTGAATAGAGACTAACTGTTTTTCCTGAACCGGTAGGCCCGGTCACCAGCACCATGCCGTAAGGTCTGTGAATCGCATCTTTCAGCCATGCCAGCGCATCCCTGCCGTATCCCAATTTGGTCATATCCAGTTGCAGACTGGATGGGTCGAGCAATCGCATCACCACCTTTTCGCCAAACAGGGTCGGTAACACAGAAACGCGAAAATCCACCGTTTTGGCGCGTGAAAGACGCAGTTTGATGCGTCCATCCTGCGGCAAGCGCCGCTCGGAAATATCGAGCCGGGCCAGAATTTTCAGACGCGATACAATGGCATCGCGCATACTCAGACTCGGTCGCATGATCTCGTGCAACACGCCATCAATCCGGTAGCGCACGCGCAGCACTTTTTCATACGGTTCCAGATGAATATCCGATGCTCCGCGCTTGATTGCATCCATCAGAATCAGGTTGACCAGCCGGACAACCGGAGCCGCTTCGATCTCGGCAGATAAAGAATATTCGTCGATGTCCGCTTCGGTCGTATCCACGATCTCAACATCCATCGCTCCCAGATCATCCATCACCTGCTGCAAATACGCATCGTTATCACTGAGCTCATCCAGTTTTTTATTTAACTGGCTTTCAGCCGCTACGACAATGTCGATTTTACAACCGCTGATAAAGGCAATTTCATCCAGACTGTTGATATCGAATGGATCGACAACCGCAAGTTTGAGCTTGTTAGCTTTTCGTTTGAGCGGCAAGACCAGATGATTGTGCAGCACATCCAGCGGAATATTGATCGACCCCTCATCCACATCCACCTGATTCAGATCAATGACCGGGCAACCGAAAGATTTGGCCAGGAATGCGACCAGTTCAGGCTCGGCGAAGATATTCTGCTGAACCAGTTGCGTGGTCAGGCTATCGCCGTTCAATTTGGCTTCATGCAACACCAAGTCCAGTTGTTCGCGACTGATGCGTTGTTGTCTGAGCAGCATATCCCCCAGGCGCGAACGATTCATGCGGCAGGCTCCCAACCGGGCAAAGCCAATGATTTGCGCCCAAGATATTGTTGCATATATTGAAGCGTCTCACCGATATTGGGGCGATCACAAGTATGCCACCAGGCAAATGCAGCCGCCCCCTGCGCAATCAACATGGGCAACCCGTCCACGCTTACGCGTCCAACCTTGCTTGCTGCATCGACAAAAGCAGTGCGCCCGTCCGGGCGATAGACGGCATCAATCGCAACGCCCTGACCGGATAATATAAACGGAAAATCATGCTCCGGCTGCAATCCAATGCTGGTTGTGTTAATCAACACGCAGGATTCCGCGCAAATCGCAGTCACGGCATCCTGCCGCCATGGCATCGGCACGCAGTTTAATGTGGGGTATGACTGCTGTGCGGATGTGATCAGTGCAGCCAGACGATCAGGGTTCCGATTGCAAACATTCACTTGAGCCGGATTCAATTCGGCCAGAGCGTGCAATACGGCCCGCGATGTGCCGCCGGCACCGAACAGCATCACCTGTTCACCCCTGATATTCACGTTCAACCCGTCAATCACTGCCTTGAATCCGGAGCAGTCGGTATTGCTTCCCTGCCAACCGCCTTCGCCTCGGCGAACCGTATTCACTGCACCAATCAGTCTGGCATCAGCATCCGCCTCAACCATCTGAAAAACCAGCTCCTTATGTGGAACTGTGACATTGAATCCCTGCACGCCCAGCGCCCATAATCCATCCATGGCCTGGGGGAGCAAGTCAGGTGCCACCGCAAAAGGCAGATAGACAGCATTGCTATGATTCTGTTCGAGAAAACGAGATTGGAACAGCGGCGAAAGCGAATGCTTTACCGGCCAGCCGATAATCCCGTAAATCGTTGTCGTTCCATCTATTTTCATGTCCCGTCAGCTTAGAAACAGAAGAGGCATGTGTCAAAGTTTGTCATCATCGCGACACATCCTACTTTAATTACTACCTAGATCCTGCAAGTGATCGTGCGTGCAGAGTGTACGATATTGGTTTAGATGGTGTATTGAAAAAACATGTAGTCACCTTATTGGTGATGAGTGTTTTTTCAATATGCCAGATGAATCAAGAGCTTGCGCTATGTATGTGCGAGGACTTGCAGAATCTAGGTACTATTACGGCAATGACGGTGCAATGTCCTTTCCTTCCATATCTCCATTTCTCAGGCAATGGTGCACTTGTGAGTTGAATTCACCAAAGTCGGCCCTGTGAAACGCATGCAGGGAATCATATGTTGACTTTAAAATACGCTTAAGCTCAGTATCTTCCATGCCCTTCATCGCTGCTCATGAAATACTGGCTAACACTGAATTCACTGGAATCGTACAGATATGAAAAAAAGCGAAAATGCCCGGAAATTTACCCGATCCAACATTTCCATTGCGATTAGGCTGTGGGCCACCGGCGTATCACCCTTTGATGCAATGGTGATTGACTTGAGTCTGAGCGGCATCCTGATTCAAACGGATGCAACACTGGCAATTGGCAGTAAATGTCATATCAGCATGCTCCTTGGCCATTATATGCACGAGTTGCCGCTCAATGCTGAAGGGGTGGTGGTCAGGGTTCACGATGGTGTGATGGCTATTAGCTTTGATGCTGTCGCTATTGAACCGTCCGGGGAACTCCAGAACATCATTGTATTTCACACGGATGATCCGGAACAATGTTTACATGAATTTGAACAAGCTGAATCCAGAGTACACCAAGCCGCCGTGACTAATACATGATGCCCCGTTGTTTTAGCCGTCGCAAAATTCTTTTCTCGGATAAATATGGTTGGGAAGAACATATTCGCAGCCGTATTAATGTATGGCATCACGCCCCTTCCTTCAAAAACTTCCAACAGGTAGATTTGGATGATTTTGATATCCTGGTTCCTATGGCGATAAGCGACATCGCCTTTCTGCATGATAATTACCCGGAACTGCATGGTAAAAAATGCTTTATCCCGCCATTGGCAGCCATGAATCTGTGCAATGATAAAATGCTATTCAACCGCTTTATGGTGGAACACAGCTATGGACGCATGATTCCAACAGTGAGCGATGAACTTTCATTTCCTTATATACTAAAAAAACGGATAGATGAAAATGGCATCCAGTCAAGAATTATTGAAACCCCGAAAGATGAACAGTTCTTTCAGAAATTTATTTTATCGGATGAATATTTCAGACAGGCGTATGTGGCAGGGCAAGATGAGTTCACAACGCATATGTTAATGGTAGATGGAAAAGTAGTCTTTCACAAAACACTGGCATTCAGATTCAAGCAAGCTCTTTTTATTAAAGGTGTTGGCTACAGGCCGTCCAAAAAACCGAAAATCTGCGCATGCGCAAACATCGATCTCTTTGCAAAAATTCTCAATACGATGAACTATGAGGGACTGTGCTGTTTTAATTACAAACTGGTTGATGGAAACATGCAGATATTTGAACTCAATCCCAGGTATGGTAGCTCATTAACTTATTTTTTACCGGCGATGATGAAAGTCTATTCGAATATGCTGGCGACTTAATTAGAATCATGCGGGCTACATGGCCTGAAGGCGCGCATTAAGTAGATTGCCGGAAATCGTGAACGATCTGGCCTGATTCCCCAGCATGGTAGCAATCGCTCTGGCTTCGGGTGCTGCTCGCAGCTGCACGCGCCCGTTGATCGTCCATTGCTGTGGCCGTTTGCCGGACAGGTTCATCTGACCGGAACCCGACAGCATCACATCGGTGCCGCCGCCCAGCGACCATTGCCAGATCCCGGATGCGTTGGCGGTCGCTTTCAATGTTAGATGATAATCCCCCAGTGGCTTATTGAACATGGGCAAATCGATACTAGCCTGCTGCCAAACCACATCAAGCTGGCCCTCGACAGGCAAGCCGCTAAGCGCATCGAGTTGCACCTGTCCCGATAATTTTAGCGTTCCCCCGCTATCAACAGGCACTGGCATGCGCGGCTTCCATAATGACTGAAGTACAGCCACATCAAGAACAGCATTCAGATCACGCACGCCAATATATTTATCCTGCCGCACCAGCACAGCATTGACCGCTTGACCAGATAGCGTGACCTTCACCTCAGCAGCAGCTATTCCTGATTGCAACAATGACCATGCCGGGCTGATACGTATGGAATCGAGCATGACCGGCACTGGCAGTTCGGCTGTCCGAATCGAAACATGCGCCATACGAAGGCTCAATCCATCGACCTGCAATGTCTGATAGTGTAAATCAATGCCATTGATTCGAGCCTGTTGATCAATTTGATGTCGCAACCACGATTCCGGTTGCCAGCGCATGGCCGTAAATAATAACAGCGCCAGCACAAAGACCAGGCATAGCTGCCATACAGGTGCATGCCGGGACTCGGTCGCAGGGGATACAAAAGTCATCAATACATCCTCTTGAATAACAAAATCGAAGATTTTACCATTTTATTATTCAATCATTGGGTAGCTGTAACGCGACTTGCGTCGCTATTCAAGACGCCAGGTTAAACCCATGGCGATAGAAATATCCTGCGCCGTCACCTGGCTGATATTTTCCACGATGGTGGCTGTCCAGCCCAGTCCGGACGTTCCGTCGCCCGTTGAAGCAAAATTACCGCGCAAACCGAATGAAACAAGGAAGGGTGGGTGATCAAGTGCGGTAATCGTGGACTGATAGGGTGAATTGCCGCCCTGCACCTGTGCAATCAATGACGCAGCATCAAACAACTGATAGCCGAGCGTCACAGAGCCGCGCATATAGCGTTGATAACGAATGCCCGGTTCATCACTCGCCAAAGGCTGAATCACCCAGCCTTCCAGATGGGCAAATCCACCGCCCTGCCGCCAGGAAAGCACGCCGCCAGCGGCAATATCGGATGCGCCGCTGCCCCAGCCACGCGCCCTGGAGGCTGTCGGTAATTTAATCGCCGCCAGAGCAGCTATGCCCCAATGCTCGTTTTTGAGCAATCCATATCGGCTGGATAGTTCAATATTGCCCAGTTCAAACTGGCTTTTACCTTGCCATCGGGATCCCTTACCATTGTCAAAAATATAGGAAAATCTGTTATTCGGACGCAGTCCGCGACCATTATTGGGCAAGCCAAAGCCATCATGAAATGACATAATAAGGGAATCAAAAATACCACTGGCAGGCATCATGACAGGCACCCTGAGAGAAAACTCCAGCCTGTCGCCAACAGCATAGCGAATAACCGGATCCAGCACATACAGTTCCATATCTACCAAAAGCCGCACACCGGGGCGGGGATCAATAATATTCACGGTCGAATAATGTTGCGTCAGCTCAAACAGCCACGACTGATCATACGTGCGCAGAGCCGAATCCGGCGTCGGATCGAAGAAACGCATCATCGGAGGATAAAGGTTGCGCACCGGCAACGGCGAGCTCAGATCCGCAGCCTGTGACGCAGTGGCGAACATAAACAGCGTCAATAACAACCAGGCAAAACTAAAACCAAAACGATCTGTCTTCAACGGCCCCTTCCTTGCATCAAACAAATATTTCAACCCTGTCGGGGAAACCATGCACGCCGGTACGCCCGCAGCGTTGTCGCACAAACCGCTATTCCACTGTAACGGATTTTGCCAGATTGCGGGGTTGATCCACGTCTGTACCCTTGAGCACCGCGACATGATAGGCCAGCAACTGCAAAGGAATGCAGTAAACAATCGGTGCCGTGCCGGGATAGATGTCGGATAACGTCAAATTCTGATAACGATCCAGGCCGACGTTCACCTTGTGGTCACTGAACAGAAACAGTTCTCCGCCGCGCGCACGCACCTCTTGTAGATTGGACAGCACCTTCTCCAGCAACGGATCATCAGGCAGAGCACAAACCACCGGCATGTTTTCGTCCACCAGCGCCAGCGGCCCATGTTTCAATTCACCGGCCGGGTATGCCTCGGCATGAATATAGGATATTTCCTTAAGTTTCAACGCCCCTTCCATGGCGATGGGATAAAACGGGCCACGACCAAGAAATAATGCATTATGTTTATCAGAAAAACTCTCAGCCATCGCTTTGATAGCATCGTCCAGTTGTAGCACCACCTCCACCTGACGGGGCAGCGCATGCAACTCGTTGACCATGGCGGTTTCCATGTCAGCGCTCAGGCCGCCACGACGTGCCAGTGCAATGGTCAGCAAACGCAGTGCAACCAGTTGAGTTGTAAACGCCTTGGTGGATGCCACGCCGATCTCGGTGCCGGCGCGAGTCATAAAACAGACATCCGATTCGCGCACCAGCGAGCTTTCCGGCACATTGCACACCGTCAGACTGCCGATATAGCCTTGCTCACGACTGCCGCGCAGCGCTGCCAGCGTATCAGCAGTCTCACCTGACTGGGAGATGGTGATAAGCAATGCATTTTCCGGCACCACCACCTGGCGGTAACGGTATTCGCTTGCAACTTCAATGCTGCAAGGCATGCCCACCTCTTCCAGCCAGTAACGCGCCACCAGACCGGCGTGATAACTGGTGCCGCAAGCGACGATCTGTACATGCCTGGCCTGATCCAGCAAGGCCGTTGTTTCATGCCCGAAACTGGATTCCAGCAAACGGCCATGATGAATCCTGCCTTCCAGCGTCTCCGATATGACGCCCGGCTGCTCGAATATTTCCTTGAGCATATAGTGGGCATACGGCCCTTTTTCAATACTGCCGCCTGTCAGTTGCGAAGTCTTGACTGGCCGCTCAACCTGAACGCCATCGGCATTAAAAACCGTAATACCGTCACGGCGAACCTCTGCCACATCGCCTTCTTCAAGAAAGATAAACCGCTTGGTCTCCGACAACAGCGCGGCCACATCGGATGCGATAAAATTCTCACCCTTGCCAATACCGATCACCAGCGGACTACCTGCACGGGTCACTACGATCCGGCCCGCATCTTCCGGACTGGCTGCCGCCAGTGCATAAGCGCCATCCAGCTCAGCGGTAACTGCAATCACCGCAGCAAGCAAATCAGCGCCTGATTCCAGTTTGTCCGCCATCAAATGGGCAATGACTTCCGTATCGGTTTCCGATGTAAACACATACCCCATGCCAACAAGCCGGTCGCGCAGTGCTACATGATTCTCAATGATGCCGTTGTGCACCACTGCCACTCTGACGCCACTCATATGCGGGTGAGCATTACGTTCTGCCGGTGTACCGTGCGTGGCCCAGCGCGTATGCGCAATACCAAGATCGCCAGCCACATCGGATTGTTCCACCAGTTTCCTGAGCTCTTTCACCTTGCCCAATGCACGGAATCGCTTTAATCCACCCTTGGAATCTCGAACCGCCAGCCCGGCGGAGTCATAACCGCGATATTCGAGTCGCTGCAAACCTTGCAGCAACACAGGCAAAACATTGCGACTGCCAATGGCACCGACAATGCCACACATCAGCGTTTATCCTTCTCGGGCCTTTTCCAGTTGGAAACATGCTTTTGCGCATTACGTACGGACATCGTCAAACCACCGGCCTGCACATCGCGGGTAATCGTACTGCCCGCGCCGATAGTTGCATCATCGCCAACGCGAACCGGGGCAACCAGTTGGGTATCGGAACCGATAAATACGTTATCGCCGATCTCGGTAAGAAATTTATTGGCACCGTCATAATTGCAGGTAATGGTACCGGCCCCGATATTGCAGTTGGAACCGATATTCGTGTCGCCAATATAGGTCAGGTGATTCACCTTGCTGCCCTCTCCGACCACCGATTTTTTCACTTCAACGAAATTACCGATATGGACATGTTCATCAATACGCGCTTCAGGGCGCAATCTCGCATAGGGGCCAACCAGCGTATCCGAACCTACAGATGCACCATGAATATGACTGAAGGCATAGACATTCACACGGTCATCCAGCCAGGCGTCCACCAACACGGCATTGGGGCCAATGCGACATTCGTCGCCGATTTGAGTGGAACCAATCAGATAACAACCGGCCTGAATCACCGTATCAATGCCAATTTTCACACTGGCCTCAATACGCACCGTATCGGGCTTTTCAACTGTCACCCCGCGCCGCTGCCAGTCCTCGATAATGCGTTTCTGCATCAAATCCTCAACGTGGGCCAGATGCACCCGGTCATTAACGCCCAGCATTTCATCGGCATCGCCCATCATCACGGCTTCAACAGACTGACCGGCATTGAGCGCCAGCGGCACGATATCCGGCAAATAATATTCACCCTGCGTATTGCGATTACCAATGGCGTGCAATAACTCAAACAGCACTTCGTAACGCACACAATAAATCCCACTGCTGACTTCGCTAATCCGGCGCTGTGCGTCCGTCGCGTCTTTCTCTTCAACAATGCTGCTCACATGACCCTGTGCATCGCGCACAATACGACCATAGCCGAAAGGGTTGTGCGGATTCGCTGTCAGCACAGTGACATCGGAATCAGAGCGTCTGTGCTCAGAGACCAGTTGAGCCAGTGTCTCAACCTGTAACAAGGGCGTATCACCACAGACAATCAATACATCTCGCACATCGCGAATGACCTGTTCGCACTGTTTGACCGCATGCCCGGTGCCGAGCTGTTTATCCTGAATCACCCATTCCAGATTAACCGGTTGCCCGACATGTTCGCGTACCATTTCGGAGGCATGCCCGGTGACCACGGCAATGCCTTTGGGCCGGAGCAACTCCACGGTTTGCAGAATATGATCAATCATGGCCCAGCCCAATACCTTGTGCAGTACCTTGGGTAGATTCGAGCGCATGCGCTTGCCCATACCCGCAGCCAGTACGCACACCTGCAAATCAGGATGATGAAGTTTGCCCATAGTGAAATCCCCCTCGTTATCTAAAAAACGGAAGTCAGCCCAAACTATGCATGAATACTGCTGCGCGATCATCACACAGATTTATGAATAGTGCGGATTAGATGCAAGCGATTATAGCAGAAAAGGCGATAAATGTAGTGCACCAAAAAAAAAAGGGGGCCGCAATCATGCAGCCCCCCTGGAATCATCTTTGATAAGCTACTTTTTCTTCTTCTTTCTCAGCCAAATAAGCCGTGATGTCATCATGGCCAGTTCAGCTTCCGCCTTAGCATAATCCACATCACCCTGATTGGTCTCAAGTATTTCCTTGGCCTTGCGCTCAGCCTCGACGGCTGCCGCTTCATCAATATCTGAGGCACGCTCCGCTGAATCCGACAGAATCGTGATCATATCCGGTTGCACTTCCATAAAACCGCCGGAAACAAACACTTCATCCACAGTATCACCATTGGTAATACGCAACTCACCCGATGCCAGCGAGCTGATCAGCGGGCTGTGTTTGGGCATAATACCGAGCTCGCCTGCTGCTCCCGGAGCGACCAGAAATTCAGCTTCGCCGCGATACACTTCGCGCTCAACAGTCGCGACCAATACTTGCATGGTAGCAGTCATTAGCCTTTAGCCGCCATCTTTTCGGCTTTAGCGACAGCTTCTTCAATGCCGCCGACCATATAGAATGCCTGCTCCGGCATATGATCATATTCGCCGGCCAGAATGCCCTTGAATGATTTGATGGTCTCTTCCTTCTTGGCATAAACGCCCGGAGAACCAGTGAAGACTTCAGCCACATGGAACGGCTGTGACAGGAAGCGCTGAATCTTGCGTGCACGAGCCACCAGTTGCTTGTCTTCATCGGATAATTCGTCCATGCCCAGAATAGCAATAATATCCTGCAATTCTTTATAGCGCTGCAAGGTCTGCTGAACACCCTGAGCCACGTCATAATGCTCATTACCAACCACTTTTGGATCGAGCTGACGGGAAGATGAATCGAGCGGATCAATGGCCGGATAAATGCCCAGTTCGGCAATTGAGCGGGACAGTACAATAGTGGAATCCAGATGCGCAAATGTGGTGGCAGGAGCCGGATCAGTCAAGTCATCGGCAGGCACGTAAACGGCCTGAACCGAGGTGATAGAACCGGTTTTGGTGGAAGCAATGCGCTCCTGCAAACGACCCATTTCTTCAGCCAGATTGGGTTGATAACCCACCGCAGATGGCATACGACCGAGCAGCGCGGAAACTTCCACACCAGCCAGTGAATAACGGTAGATGTTATCAATAAAAATCAATACATCGCGGCCTTCATCGCGAAAATACTCGGCCATGGTCAAACCGGTCAGAGCTACGCGCAGACGGTTGCCCGGAGGCTCATTCATCTGGCCGTATACCAGCGCTACTTTGTCCAGCACGTTGGACTCTTTCATTTCATAATAGAAATCGTTGCCTTCACGGGTGCGCTCACCCACACCGGCAAATACCGAAAAGCCGCCATGCGCCTTGGCAATATTATTGATCAACTCCATCATGTTGACGGTCTTGCCCACGCCAGCGCCGCCGAACAGGCCAACTTTACCACCCTTGGCAATCGGTGCGATCAGATCAATGACCTTGATTCCGGTTTCAAGAATTTCTGATGAAGGTGCCAGCTCATCAAAACTCGGGGCGGCACGATGAATTTCCATGAATTCGTCAGCTTTGACTTCTTCACCTTCAAAGTCGATGCCTTCACCCAACACGTTCATGATGCGACCCAGTGTAGCTTGACCGACGGGAACCTTGATCGCTGAACCGGTATCGGACACTTGCATGCCACGCTTCAAACCATCTGTTGTACCCATGGCAATCGTACGCACGCAGTTGTCACCGAGATGCTGCTGCACTTCCAGTGTTAATCTGGGCTCGCTCATCAACAGCGCATTATAGATTTTTGGCAATTTTCCAGCACTGAAGCGGATATCCACTACCGGGCCGATTACCTGGACAATAGTTCCTGTACTCATGTTCTAACCTCTCCTGAATCTCTTGACTGTTTCAGTTTGCTATCTAACTATCCAACCGCTGAGCTGACAGCCGTTGTATTGGTAAAATCCCTTAACCTGCTGCCGCTGCACCGGCACAAATTTCTGCCAGTTCCTGAGTAATCGCAGCCTGACGGGCCTTGTTGTAGGTAATGCTAAGATCCTTGACGATATCCTTGGCATTATCTGTTGCACCTTTCATCGCTACCATGCGCGCTGATTGTTCACATGCCTTGTTTTCCAGCAGGGCATGATAGACCAATGACTCAACATAGCGGCGTAATACGCCTTCAAGCACTTCTTTCGCTTCCGGTTCGTAGAGATAATCCCAGTAAGTGTTATCTGTCTTTTCCGGCAACGGGCACGGCATCAGACGCATTGACGTCGGCGTTTGAGTCATCGTATTGACGAACTCTGAGTAGACCAGATGCACTTCATCAATATCGCCAGCAATATATTTTTCGATAGCCAGCGTAATCAGGCCAATAATATCAGATAATTCAGGGCTATCCGGTACATTTTCAGCCACCCCGTTGATAGGTGCACCGATACGGCGCATGAACATGCCTGCACGGCGACCGATGGTGAATACCTCGACATCGGCTTCCTGTTCTTTCATCAATCCAAGTGCTTTTTTCAGAGCATTGGTGTTTAAACCGCCGCACAAACCTTTATCCGTGGTAATCACTATCACGCCGACTTTCTTGATCTCGTCGCGCTCCACCAGAAATGGATGTTTATATTCCGGATGTGCGTTCATCAGATGCCCTACAACACGTAGAATACCCTCGGAATAAGCCCGTGCTGCCAGCACACGTTCCTGAGCCTTGCGCATCTTGGATGCGGCAACCATCTCCATCGCCTTGGTAATTTTACCAGTGTTCTGGATCGCCTTGATCTGACCGCGTATTTCCTTGGCAGAAGCCATATCGAATCCCTTCTACTTAACGCGCATTGAATTTTCACGGCCCATGATATAAGTCATTATCATGGCGTGTAAAAAATCATGCAGGAGCGTTGTTTGTTTCATCTTAATACGTGCCGGTAGATTTGAAATCTGCAATAGCTTTCTGCAAACCTTCTTCTACCTGCTCATTCATGGTCGGCGTGGCATTCAATCCTTCCATCAGGGTGGAATGGACTGAATTCAAATTGGCCAGATAGGCTTTTTCAAATGCAACTACCTTGTTGACTTCGACATCATCCAGATCACCGTTATTCAGAGCGTATAGAATAGCTGTCATATCTGCGACGGACTGAGGATTGTTTTCGTCCTGCTTCAGCACTTCCATGCCACGTTTGCCGCGTTCAATCTGCTGACGCGTTGCCGCATCCAGATCGGAGGCGAACTGGGCAAATGCCGCCAGTTCACGATACTGGGCCAGATCAAGCCGCAAACCGCCGCCGACTTTCTTCATGGCTTTGGTCTGAGCCGCACCGCCCACACGGGATACAGACAAACCTGCATTGATAGCAGGGCGCTGACCGGAGTTGAACAGGCTGGTTTCAAGGAAAATCTGACCATCGGTAATCGAAATCACATTGGTCGGCACGAATGCAGACACGTCACCTTCCTGCGTTTCAATAATCGGCAAGGCAGTCAGTGAACCTGTTTTGCCTTTAACTTTACCATTGGTAAATTTTTCAACATAGGTTTCGTCCACACGGGAAGCGCGCTCCAGCAGACGGGAATGCAAATAGAATACATCGCCCGGATACGCTTCACGGCCCGGAGGACGGCGCAGAATCAGTGAGACTTGACGATAAGCCCATGCCTGCTTGGTCAGATCATCATAAACAATCAGTGCGTCTTCGCCACGATCACGGAAATATTCGCCCATGGTGCAGCCTGCATACGGCGCAATATATTGCAGTGCAGCAGATTCAGATGCAGATGCAGCTACGATAATGGTATTATCGAGTGCGCCATGTTCTTTCAATGTGCGAACGACAGTCGCTACAGTCGAGGCTTTCTGGCCCACAGCAACATAGATACAGGTGACGCCGGTATCTTTCTGATTGATTATCGTATCAATCGCAATGGCCGTCTTACCGGTCTGACGATCACCAATAATCAGCTCACGCTGACCGCGCCCGACAGGAACCATGGAGTCGATGGATTTGATACCGGTCTGTAAAGGCTGATCGACTGATTTTCGTTCAATTACGCCGGGAGCAATTTTTTCTACCGCATCAAACATAGTGGCGTTAATCGGACCCTTGCCGTCAATGGGCTGACCAAGTGCATTCACCACTCGACCTTTCAGTTCAGGGCCAACCGGAACCTCAAAAATCTTGCCGGTGCATTTGACTTCATCGCCTTCAGACAGGCCGGTAAACTCACCGAAGATGACCGCGCCTACGCTGTCTTCCTCCAGGTTCAGCACCATACCCTTGGTGCCATCGGCAAATTCCAGCATTTCACCGGACATGGCACCCGAGAGACCATGCACACGCGCCACGCCATCGCCGACGGAGATGATACGACCGACATTGGCGTCAGCAGCGCTGGACTCAAAGCCTTTGATCTGTTCTTTGATAATTGAACTAATTTCTGCGGTATCGAGCTTCATTATTATTTTCCTCTAATACTCAG
>CAZKME010000012.1:0-22951 GCA_964553725.1 uncultured Zetaproteobacteria bacterium
CATGCCCGATGAATTTCGTCAAGACCAAGATTAAACTGACCATGCTGCCGATTGGTGCGCAGCTGGATGTGATTCTTGATGACGGGGAACCGATTGAGAATGTACCGCTGTCGCTCGAAGAGCAGGGCCAGAAAGTGCATGCCAAAGAGAAAATTTCCGATACCCAGTGGAAAATCCGGGTTGAGAAGATTTCTTCGATCTAACATGAAGCAAACAACGCTCGTTCATTTGGTTGCGTAGATGACTCCCAGCACTGATCTGCATCCGTTTGCCAATCCGGGGCGTACCAAACTGTCCCTGGTCAGCCGGGGCGTGGCTTTGCCGGAAGGTTTGCAGCATGCCTCCAAATGGATTTCTCAAGCCAATGCCATTGAAACGGTGCTGGATATCCGGTTGCCTACGGGCCAAATGTGTACGGTGCCGGTCGGCCAGCCTTATACCCAGAAAAGCAGTTTTTCGCTGGCCGAGAAAGACGGCAAAGCGGTGCTGCATTGCGCTGGCGAGGTGGCAGAAGTCACCCTGTTGCCTGCCCCCTCATTTTATCAGAAGACCACGCGCAGCGGTGCTCGCATGGGCAGCTTCTCGGCTTTGCATGATCGCTTGCTGATTCTGCACCCGTTTCTGGGCTGCGGCTTTTTCAATCAGCCGGGTCAGGCATGCCAGTACTGTCAGTATGATTCGATGATGAACGAATCGGAGCCGCCCCTGCGTGATCCGCTTGAACTGGTTGAAGCGGTGCGTGCAGCGCTGGATGAGCGCGAAGTCGATACGGTCTATTTGTATAATGGTTATTCGCCGTCAGATGATGTCGGTTTGAGGAAGTTGGTCGCGGTGATTGCATTGTTGCGTAAACATCTGGGGCATCGCCAGATTGCGCTGGAAACCGTAGCGCCATCGGATGTGCAGGCCATTGATGAGTTGTATGAGGCAGGCCTGGATATTTTCATCTGCAATATCGAGGTGAATGATGCTGATCGATTTGCTGAAATCTGTCCGGGAAAACAGGCTATTGGCGGTCAGGATGCGATTTACAAGGCGCTTGCGTATGCCAGTTCTGTGTTTCGATCCGGCGCAGTAGTAAGCCATTTGATTGTCGGGCTGGAACCACTTAAATCAACCATTGCTGGCATGAAAAAGCTGATTGCGCAGGGCATTGTGCCGATGCTGCTGCCTTTTCGCCCATTGCCGGGTACGGCGTTAAGTGATTGCCCGCTGGCCAGCCTGGATGATGTAGAACAGGCCTTGCTGGTGCAGTATGAATTGCTGGAATCTTCCGGCATGCCCACCCACCGCTTGCGTGATATGGGACGTGTGTTAACGCCTATGGAGAGCGGACTGCTGGTCGGAAAAGATCCCTATTTGCCAGAGCAGGTGGTGACTTCAAATGTGGGGCGCCATCTGTCCGGCTGGCTGGATGGGCTGCGCCGTTACTTGCGTTCAAACGGCAAGATTGATGCCAGCTACCAAACAACACAGAGCAGATCGTTGCACTGGTTGTTGGCAAAAGAAGGTCTGCCATTTCTGACGTTAGCCATTATTTCTCTGCTGGCATTGTGGGCGGGAGCTCAGGATGCTCCGGTCGGCTTAACGGAACAGGGTTGGAGTTCATTGCTGATTTTTCTGTTTTGCCTGGCGTTGTGGGTTAGTGCTTTGATTCCTCTGGCCGCAACTTCATTGCTGGGGCTGGCCTTATTGCCGTTGGCCGGGGTGCTGCCTGCCACCGAGGCGTATGGCATGTTTGGTTCGCCTGCGGTCTTTTTTATTCTGGGCGCGTTTATGCTGGCGGCGGGTGCCAGGGCAACAGGTTTGTCAGAGCATCTTGCTCTGGCGCTGATTGACCGCGTGGGTTCGAGTCCAAAGAAACTATTGTTGGCCATGTTGTTTTTACCGGCCACGATGGCATTTGTGATGCCGGAACATGCGGTAGCCGCCATATTTTTGCCCATTGCCTGGGATATCGTGCGCAATCTGGATTTAAAAATGGGTGATCGCTACGCACAATCGCTATTTTTTGCTGTAGCATGGGGAGCGATTATCGGCGGGGTGATGACGCTGCTCGGCGGCGCTCGCGGCCCGCTAGCGCTCGGCATGGTGCAACAGATTACCGGCCATTCGTTCACCTTTATGGACTGGACACTGGCGGCTGCGCCGCTGGTTGTGCTGATGCTGTTGGCGGCCATGATCCTGTTGTTGGTAATAACACCTTTTGAAGGGGTGAATATTGCACGGGCTCGCCAGTGCATTGAAAAGCGGCAGCTGGAATTGGGGAACCTGGAGCCACGCGGATGGCTGATGGGCGGCTTGCTCAGCTTCACCGTTATCGCGTGGATGGCTGGTGGCCATTCCACCTCGCTTGCGGCCATTGCCTTGCTCAGCGTCGCTGCCATGTTTGGCTTGCGGCTGGTCAGTTGGGATGAGATTGAGAAACAGGTAAGCTGGAGCGTTGTGCTGATGTATGGTGGCGCTATTGCTGTGGGTTCGGCCTTGAGTGTAAGCGGTGCCGGTGCCTGGCTGTCCATGCAGTTCTTCCCGCAAGGCGTCGCGGGTCTGGCGCTTATTATCGTGTTGACACTAGCGACGCTGCTATTGACCGAAGGTGTAAGTAATGCAGCGGCTGTAGCAATCCTGTTACCCATCGCTATTCCTGTTGGGCTTGGTGCAGGCATTGATCCGCTGACAGTTGCACTGGTCGTTGGTATTATTGCAGGATTCGCTTTCATGTTACCGATGGGTACGCCGCCCAATGCCATGATTTACGGAACAGGTTTTGTACAACGGCTGGCGATGTTGCGATTTGGGGCTGTGTTGTCCCTGACTGCATTGTCATTGTTTATCGTGCTGGTGTGGTGTTGGTGGCCTGTGGTTGGTTTTGGAATAAGTGGCTGATATTGTGCTATAATGGTCGCCAATTGAAGATGCTAAAAGGTAGGAGACGTTGATGTCTGAAAGTAACAAGTCTGAACACAAACTGACGCAGCTTAAAGCGCTGGAAGCTGAATCAATCCACATCATCCGCGAGGTGGTGGCGGAGTTTCGCAATCCGGTCATGCTGTATTCGGTGGGCAAAGATTCAAGTGTGATGCTGCATCTGGCGCGCAAGGCTTTTTATCCTGCCCCGTTGCCGTTTTCTCTCTTGCATGTCGATACCGGTTATAAATTCAAGGAAATGTACGAATTCCGTGATAAATATTGCAAGGAAGTCGGTGCCGATCTGATTGTGCGGCGCAATGAAGATGCGATTGCCAAGGGCATGAATCCGAAAGAATTCGGCGTAGCGCGCTGCTGTGGTGCGTTGAAAACCAAGGGTTTATTGGATGCGCTGGAAGAGGGTGAATATGATGCTGCTTTTGGCGGTGCGCGCCGTGATGAAGAGCGTAGCCGGGCCAAGGAACGTGTGTTCTCCATGCGTGATGAGTTTGGCCAGTGGGATCCGAAAAATCAGCGGCCTGAATTGTGGAATATTTATAACGGCAGAATCCATGATGGCGAGAGCGTGCGCGTATTCCCCATTTCCAACTGGACGGAGATGGATGTATGGCTGTATATCCGCGAGGAGAAGATTCCAATCGTGCCGCTCTATTTTGCCAAGGAGCGTTTGATGATTGAGCGCAAGAATTTCCTGATTCCATATTATGAAGAGATGAAAGATCAACTGCTCGAAGGCGAGGAACCGAAAATGGTGATGTCCCGGTTCCGAACCCTGGGCTGTAGCCCGTGCACCGGTGCGGTGCATTCGGATGCAACGAATATGGATGAAATTGTCATTGAAGCTGCGGCAGCACGCCGTTCCGAGCGTGAGACGCGCATTATCGATCACGGCTCGAACTCAATGGAAGACAAGAAAAAAGAAGGGTATTTCTAGGAATATTTAACCACAAAGACACGAAGGCACAAAGATGTATCTGTTTTGGTTTTCCTTTGTGTCTCTGTGTCTTTGTGGTGAAAAGAGGGTTTAAAAATGACTGAATTAAATATTAAAATGGCTAAAGAAATCGAGCTGCTGCGGCTGGTGACGGTGGGCAGTGTCGATGATGGTAAGTCGACCCTGATCGGGCGTTTGCTGGTCGATACCAAGGGCGCGTTTGAAGATCAGCTTTTGGCGGTACGCAAGAAAAAAGGCACGACACATATCGCATCAGCTGCCGAAGTTGATCTGGCCATGCTGACCGATGGTTTATCTGCCGAGCGCGAGCAGGGCATCACCATTGATGTGGCCTACCGCTATTTTGCCACCCCGAAACGCAAGTTCATTATGGCCGATTGTCCGGGCCACGAGCAATACACCCGCAATATGGTCACCGGTGCATCCACCGCCAATGCCGCCATTATTCTGATTGATGCGCGCAACGGTGTTATGCCGCAGACCAAACGCCACACCCATATTTTGGGACTGTTGGGTATTTCGCATCTGATTGTGGCGATCAACAAGATGGACCTGGTCGATCACGATCAGGGCGTGTTCGAAAGCATCAGTGTAGAAATGAATGAATATTGCGCCAAACAGGGTGTCAAAGATCTGATTTGTCTGCCGATGTCGGCGCTGGATGGCGATATGGTCGCTGTGCGCGGCAACAATATGGGCTGGTATAAGGGCAAGACGCTGCTGGAAACGCTGGAAAGCCTGTCTGTATTGGGTGATGTGGATACAAAACCGTTCCGTCTGCCGGTACAGCTGGTCAATCGTCCTCAAACAGCCGAACTGCCCGATTATCGCGGTTTTATGGGTGCGATTGCATCCGGCACAGTGAAAGTCGGTGATGCGGTTAAAGCGATACCGAGCGGTAATATCTCCACTGTGAAAGAGATTGTCACCTTCGATGGTCTGCTGGAAGAAGCCTTCGCGCCGCAGAGCATCACCCTGACCCTGGACGATGAGATTGATGTGTCGCGTGGCGATATGCTGGTGCATGTGGGGCAGGAAACATCCGATAGTAAAGAATTAACCGCCAACGTCTGCTGGATTGGCGATGATCCCTTAAGCGTACGCCAGAAATACCTGATCAAACATACCACCAATACTGTCAAGGCGATGGTGGCCAGCATCGATTTCCGCCGTGATATTCACACCCTGAACAAGGATGAAGCGGATGAACTGGCAATGAATGAAATCGGCCAGATTACCTTCAAACTGATGAAACCGGTGCACTGCGACAGCTATGCAGATAATCGTATGACCGGTAGTTTTATTGTGATTGATACGTTCACCAACAATACGGTTGGCGCAGGCATGATCGTCTAATCCTTTGGCTCCAGCCAGAAATCATTACGTATGAGCGGGTCATACAAACGTTCCTCGCCATCAATCATCAACCAGTGACCTTGTTCAATGTCATCATGTTCATGGATAAGCCGATCCATGGCCAGCCACGAACCCACCAGTAAACCGTGTTTATTCACCGCCTGCGCTGCATAAAGCGAGCAAACCGGATATGAAGGACAAGCTCGCCCATCCATCTGTCCGACCACGTTTCGATAAAAATGCATCACCATATTCTGCGGCCCGGATGATAACGGCGGCAATATAGCCTGCCACAGCATGGCAACGGCGAAACTGCCTGCCGCCAGCAACATGTAAAGAACGGGGAAAGAATGCCACCCGGTACGCGTCACCATGGTCTGCCGGGCAAGCCCGAGGCCTGCCAGACGCCCTGCCACCACGCCATATAAATTTCCGCATTGGCCCGTTCGGCCAGCGACATGGATGAAAACACCGTACCCGACCACAACCAAATCGTAATCAAAGCGAAAAATACCGTCACCGGCCCCATCCGCCTGCTGGCCGCCCACAATGTTAATATCAGCATCGGCAACACCATCATCGCCGCCATACCAGCATCTTTCCAACGCCCCTGCCAAGCATGGCCGCCGCCGGGGATGATGACCGCCAAAAGGGTGGCTGGCCAACGCGTCGTCTGCTGCAATAAGGGGTGAGATACCGCATAGGCAGATGCCAGTGCCACATGCTGATTGGGCCCGATCCGGGGAGGAAATACCGTTTGATGAGCTATGCGCATGCCGATCAATGCTCTGGCAGCAGTCATGCGTTGGTGCCAGACGCTTTGCTCCGGCACAGCTTCAGCCAGCGCGCCGAATGAAGCCTCGGCAGCTATGTCATCACCCTGCGCCGCCAAATTCACCGCCTGACGAAAAGCAGTCGCCGGGTCAGCGTGGCAGGCAGGTGAACAGGCCAGCAAAACCACCAGTATCAATCCTGCTTTTTTCATGTGACCGGGCACTTCATTTCACCAGCTGATTCATTTCGACAATCGGCAGCAGAATTGCCATGGCCAGCGCCCCCACGCCCACCGCCATAAACATCACCAGCAGCGGTTCGGCAATGGTCAACATGCGGCTTAAATTGCGCGACACCTCTTTCTCGTAATGATCGGCAATGCGAATCAGCATCGTGTCGAGTTGGCCGCTCTGTTCGCCGACAGCCAGCAACTGGATCGCCATCGAAGGAATATAACCGCCATCTTTGAGTGCAACAGCCAGCGATTCGCCCTCTCGTAAACGTTCCCTGGCCTGCTCGCCAATGGCCTTTAACGGCAGTAGCGACCAGCTCTGGTTGGCGATCAACATGGCGGCCAGCGCCGGGACGCCGCCGCTCAGCAGCATGCCGAGGGTGCGCGAAAAACGGGCTGTTTCAATGGTCACCAACAGGGTGGAGATGCCCGGTAATCGTAACAGCAGAACATCCCGGCGCTGGCGCACCGATGGCTTACGCATCAGCAGTTTATAGGCCAGAATCAGGGCGGCGAGCGCCACAATCAGCCAGCCGCCATGAGCGAGTAAAAAATCGGACAGGGTAATTACCACTTTGGTCAGGGTGGGTAAATCGCCGCCAGCGCGCTCGAAAACTGCCACCATCTTGGGAATCACAACGGTCATCAGAAACAGCATCACCAAGACGCCGAAACCCATGATAATGACCGGATACAGGGTGGCCGACAGCAGATCCTGATTCAACTGCTGGCGATGCTCCAGTAACTGCGCCAGCCGCGAGGCCACCGCTTCGAGCTGGCCGGTTTCCTCGCCGGCGGCAATCATATTGCAAATCACCTCATCGAAATGCTGGGCCCGCAATGCTTCGGCCAGCGAGCCGCCCTCCAATACCTTCTTGCGAATCGTGAACACCGCCCGGCGCGATGCCTGCTTGCTCATGCCATCGGCAATTGAACCCAGTGCATCAATCAACGGCATGCCCGCTTCGGTCAGGGTGGATAGTTGTTGCAGAAAAAGGACTGTTTCCGATGCGCTCAGGCGCGCCTGACCGACGCCATCCTTACCGCGCTGCTGTTTTTCGATGGCACTGAGCTTGCGTACCACCAGTTGGCGGGATTTCAGTTTTTGGCGCGCGCTGCGTTCCGAATCTGCTTCAACTTCACCTTTTTTCCGCCGCCCTCGCCCATCCAGCGCCTCATAGGCAAAAACGCTCATGGCTCGACAGCAACCACATCTTCCATGGTCACGCGCAACACTTCTTCAATGCTGGTGACGCCAGCCGCGACATGACGCGCCACATCCTGACGCAGGGTAATCATGTGCTCTTTTCTGGCGATGCGACGCATGGCCGGCAAGCCTTTGCTCTCGTGAATGGCAGTACGCATGGTTTCCGACACATAGGCCATTTCATAAATCGCAATGCGTCCGGCGTAACCGGTGTCCATGCACTGGTCACAACCGTTGGCATCGTAAATATGGGTGACCTCGGGATAATCGTCAGGCTTCATTTCCAGCATGGCCCAATCCTCCGCTGTGACCGACCGTTGTTGACGACAATGCGGGCAGAGGCGGCGCACCAGTCGCTGGGCCTGCACCATATTCAATGAGGAGGCGACCAGATAGGGCTCCAGCCCCATGTCCTGCAAACGCAGAATCGCCGACAGGGCATCATTGGTATGCAGCGTGGCAAACACCAGATGGCCGGTTAGCGAAGCCTGAATAGCAATCTCGGCGGTTTCCAGATCACGGATTTCGCCGATCATCACAATATCGGGGTCCTGACGCAAAATCGAGCGCAGACCGGCGGCGAAGGTAACGCCAATTTTCGGCTGCACCTGCATTTGCCCGACCCCGTCGATCTGATATTCAATCGGGTCTTCAATGGTCATTACATTGCGATTCTTGCGATCCACTTCCATCAGCGCAGCGTACAACGTGGTGCTTTTACCAGAGCCGGTCGGGCCGGTGACCAGCACAATACCGTGCGGCGCGGTAATCACCTCTTTCATCAGCGTTAGCTGCGGCGGGCTCATGCCGAGCTCAGGCAAGCTCAGCATGGCCGAACCGCGATCCAATAAACGCATTACCACCCGTTCACCATGCGCAGTCGGCAACAGAGAAACGCGTACATCCACTTCACGGCCTGCAATTTTCACCCGGAAACGCCCGTCCTGCGGATGCCGTTTTTCGGCAATATCAAGCCCCGCCATCACCTTGATTCGGCTGGTAATAGCCGCTTGCACGCCCTTGGGTGGATGCACGATGGTGTGCAACACGCCGTCGATGCGAAAACGCACCAACACGCGTGTTTCAAATGGCTCGATATGGATATCGCTGGCACGTTCCTTGAGCGCCTGCGAAATCAGCGTATTGACCAGCCGAATCACCGGCGCATCATCTTCGGATTCGAGTAAATCGCCGACTTCTTCGAGCTCGCGTGACAAATCATCGCCGCCCATATCCTCCAGCATCTGTTCAGCCGAGGCCGAAGCCATATCGAACACCTGATTCATGGCGATTAGAATTGCTTCGGCAGGTGCCAGCACCGGCTGCACTTCGGCACCGAACAGGCGACGGCAGTCATCGAGCAATTCCCATGGCCAATCGCCGTCGGCACTAACCGCTACAGGATTATCCGCATCGGGCATGGGTTTAAGTGGAAGGATTGGGCCGGAGCGCAGTACAGGCAGCGAAAAGCGCAGCACACGCTCCGCCTCAACAAGCTCATTGCCCAATCGGCTTAACTGTTTCATTGCGCTGACGAATGAACCCCGGCGTCATCTTTGTTTACGGGTAAATTCGGTTTCATATTCTCCGGCAACTGTTTTTTATGTTGTGGAAAAATCACAGTGCCGCCTTCTACGGGCTGCTCGTACAGACTCTTGATATCATTATATTTTTGACTGGTCATTTCTTCAATCTGGTCGCCGCTTTTAATAATATGCGGCTTGAGAAACACCATCAAATTGGTTTTCGTAGTGGTGTTTTCAGTAAACTGGAATGCCTCACCCAACACCGGCACCGCGCCGATACAGGGCACACGTTGTACCGTCGCTGAATTGTCATCCCGCATCAAACCGCCGAGCACAATCATCTGACCGTCATTGGCCAGCACCACTGTTTTAATAGAACGTTTGCTGGTAATGATGCCGCCTTCAGCAGCCGTACCGCCATCGACGCTGGAAATTTCCTGATAGATTTTCAATCGAACGGAATTTCCGTCTGAAATTTGCGGAGTAACCCGTAGCGTCAGGCCGACATCCTGGCGTTCAATCGTCTGGAACGGGTTCGATATGCCACCCTGCGTTGAGTTTTGACCGGTCAGGAACGGCACATTTTTACCCACCACAATCTCCGCCTCTTCGTTATCCATGGTCAGTAAATTGGGTGTGGACAGTACATTGGCATCATTATTCGATTCCATCGCATGCACCAGTGCGCCAATGGATAACGCCTTGTTGACAACACCCAGCGTCAATCCGGTTGGCGAAGCGGATACGAGCGTAGTCGCCACGCTGGCCGGTGGTACAAGCGCAGCATTGGTTGCCAGCGCCGCACCAACAGGCTTAATATTTTTAAAGTTTTGCACGCCTGCGATGGCACCGCCGGAAGCCATCCACTCCACGCCGAAGCGTTGGGCGGCATTGCCACTGACCTCCACAATCAGCGCCTCAATCAGCACCTGTCTGCGACGCACGTCCAGCTTATCGATAATGATGCCTACCGATTTAATATCGCTGTGTTCGGCAGTAATCAGCAGCGCGTTGGTAGCTTTATCCGCCACCACTTTCACATCGCCGGCAAACAACGGTTTGGACTGCCCCGGCTTGCTTGCAGCAGCGCTCTGTCCGCCCACCAGTTCATTAATCACCTTGGCGACATCTTCTGCATTGGCATATTTCAGATAACGCACCTTTAAGCGGCCACTGTCCGATTCCGGCGCAATATCAAGTTTCTCGATTACATTGGCCACTTCATTGATAATCTGCGGCGCGCCAATCACAATCAACATATTACCCGGCTGATGCGCAATGGCTTTCACCCCGCCCACTGCGCCGGGCATGCGCGCACCGCCTGCCACACCGCCTGTGCCATATAGAGAGGAAATCGTTGTAGCCAGTTTATCAGCCGAAGCATGCTTAAGCGTAAACAACTGCACGCCAACCGCATCTTTACGATCCAGCAGGCGCAAAATGCGTTCGATACGCTGAATATTGCTGGCGCTATCGGTCAGCAACAGCATATTGCCGCGCGGATAAGCCACCAGGTGACTATTGGGTGAAATCAATGGCCGAATCAATGCAACCAGTTGCTGGGCATCGGCATATTTGAGCCGAACCACCTGCGTCACCATGGCATCATCATTCTGTGTGTCATTATTCATCAACACCGGTAGTGATTTCTGTTTACTTTCAGCTCGCGGTATAATTTTAATGACCGTGCCACTCGGTACGGCAGCAAATCCGTTCACTTCCAGTACGGACAGGAAAACATCATAGGCGTGATCTTCTGAAATAGGCGTGGGTGAAATAATGGTCACCTTGCCTTTAACGCGATTATCAACCAGGAAATTCTTGCCGGAAAAACCGGCCACAAATTCAATAAAGGCACGGATGTCGGCATTCTTGAAATTCAGCGTCACTTCCCTGGCCCATGCCTGAGGGGTAGCGAAGAAAATCACCATACACAACACCAGACGCAAGCTTTTAATGTTCATTGCCACCCCAATCCGATTATTTCCATGGACAGAAATCCTAATGATATTACAGCACCTGACCAGCGCGTATTATAGCAGGGTATTATTTTGGCCAGACCAGCACCGGCTTTCTGGCCGCCTGCGTTTCATCCAGCCTGCGCCGGAACGGTTTGACTGGCGCTTCGTGCAGCATGTCTGTGTCACCGCTTTCGCACTGGGCAGCAATCTCCAGCATGGCATCGCAGAAGGCATCAAGCGTTTGGCGCGATTCGGTTTCGGTCGGCTCAATGAGCATGGCACCGTGTACAATCAGTGGAAAATAGACCGTCATCGGATGAAAACCCAAATCAATCAACTGCTTGGCGATATCGAGTGTTTTGACGCCGTGTTTTTCCTGATATGCATCGGTCAACAAACATTCATGTTTGCATAAACCCTCAAACGGTACGTGATAGGCATCTTTCAAGCGGTGCAGCACATAATTTGCATTGAGTACGGCATCTTCAGCGATCTTATGCAAATGATTCCGGCCAAAGGCGGCGATATAAGCTGCCGCGCGCAATAACACGCCGGTCTGCCCGATACTGCCGAGCACCGGGCCAATCGAGGTGTCGCTGGCATGCAGCAGTTTGAAGGTTTCGCCATGTTTCTCGATGCGCGGCACCGGCAAATACGGGGACAGTATATCATTTACCGCCACAGGCCCGCCGCCGGGGCCACCGCCGCCGTGTGGGGTGGAGAAGGTTTTGTGCACATTGATATGCAGACAATCAATGCCCATATCGCCGGGCCGTGCCACACCAACCAGCGCGTTCAGGTTAGCGCCGTCGCCATAGACAAAGCCGCCGGCCTCATGCACCAGCTGGCAAATTTCTTTGATATCCGATTCAAATGCGCCGGCAGTATTCGGGTTGGTCATCATCAGCGCCGCCGTATCATCATCCAGGTTGGCTTTGAGTTCATCCAGATCGATGCGTCCATCGGCTCCCGATTTTAATTCCACAGCGTACATGCCGCACAGAGCGGCCGAGGCCGGATTGGTGCCGTGAGCTGAATCGGGCACCAGCACTTTTTTGCGATGCTGCTGACCGCGCGCATCAAGGGCGGCACGAATCATCATCAGGCCGGCCAGTTCACCGTGCGCTCCGGCGGCCGGTTGCAGGGTGATATGCGAAAAACCGGTAATTTCAGCCAACCATTGTTGCAGTTCATACAGCAGCTCCAGCGAGCCCTGCACCGTATCATCGGGCTGATCCGGATGGATATGTGCCAGCCCCGGCAAGCGAACCACCTGCTCATTGACGCGTGGATTATATTTCATCGTGCAGGAACCGAGCGGATAAAAACCAGTTTCGATGCCATGATTCCACTGACTTAGACGCACAAAATGGCGCACGGTTTCCGGCTCCGACAGGCCCGGAATACCTGCCGGTTCCGTGCGGGAAAATGCCGTTAGCTCAGCCGAAGAACCGCTATCTACGCCGGGCAAATTGATGGAGGAAGGCGCTTCATGGGCATGTTCAAAGAGCAGCGCTTCTTCATGTTGAATGCCTGATGTGGCTGAATATTTATAGGTATTGGACACGGATTCGCTCATCGGGCTGCCTCCAGTGCGGCCAGATACCGGCTGATATCATCCATCTCTACCATTTCCGTTGTTGCGACCAGCAGATGCCGCGTCGCCGCACCCTGTTCGATGCGCTCCAGCGGAATACCTGCAAAGATGTTATCGGCCTGCGCCAGTTTGAGAAAGCGATCGCGTGCCTCCCGGTCTGAAAAGCTCAAGACGGTCTCGTTGTAATGTGCGCCTTTCGCGGCGGTAATATGCTCGGGCAGGTTTGTGAGCAAAGCCTGCAATGCCGCCGCTGAATGGCGCGCTACTGTGGACAGTCCGGTATCGCCCATTAGCGTCATATAGGTGGCGGCAGCCGTACACATCAAGCCCTGATTCGAGCAAATATTGCTGGTGGCCTTTTCGCGCCGGATATGTTGTTCGCGGGTGGACAGGGTGAGCACAAAGCCGCGTTTTCCATCGGCATCGGTGGTCATGCCGCAGATGCGGCCGGGCATCTGGCGTACGTATTTTTGCTTGCAGGTGAACAGCCCCAGATGCGGGCCACCGTACCCCATCGGAATACCGAGCGACTGACCGGAACCGACAGCAATATCAGCGCCCAGCGCGCCGGGAGATTCAATCAGGGCGAAGGCGGAAATATCAGAGAAGGCCACCACCATCAGGCATTTAAGGGCATCACAGGCCGCGCGCAACGATGCGAGAGCATACACCGAACCGTAAAAATCAGGGTATTGCACAATCACACAGGCTGTATCTTCATCAATGGCGGCAATCACTTTATCGACGTCGGTATTGAACGCATCCATGTTTACTTCTACATACGCGCCATCGAGCCGGGATAAATAATTGGCTGTCACATTGCGATAACGCGGGTTGACGGAGCCCGCCATCACGACACGTTTTTTACGGCTGATGCGCCGCGCCATCAGGGCGGCTTCAGCTGTTGATGTGGCGGCTTCATACATCGAGGCATTGGCCACATCCATGCCGGTTAAACGCGCAATCATGGTCTGAAACTCAAACAGAGCTTGCAACGTGCCCTGTGATATTTCCGGCTGGTAGGGGGTATAGGCGGTCAGAAATTCACCGCGCGAAATCACATAATCCACCACGGCTGGCACAAAATGGTGATAGGTACCGCCACCAAGAAAATATGTGGTATTGGACGCATTACGATTTTTATCGGCGGCCTGCGTAAACTTGCGCACAATCGCCGCTTCGGATAATCCGTCCGGCAGATTTAATGCACCGTCTTCAAGATGAAAATCTGCCGGAATATCGGCAAACAATGCCCCCATGTCGGAAACGCCAATGGCCTCCAGCATGGATTTCCGATCACTATCTGTATGGGGAAGAAACCGCATAGGTAAATTTCGTTTATTCTTCTAAAAAGGTGGTATATTCGTCGTCGGTCATCAATTCGAGCGATGCGCCATCACCGATTTTGATTTTAATGATCCAGCCAGCCCCGAATGCATCGGTATTGATCTTTTCCGGTTCGCCTTCCAGTTCTTCATTCACCTCGACAACTTCCCCTGCCACCGGTGCATAAACATCCGATACCGCCTTGACCGATTCCACCACGGCATAGGCTTCACCAGCCTCGATAACGCGCCCGAGCTCAGGCAGTTCGACAAACACGATATCGCCAAGCGCTTCCTGAGCATGATCGGTAATGCCAAACGTGGCCGTGTCGCCGTCGATACGCACCCACTCGTGGTCTTTGGTATATTTCAAATTAGCAGGAATGGTCATGGTTTCATACTCCTATTTACCACAAAGACACGAAGGCACAAAGTTTTGCCTCGGGTTTTCTTTGTGCCTTCGTGTCTTTGTGGTTCATTCTTATTTCAGCTCAGCGTCTTACGTTGCTGCGAACAAACGGCAGACGCGTGCGTTCTGCTGCCACTTGTTTGCCGCGAATCTCCACGCATAAATCACCCGAATCCGCATGTTCGGGTTTTACATAGGCCAGTGCAACCCCGCCCGCCATCGGCGAATGCATGCCGGAGGTGATTTCACCGCTTTTTTCGCCATTTACGAACACTTTATAATGCTGGCGCGGGATGCCGCGCCCGGTTAATTTCAATGCAATCAAACGCTGTTGCGGGCCGCTGGCCTTGCGAGCTTCAACCGCAGCTTTACCGATAAAATCACCTTTATCGAGTTTGGTAATCCACATCAGTTTTGCTTCAACCGGTGTCACAGTATCGGAAATCTCATGGCCGTAGAGTGCATAACCCATTTCAGTGCGCAGCATATCGCGGGCCGCTAGCCCGATTGGCTCAGCGCCGTTTTTCAGTAACTGCGCCCACACTTCAGCGGCGATATGGTTGGGAATATAAATCTCGAACCCATCCTCTCCAGTATAACCGGTACGCGATACAATGGCATTTTCCCCGTTCAGCTTAAACTGTGTAAATTTATAATAGCCGATGGCATCCAGATTGCCATCGACCAGCGGCTGCAAAACCGCCTGCGCCGCTGCGCCCTGCAAAGCCAGCAGTGCGGTGTTATTGGATTCATCCAGCACGCAGACGTCGAATGCTGTTGCCTCGGCCAGCAGATGCGTCATATCCTTATGCCGGTTGGCGGCATTGATGCACAGATAATATTCAGTATCGCCGAGTTTGTAGGTGGTGATATCGTCGATAAATGTGCCGGATTCACTCAGCAGGGCGGAATAATGTACCTGGCCCTCGGCCAGCTTCGACACATCGTTGGTGGTTACATATTGCAGGAATGCCAGCGCACCAGCGCCACGGACGCGCACCTGCCCCATATGGGTGATATCAAATAAACCGGCACCACTCTGGCGCACAAAGGTATATTCTTTTAGCGCGCCGTTTTGATATTGCACAGGCATGTCAAAACCAGCGAACGGCACCATCTTCCCGCCCAGCGCCACGTGTTCATCAAATAACGGTGTTTTTTGTAATTCTATCATTCAAATATCCCTGAATAGTATCTCATTACTTTTTAAGCCTTCACCACAAAGGTACGAAGACACAGAGTAATCAAAAGAAAAGTATTAATCATACGCTTGCATCAGTCTGGTATTTTCTTTATTTGTGTCTTTGTGGTGAAAAATAAGACTATCCTTTTAATTATATAACCCAGCATAGCCGGAACCAAAAATCTTTAGCCACGAATTACACGAATTGACACGAATGAAAAACCAGTATGCATTTGTTCGCTCCTAAGGTCGTGTTCATTCGTGTAATTCGTGGATGATGTTTTTGACTTTTAATAAGATGTTCCATGAATCTATTCGTCCTGTTGTATCTTTATTCTTTGTATCTTTATCCCTTCGGGGTAAAATATCTTGTGCATTTTATATAAGATATTATCGGTAAGAGACTAAGCGTCGCCGATATGTATTTTGAATGCTTCAACAGTATTGGCCAGCAGCATGGTGATGGTCATCGGCCCCACGCCGCCCGGCACCGGCGTAATCCACGCCGCCCGCTCTGCGGCTGCTTCAAATTCGACATCGCCGGTCAGCTTCCCATTGTCGAGACGATGAATGCCGACATCAATCACGGTTGCGCCCGGCTTAATCCATTCGCCTTTAATCAAGCCCTGCTTGCCAGCCGCAGCCACCACGATATCGGCCCGCTCGATATGATTGCGTAAATTGCGAGTGAATTTATGCGCAACCGTTACCGTCGCACCAGCCAGTAATAACTCCAGCGCCATCGGCCTGCCGACAATATTCGATGCGCCGACAATCACACATTCCTTGCCATGCAAGTCCAGTCCTGTTTCTTCCAGCAACTTCATACACCCGAACGGCGTACAGGAGCGCAATGCAGGCTTTCGCGCTGCCAGCCTGCCGACGTTATACGGGTGAAAACCATCGACATCTTTGCCCGGATCAATTGCTTCGATCAGGGAATCCGGATTGATGTGATCGGGCAGCGGCAGCTGCACCAGAATACCATCCACTTTCGGGTCGGCATTGAGCTCGGAAATCAGCCCGAGTAAATGTTGCTGGGTGGTATCGGTTGATAAATTGTAGGCAATGGATGCGATACCCATCTTTTCACAACCCGCTTTCTTGTTGCGCACATAAACCTGAGATGCCGGATCACCGCCAACCAGAATCACCGCCAGTCCGGGCGCACGCCCGTGCTTTTCAGTTAATTCTGCAACCTCGGCAGTCAGGGACTGTCGCATACGCGCTGCCAATGCTTTTCCATCCAGTATCTGTGCAGTTGTCATGCCGCGCATTGTTGCAGCAAGAATCCCTTTCGACAATAACGTATAATCAAAATCTTTCACCACAGAGTACGCAGAGTTTCGCAGAGTAAAACCACAACCAATCGTAAATGTTTTGTCTTTGTTTCTTATCTGCGTTCAATCGCGTTTATACTGTGGTTCCTGTCTTTGACTTACTCTGCGAAACTCTGCGTACTCTGTGGTAAATGCCTGGATTTTGACTGTTTCTTTTCATTATCGATCAGGGTGAATAGTTTCTCGCAGTATGAAAATCGGCATTGATCTGGGCGGCAGCAAAATTGAGTTGATTGCACTTAATATGCAAGGTGTAGAACGGATACGCTTTCGCCGTCCGACCCCGGCTGGCGATTATCAGGCCACCATTGCCCTGATTGCTGAAATGGTGTGCCGGGCCGAAGGCGAATTGAAAGCAACAGCCAGTATCGGCATCGGCGCGCCGGGGGCAGTGTCGCTCAAAACAGGATTGATGAAAAACTGCAATTCCACCTGTTTAAACGGCAAGCCATTGCAGCAAGACCTCGAACAGGCTCTGGGTCACGACATTCGGCTGAGTAACGATGCCAACTGTTTTGCCTTGTCCGAAGCTGTCGATGGCGCAGGCGCTGGCTATTCCACCGTATTTGGCGTGATCCTCGGTACCGGCGTAGGTGGCGGGGTCGTGGTAAATGGACAGGTATGGGGCGGTGCCAACCATATCGCCGGTGAATGGGGCCATAATCCCCTGCCTGCACCCGCCAATTCGGAGTTGCCCGGCCCAGTCTGTTATTGTGGCAGAAACGGGTGCATTGAAACCTGGCTGTCCGGCCCGGCCATGGTTATGGATCATCTGAGAGTCACCGGCCACAAGCTGAATACAGAAACCATCGCAAGCGCTGCCTGTGCTGGTGATTCTGCATGTCGGGATACGCTGAACCGCTATTCTGATCGCTTGGCCCGTTCGCTGGCTGGTATTATCAATATCATTGATCCTGATGTGATTGTATTGGGCGGAGGGCTGTCGAACTTGTCCGAACTGTATAAGCAGACGCTAAAACGGTGGCAGGCATACGTGTTTTCAGACGAGGTGCGCACACGGCTATTGCCGCCTGTACACGGCGATGCATCGGGCGTGCGCGGCGCAGCCTGGTTATGGGGGGAATGATGAATATTGCGCATATCGGCCTGATTGTTTCGGATATGGGGCGCGCCGGACTATTTTATGAACAGGTATTGGGGCTGCGCCGCATCAAACGGCCCGATTTGAGCTTTGACGGCATCTGGTACAGCCTGGAAGATGGCCAGCAAATTCACCTGATGTTGCTGGATAATCCATATATCGGCTGCGAAAAACCCGAGCATGGCGGGCGGGATCACCATGTGGCGCTACAGACGGATGATTACGATGCCATTCGCCAGCGACTGGATGCCGAGAACATCACATATACCACCAGCAAGTCAGGTCGCAGCGCCCTGTTCTGCCGCGATCCCGACGGCAATACGATTGAGTTGATACAGGCATAAGCTTTTTTCACCGCAGAGTACGCAGAGTTCCGCAGAGTAAAACCCATATATGGACGAGAGGGCAGACGCTTTATGCCAGTCTTTTCTCTCCCTGTTTTGCCTTTGACTTACTCTGCGTAACTCTGCGTACTCGGCAACTGCTCCATGCGTTGCTCTACCTCCTGCATCCATGCAGTCGTCTGCGGTAAATGCTTTTGACTCCAATGGTGAAGCATTTAAGGATGCATGGCCTCGATGAAGATGCGGTCAATATTCTGATGCCATTCATTTTGATAGGCTGCCAGCCATCGGTCAGCCTGCGTCTTGCCCGATTCCACTGCCTGTATCACCGGCGCAAGAAAAATACTTTCATCTTCTCCCGCCTCATTCATCTCATGCAAGCGCATCAGCCCGGCTCGTGAAATATCCAGCATCTGCTCGCATAGTTTGAGTACGTTCGTATCGCGGAACGGCGTGCGCAGAGCTGTGTGCGGCACGCTGTTTCTCAATGCGACAACTTCGCCATGCGTCCAGTCAGCCACCATCGACCATGCTGCATCTTCGGCCTGCTTATCATATAATAAGCCTTTCCACAGCGCTGGCAGCGAACAAATCCACGGCCAGGCACCTGCATCGGCACCGCGCATTTCCAGATATTGTTTCAGCCGCACATCGGGGAACAGGGTGGAGATATGGGTTTCCCAGTCATTTATCGTCGGATATTCACCGCGCAACTGCGGCAGTTTTCCTTGCATAAATTCTCTGAAACTGCCTCCGGCGCAATCTATATATATATCGCCCCGCATGACAAAATACATCGGCGCATCCAGCGCCCATTCGGCGTAGGCGGCAAAACCGAAATCATCTTCAAAGGCGCAGGCCGGAATGCCGGTGCGCTGCGCATCGGTATCCAGCCAGCAGGCGGCGCGACGAGACAGATAACCCGATGGTTGACCGTGTTCAAAAGGGCTGGCTGCATACAGCGCTGTGACTACCGGTTGCAGGCACAGGGATATACGCATTTTTCTGGACATGTCCGCTTCGGAGCCGAAATCAAGGTTGGCTTGTACGGTGGCCGTGCGCGTCATCATATCGAGTCCGCCATGGCCGACTTGAGGCATATAGTTGCGCATCACGGCATAACGTGCTTTCGGCATCCACGGAATTTCATCCTGCCGCCATTTGGGTTGAAATCCGAGCGCCAGAAAACCGATCCCCAGCGTATCGGAAATCGTGCGAACCAGAGCATGATAATCCGTCGTTTCGCGGCAGGTTTGGTGAATGGTGGAGAGCGGCGCGCCGGACAGTTCAACCTGTCCGCCCGGTTCCAGTGTGACCGATGCGCCCGCCTTTTTCAGCGCAATCAGATGATCGCCTTCGAGCACCGGCTGCCAATCATATCGTTTGAGCAAGGCAAGCAGCTTGTTGATGCTGCGCTCACCATCGTAGGGGATTGGCTTGAGGCTATCCATGCAGAAACCGATTTTTTCATGTTCGGTACCGATTCGCCACTGATCACGCGGCTTGCTTCCAGCTGCAAACCACGCAACCAGATCGTCTAAGTCCAGATGTTTATCCATGTGCGAACTCTATCTTTATATCTCTATAGTCAAAAGCCTTCACCGCAGACGACTGCATGGATGCAGGAGGTAGAGCAACGCATGGAGCAGTTGCCGAGTACGCAGAGTTTCGCAGAGTAAAACCTAAACTATAAACCTAGAAACCTCAGTTGGGAGTGCGTGCAGGGTGTAAGATATTGATTTGAATGGCGTAACGGGAAAAATCGCCGTCACCTCATTGGTGATAAGAGTTTTTCCCGTTTGGCAAAGCGAATGAAGAGTTTGCGCCATGTGGGTGCTTCCAACTGAGGTTTCTAGGTTAAAGGAAGATGGTGATCATTGAGCCCGCAATGATAATGCAACACAACTGGTATCGAAAATGAGATACGATCTATTTTGTTCTTTGATGTTACTCTGCGAAACTCTGCGTACTCTGCGGTGAAAAAAGGTTTATTAGCATCGTGGCAAAATGACACACGCTTATTGTGGCGCGTTGACCCAGTGATGCAGGTCACACATAGTTCGGCCTATCCATCCGGCGGGATATGCGTAATTTCTGCAAATCGAACTTGATTCGAGAGCAGGTCGAAGAAAAGCGCACAATCACAATGGACGGTTTTTTGCACTGGCTCCACGGAGCTAAATTTACTCTCAATAGGATTTAACAACATGAAGAAAATACTTCTTTCTGCTGCTGCTTTCGCTGTTGTTGCTGTTTCTGCTGTTGCAGTTGCACCGACCACTTCTGAAGCAATTCCGGCATTTGCACGCCAGACCGGCGCAGCTTGCTTAAGCTGCCACTTCCAGGAAGTTCCTGCACTGAATGCCTTTGGCCGTTCATTCAAAATGAACTCATTCACCGACATGGGTGACCAGGCTTTGATTGAAGACGAAAATCTGTCTATTCCTGCCGTACTGAATGCATCATTCGTGGTTCGTATGGATGTTCAGCACAACAACCCAGGTAATAATACTGCAAGCACAACATCATATAACATCCCTGTTGATCAGAATCTGCTGATTGCAGGCCGTGCCGGCACCAATACCGGCGTGTTCCTTGAGTTCGGCGGTGGCACTGGCGATACAAATACCGGCGGCTTGAACAACATGCAGGTCATGAACAGCTTTGACGTTGGCGATTTCAAAATCGGCCTGAGCTACGCAAACTCAAGCTTCGGTGGTGATGCCACATTGGTTACCAACAGCGTATATGGTCAGCATTCCGGTAATGCCGGTGCAGTTGGCGACGTATCTGCTGTGAACAATTCTGGCTGGACCAACTCCATGGCTTCTATTGGCGCATGGGTCGGTAATGACATGGGCTATATCCAGGTCGCACTGGTTGCACCGGGTGGTGGCGCAGGTTGGGCAGGCATTCCCGCAGCTCCCAACTTTGCTTCTATTAACGCAGCTAATGGCGGCGTTAATGTTGGCCTGAAACTGGCCAAGATGGTTAAAGTTGCAGCCACTCTGGATGTAGCAGGATTTGATACCATCATCGGTATCGGTACTGTTGCCGGCACCATCGGCAAGATCGCGAATGCACCAAGCATGGATATGCAGTGGGCATTTGCTCAGATGCAGGGCGACGTTGGCGACATGAGCGTTGGCATCTACGGCGATTGGGCACATGCCAAGGGTAAAGTCAACGGCAACATTCTGGGCGCTCAGGATACAGGGGCTCAAGTTGGTCTAGGTGCATTTGCAAGTTACAACGCGCTGATGTCTGGCGACAAGTTTGATGCATTCTCTCTGCGTGCATCAGTGGAACCAATTTCTCAGGTCACTTTGGCTCTGGGTTATGGCTATCGCAAGACTGCCAGCTTAACAGCCGCCAATAACATCAAGGTTCAGACCTTCAAGCTTGGCGCAGCATACAGCGTTTATCAGAACATGATTATCTCTCTGTCTTATCAGAATGATAAAACTACGGTTGCTAACGCTTCTGGCGTTAACAACAAGACCACGATTCTTGATTACGTGCTCTACCTGTAAGACACTGACATGCTGTAGTGATACAGCGATGTTTTCCGAAAGGGAGGGCGTTTACGCCCTCCCTTTTTGTATATCAGGTCAGGATTTATCGTTACAGATGTTGTGACAGCCATATTTAAATCATTCACTACAGAGAAAAACACAACCGCCACGCCATCACATTTACCTTTCACGCCCATTCATGGGCGCTCTGATGAACTTCGCAAGAAGTTATCATGGTTGACCTTTCCAGCTATTCAGGCTGGAATGCCGCGCATGAAACGAATCCTCGGAATTATCTTTTTTTCTTCTACCATCTTATCCACGCTACTGCTGGCTGGTTGCCAGGGACTCAGCATGCCCAAGTTATTCTGGTCTGCGGATGATGGCAAACCGGTTTATGCCCGTAGCAGCGGCTCGCATGTGCAAGGCGATAGCCGGGAACCGTTGGATGTTCCGCCTGAACTGCGCAAGGAAATTGAAATGCCAATGCCAGACAAGGTGGCTGTTAATGTCGGTAAAGGCGATCTGGTCACTAAAGCAGCCGTTGCTGGCAAGGCGGTCGCGCTGGATACGCGCAGCTACCCCACGACGCCGGCAAAAGTATTTTCGGCTACGGTGGACGCCATGACAGCACTGAATATGCCGGTGCAGAGCGTTGATTCACCCAGCGGCGTGATTACCAGCGACTGGATTCGACCGAATGCAAATTCAGCCAGCAGTTATTTGGGCGTATTTACGAGCATGGTTGGCGCTGGCCCGGTGCATCTGCGTTATCGCTTTATTATCCGCGTTTTCCGCACCAAAAAGAGCCAGTCCGAATTGCAGATTCGCACCTTGGGGCAGCAATTTATGAACGGCCACTGGGTCAACAAACCGATCAGTAAAAAAATATCTCTGGAACTGTTTACGGCTGTGGAAGAACAACTTGGTCGCCTGAAAAGTATCGCGCCTGCACCGATTACGCCCGCACCGATTGCACCAGCACAGAATATAGATGCACAACCAACGGCTGAAAAAATTCCGAACGATGCCGCCACTCCGGCCACTGCCCTGTAAAACGCACGTAAACGTCGGGAATGCGCGATTGAAAGGCGATGTCACGCAAAGACCGCAAAGGGTGAATCGAAGAAAAATAAAAGGTCACTATCATCGTACTGAAGTTACAGCATGACTACGAAAATGGTAGCTCCTGAGAAG
>CAZKME010000013.1:0-4823 GCA_964553725.1 uncultured Zetaproteobacteria bacterium
GGCGGATTTTCCAGCGCCACAGCATAACGCTGCAACTGTTGATAGGCTTTATTCAGATCCTTGCCGGGGCCTTTGTACTCCCAACCGAAATGGCCGCGTTTCCAGACATCAGCCCAACCATCACCGCCGCCGGTCTTTTTCGCGCCCTTCTCAAAACAGAACCATTCACCAGCCTGATCGGCATCGGTCGGATTGGGCTCACCGAGCAAGGCGCATAAATCATTGAAATGCGACTGCGAAGCAGAGCGCTCTTTTAATTCCGACGTTGCCCATTTGGCAATAAATGCTTGCGGTGTCATCACTCCCTCAGTCATTGCCGAGTGTAGATGATCAATCGCAGGGATGCACTGATTGTACTATTTTATGATATGTGTTCTTCACGGATTTTCCGCAAAGAGGTTAAATATCGATCAAAAAAGCCACAAATCAATGTGGAGCCTTGGCAGCAAGCACTTCCGATTGGTCATAAATACGCTACCATGCCGCATGCAGAAAATTTGCCTGATTCATACCAGCGTCAGCACCATGTCCGAGGCGACCATTCTGGCTGACGCACTCATGGATACGCATTTGGCGGCCTGCGTTCAGATTACCGGGCCCGGATTGTCCATTTATCGCTGGCAAGGCAAGATAGAGCAGGCTGATGAATATTATATCAACATCAAAACAAGCGCTAAACGCAGCGATGATGTGGTCAACTGGCTGAAACAGCATCACCCTTATGATCTGCCCGAAATTATTCGGATGGAATGTGAAACGACCAAAGCCTATGCTGATTGGGTTCATGCAGAAGCATTGTAAGGGCTTGCCTGTTGCCCAGACCAACGGCGGGACATTGGCTGCCATACTTTGCGCCACAATAAACTGGAGTTTATAATGATTGAAGTTACATTTGCCGGCGCATTGATTGCCGGAATATTATCGTTTCTGTCGCCCTGCGTGTTGCCGCTGGTACCCGCCTATTTATCATATATTTCCGGCGTCTCCGTCAATGAACTGCGTCAGCATGATGGCGGCGCGGCTGCATCTTCGGTACGCAGGCGCGCTTTGGGACAATCATTATGGTTTATTGCCGGCTTTAGTCTTGTGTTTATCGCACTCGGCGCATCGGCATCACTGCTCGGGCAATGGTTGCTGATGCATATGTCCATACTGGCTAAAATTGCCGGCGTCATCATTATTGTATTCGGCCTGCATTATACCGGCATTATTCGCATCCCGTTTCTGATGATGGAAGCGCGCTTCGATACCGGCGGCGTCAATGCCAAACATGGCATCGGCGCGCTGATTCTGGGTGCCGCCTTCGCCTTTGGCTGGACGCCCTGCATCGGCCCGATTCTCGGCGCTATTCTGGCCGTGGCCGGAGCGCAGGCCGATATGTGGCATGGTATTATGTTGCTGGCCACCTATTCGCTCGGGTTGGGTATTCCTTTCCTGCTGGCTGCGCTGGCGACAGATTCCTTTCTGCGCTGGGCACAGCATTTCAAATCCCATTTCGGTATGATTGAAAAAATTTCGGGTGTGCTGTTAATTGTCGTCGGGGTGCTGATTTTTCTGGGTAGTTTCAGCATCATCTCTTCATGGCTGATTGCATGGTTCCCTGCTCTGGCTGATATTGAAAGCGCATTTTCCACACCCTGATTGCGTTTAATGTCGCGACATGTCGCAAAAAAGGCGGCCCGAAGGCCGCCTTTGATTTAGCTTAACCGGCAATCAATAAACTCTAAATCTTGCCTCTTTCTACAGCTGCATAAAGTGCTTTAGCGGCTTCTTCTTCATGACCTTTGATGAGTTTTTTATACTGACCTGTCATCATCTTGGCTCTCTTTTTCCACTTAGGATTTGCAGCAGCAACCTTGCGGTCTTCAACCTTAAAGCCATCGGCGAAAACCTTGGCCAGCGTAGCTTCATCACCATAAGCTTCTGCTACATCTTTCCAGGATGGCCCGGTTTTTTTCTTACTTACGGCATGACAAGCCTTACATTTCTTGACATTAAAGCCGCCAGCAGATGCTTCAGTTACAGCAAAGCCGCCCATTACAAATGCAGCCGCAGCTACGATCATCAGTGTTTTTTTCATAAATAAATCCTCCTCTCGAATTTAGAGATGACTTGCTAGCGCAAAATCACTCATTGTGCAACATTAACACCAACATTGGCACTGACCAGTGGCAAGAAATGCGCCGACCAGGGGAAATTCTCCGCGCACCCGCTCAATCGACTGCATTACCAGCTGTGATGACGAGCTCTTCACCCTGCATATCCGCCATGATGACGCCGCCACCCGGCACATCGCCTGCAATCAACAATCGTGCCAGCGGTGTCTCCAGATGCTCTTGAATAAACCGCTTTAAGGGCCTGGCACCATAGACCGGGTCATAACCTTCTCTGGCCAGCCAGTCGACAGCCGCTTCAGACATGTTCAGACCGACATCTTGCTCGGCAAGCCGCTGTTTCAGTTCGCTCAGGAACAACTTGGCCACATCTGCAACCACGGCTTGCGTCAACGGGCTGAACACCACCGTATCATCCACCCGGTTGAGGAACTCGGGACGAAAATGCTGTTTTAGCGCCATCAGCACTTGCGCACGCGCAGCCGGATCGACATGACCATCGGCATCAATACCGTCGAGCAGAAATTCCGAACCGATATTGCTGGTCATGATAATAATCGTGTTCTGAAAATTCACCGTGCGGCCATGACTATCGGTCAGCCTGCCGTCATCGAGTAATTGCAATAATACATTGAACACATCCGCATGCGCCTTTTCCACCTCATCGAGCAGTAACACGCAATAAGGTTTGCGACGCACTGCTTCGGTCAACTGCCCGCCCTGTTCAAATCCGATATAACCCGGTGGCGCGCCAAGCAGGCGAGATACGGCATGTTTTTCCATATATTCGCTCATGTCGATGCGCACCATATTGGCTTCGCTATCGAACAGGGTGCGGGCCAGCGTGCGTGCCAGTTCGGTTTTACCCACTCCAGTTGGCCCGAGAAAAAGGAAGGAACCAATCGGGCGATGCCGATCGCGAATACCGGCGCGGGCGCGCAGCACGGCATCCGCTACCGCCTTGACCGCTTCATCCTGCCCGATCACGCGTTCGTGCAGCACTGATTCGAGGCGCAACAATTTATCGCGCTCGCCTTCCATCAGGCGTGTTAGCTGAATCCCTGTCCAACGCGCCACCACTTCAGCAATCTCTTCTTCGCTGACCGTTTCGCTGATCAGGGCTTTATTCTCGGCTGTCGCAGCTTCGGCTTCAGCCAGCTGCTTCTCCAGCTCCGGCAATGTGCCGTAGCGCAGGCTGGCTACTTTTTCCAACTCATAACCGCGCTCAGCCGCTTCAATATCCAGCCGTGTCTGTTCAATCGCCTCACGCAAACTGCGCACCTGCTCCATCGCACCTTTCTCGCGCTGCCAGCGCGCCCGCATGGCATCGCGATCTTCCTGCAAATCGGCCAATTCCTTGCGCAGTATTTTCAGGCGTTTTTTGCTGGCCTCGTCCTTTTCCTTTTTCAGCGCGGTCTCCTCGATTTCCAGACGCATGGCCCGGCGCGAAACGGCATCGAGTTCGGAGGGCATCGAATCCATTTCGGTACGAATCGAAGCACAGGCCTCATCGACCAGATCAATGGCTTTATCGGGCAGGAAACGATCCGAAATATAACGATCAGACATGGTTGCCGCCGCCACCAGTGCGCCATCGGAAATACGCACGCCGTGATGCAGTTCAAAGCGTTCGCGCAAGCCGCGTAAAATAGAAATGGTATCTTCGACATCCGGCGCATCAACCACAATCGGTTGAAAACGCCGTTCCAGTGCGGCGTCCTTTTCAATATGCAAGCGATATTCATCCAGCGTCGTTGCACCGATACAGTGCAACTCGCCTCTGGCCAGCATCGGTTTGAGCATATTACCGGCATCGGAGCTACCCTCGGTCTTGCCGGCTCCGACGATGGTGTGCAACTCATCAATGAACAGCAGCGTCCGGCCTGCCGATTCCTTAATCTCCTTGAGTACGGCTTTCAGACGCTCTTCAAATTCGCCTCTGTATTTGGCACCGGCCATTAATGATGCCATATCGAGCGCAAACAGACTGCGATTTTTCAATCCCTCCGGCACATCGCCGGAAACAATGCGCTGCGCCAGACCTTCGGCAATGGCGGTTTTTCCCACACCGGGTTCGCCGATCAGTACCGGATTATTTTTGGTTTTGCGCGACAGGGTGCGAATCACCGAACGGATTTCCTCATCGCGTCCAATCACAGGATCGAGTTTACCGGCCCGCGCCAGTTCCACCAGATCGTAGCCATATTTTTTCAAAGCTTCATATTGCGATTCGGGCGAATCCGTACTCACGCGCTGGTGCCCGCGCACTTGTTCCAGTGCTTCAAGAAAGCGCGCACGCGTCATTCCATTCACCTTGAAAATCTTGCCTGCGTCGCTGTTGTCGCCTTCATCAATCATCGCCAGCATCACATGTTCGACGGAAATATAATCATCCTGCATTTTTTCCGCTTCATCACCGGCGCACTGTAATAATTGTTGCAGGCGCTGGGTGATATACACTTTATCGGCTTCAACAGCGCCACCGCTGACTTTCGGACGCCTGGCCAACGACTGCTGTACGGCTGATTTGAACACATCCAGCGAAAAACCGGCCTGCTCCAGCAAACGCGGCGCAAGGCCATCGGGCTGAGCCAGTAACTCGGCCAGTACATGTTCGCCGTCCACCTGCTGATGCGACAACCGCACCGCCAGTTGCTGTGCTGCGGCAATCGCCTCGTTGACCTTCTGCGTCATTCGGTTCATATCCAT
>CAZKME010000013.1:4923-11140 GCA_964553725.1 uncultured Zetaproteobacteria bacterium
AAAGCTCCTTGACGATTATATGGGGTTACATCATCAGGAATCCAAGGCGTCTGCGCTGATATTGGCCACGCCCAAACGAAAAACTTCGTTCAGCAATACATTGCGCGTGTATGGCTTTCGTACGAATCCGGCCAGCCCGTAACGTCGCAAGCGTTTGAGTGCATCAGTCTCTGAAAATCCACTGCTTAATACCACAATGGCATCAGATCGAATGGCACGAATGGCATGAAATGCCTGCTCCCCATCCATTTCCGGCATGGTTAAATCCATTAATACGAGCGCGATATCATCAGCATGCTGGCGAAAAACACGTACTGCATCGACACCATCACTGGCAGTCACAACCTGTATACCCTCTCTCTCCAGCAATCGTCTGGCCACATCGCGCACCATTTCTTCATCATCCACCACCAACACAGTACCGGATAAATCCGGCTGCAGATTAAATTCTGCTGTCTGTAATTCAACCGCGCCCCGGCCTGCTGCAATGGCCGGAAAAAACACGCTGAAACAGGAGCCTTCACCCGGCGCGCTCTGCAAAGCCAGCGTGCCGCCGTGACTGCGCACGATGCCCAGCAGCGCCGCCAGACCCAAACCACTGCCGGTTTCCTTGGTGGTGAAAAATGGATCAAAAATACGCTCCTGCGTCTGTTTATCCATGCCACAACCGGAATCTTTCACTTCAACAAAAACAAACTCTCCCGCCTCGATTTCGGTTGCCATATACATACCCGTGAAATCCTGATCCGTAAGATGGCGCACGCCGGTATGCAGCAGAATTTCGCCCGGATGCTGCTGCATGGCTTCGGATGCATTGGTCATCAAATTCATAATCAACTGGGTCAACTGGTTTTTGTCGCCATAGATTTCGGGCAAGTCATCCATCAAGGTCTGTTCTAGGCTGATCTGTTTGCCAATCACGGTGCTGAGCAGTTCCGATACATCCTGAATCAGGATATTGAGATTCTGTTCGCCCATCGAAATATGCCCCTGGCCGGAATAGGCCAGCATTTGTCGCACCAGATCAGCGCCGCGCCTGGAAGATTTGAATATTTGCTCCAGATAGGGGCGCAACTTCTCCTGCCGATTATCGAGCATGGCCAGTTCGGCATTGCCCATCACGCCAACCAGCAAATTATTAAAATCATGTGCGATACCGCCGGCCAGTACGCCGATGCTTTCCATTTTCTGTGCCTGCTGGAGTTGACCGGTCAGATCCCTGCTTTTGCGCTCCGCCCGTTTGCGTTCGCTGATGTTGCGCACATTGCCTTCCACGCCGGCGATGTCGCCATGTTTATCGTAAAAAAACTGTGCGTTCACCTCAGCCCATAGCCGGGAACCATCCTTATGCTTCAGGCACACTTCGTAATGTTGCAAATCGCCGCTGCTTTGCTGCAATGCATGCAAAAATGCATCCCGTCCGTCCTCATCATAATACAGGGCGCTGAGATGCTGGCCGATCAGTTCCTGTCGTTCAAAGCCCATCTGACGTTCGCAGGCCAGCGACACCCAGGTCATTTCACCCTGAGGATTGGTTCGGTAATAGGCATCCTGCATGTGATCAAGAATGTCTTTATATTCGGATGATATTTTCTCCAGCGCAGCCGTTCTTTTGCGAATGCCCCGTCGCAATTGCACCGTATACAGATACATCACCAGAATCAGTAAAAGCAGCCCCCCGAATGCCTCCCAATAACGATAATGCTCAAGTATGTTTATCGCGCCATGGCCGGGTGAATCCTGCAGCGATTGCGCCCCGTCCGGCCTATCAACCATTTGCGGCGAAGATTGAACGATGGATGCCTCTGCGACCACAGGCTGGCCTTCGAGCCATGTTCCGGCATCAGCCAACGAGGCAGACAGACTGGCTGCGAGCCACAGGGCGGCAACAAGGACAAACAGGGCAGAGCCGGCTCGTTTCATGGTGAGCGATTTATCGATGCGCGGAGAAAGTTCAATGTTCGGATAACTCCACAACATACACCGACACCTTGGCCGTGGTCACAGGATTGGAATTGGCGATCTCCACAATCAGATCATCCTTACCTGACGGGTTATCGAAATACGCCTGAAATTCATGGTTGCCGACGCTGTAGCTGCGCCGCAACACCATTGTTTTTTCCTGTTCATCTCTGACTCGAACCATACGAAAGGTCAACGGCCCGATGCTTTCAGATACCATGGTCACTTCATACTCGCCCGCCCGGTTGGGCATATCGAAAAACTCGCGCGACTTCTGAAAAGGCGGCACATTGGCATCGCGGTAATAAAGATAATCTTCATCCAACGCAAAGCCGTACGTCTTTATGGCCCATCCGCCAGACAACGCCGATATCAGCATAACGATACCAAGCATGCGCCTCATGGATTCTCATTCACCTCAATACCATATTTTTCGCACAAATATCGCATTTTATCTTTGGCACGATCACCAAAACCCAGCCAGCGCCCGGCCCTGGCCTTGATATGATGATTACGTTCCAGCGCCGCCTCAACCAGCTGCCGTTCAAATGCAGCCACCGCCTTTTCAGCCCGAATACCCGTATCAGGCAATTGCCGGAACCATGTTTGCATCGGGTCGTCGTCATCGCCCGCAGGCTGCGGCCCGCTCAGAGAGGGAATCGTTTCCACCACGGGTGTTACCGACAATACCACGGCGCGCTCGATCACATTCTCCAGCTCCCGCACATTGCCCGGCCAGCTATAGCGCGCCAGTTGTTCCATCACATCATGATTCAACGCATCCATACGTTTGCCGCATATGGCCGCCTTACGCAGCAGAATGGCATCGGCCAGTTGCGTCAGATCCTCGATATGGTCGCGCAACGGGGGCACCTCGATCTCCACCACATGAATGCGGTAATAAAGATCGTCCCGAAAGTCGCCCGCCGCCACCTGTTGCTCCAGATCCTCGCGGGTGGAACAAATTAAACGCATATCGGTACGGATAATCGCCTCACCGCCCAATCTGGAAAACTCACCGCTTTCCAGCGCTCTGAGCAATTTTCCCTGCACCGGCAACGGCAATCCGGCCACCTCATCGAGAAACAACGTACCACCGCTGGCCCGCTCAAACCATCCGAGTTTACGCTTGCCTGCACCGGCAAAGGCACCTTTTTCATAACCGAATAATTCCGATTCCAGCAATTCGACATTCATGGCGGCGCAATTAATCGCAATAAACGGTTGTTTGGCCCTGTTGCTTGCCGCATGCAACTGCCGCGCCACCAGCTCTTTTCCAGTGCCGGTTTCACCGCGAATCAATACGGTGGAGGGTGCTGTAGCAACCTGGTCAATCATGGTTCTGAGCGCCTGCATCGCAGCGGATTCACCCAGCAAATCATTATTCACACGGGTTTCCAGCGCCCGTTTCATTTCCTGTTCGCGCATGGCCTGCCAATGCGTTTCCATACTGCGGTCGATCGTTCCCTTGACCTCGTCAGGATCGAACGGCTTACCGAAAAAATCCAGTGCGCCCAGTTCCTGAGCCCGTAAGGCCAGCGCCCGCTCATCATGACCGGTAATCACCACGACCGGCGTATCCGGACTTTCCACACCCAGCTTTTTCAGATAACCCATACCGATTTCGGGATTATCCGGCTCCGGCGGCAAAGCCAGATCGAGCACCACCAGATCCACACGGTTGCCGGAGAGCGCCGCATCGGCACCATCCAGATCACCCGCTTCAAGAATATTGTAGGAATCTTTCAGCAACAGTTTCAGATTCAAACGATTGATATCGTTATCATCTACCACCAGCACGGTCTGTTTCATGTTCGGGACTCCTTCAATAACCAGTTTGCGTTCTTTGCGTGCAATGCTTGGCTTTTGACTGTCACTTCTATCAAGCCTGATCCTGCCACAACGGCAGACGTACAATGAAGGTGGAACCTTTACGCGCACCGCCGCTTTCGGCTGTAATAGTTCCGCCATGCGCTTGCACAATTCTGCGGCTCAAATATAGCCCAACGCCCAAACCATTGCTTTTGCTGGTCGCAAACAGGTGAAATAATCGCTGCCTGATAAATGTTTCTGTCATGCCGCAACCCTGATCGCGCACCCGCACCTCAGCCAGTTGTCTGGCCTGCTCATGCGGTTTATTCTGATCCCGTCTATCCTGATCCAGACCATCCTGACCCTGCCCGTCTTCATGCATCGATTCGACCAATCTCGCTTCGATGCAAATGCTACCCTGCCCCTGCATGGCCTGTACCGCATTGTCGTAGAGATTCTCAAACACCCCTTGCAATAAATCGGCATCTCCGGCAACAGCCGGCACATCCTCGAATGCCTGTTCGATTTGTAATGATTCCGGCCACAAGCGGCCATGAATGCTCGATCGCAGCAAGGCCACCAGATCCAGTGGTGCCAACACCGGATCGACCGGCGCATTGGGGTCGGACATGCGCTGCATCAGGGTCTGCATACGCCCGGTCACCTTACGAATGGCCGTAAGCATGCGCTGCACATCCTCTTCATCCAGTTTGCCTGAACCCAGATGATGCGCCAGAAAAGCAAGATCATGCAAGCGGTTTTTCAAATCATGGGAGTGCAGTTGGCGAGTCACCCGCGACAGCGAATCAAGACGCGCCGCCTCGGCCTGTTGATGGGTCAGGCGCGCATGCTCCAGACTCATGGCCGAAAATTTTGCCAATGATTCCAGACTGGCACGCTCTTCGGCATCCATCGGCCTGCCATCACGCCTCGGCCCCAGCCACAAATACGCTTCACCGTTGGCCGTCGACAGATTCAAACGCAGGGCATAGCCGGCATGTGTGTCGCCCTCAAATTCAGCCGCAATGAACGGCACCTCGGGAGGATAGGAAAACCAGTCGCCATCGGACAGGGCGCGTTCATCGAGGGCGGCGTAGCGGCGATAGCTGACATTGCAGATGCGCTCCAGCAAGGCGCGCTCGACATCTTCAATTTGCAACTGGGCCAGATCACCCGCGCCGAGTTGGCGGATAGCAGTCAGCATATCCAGTTGGTGGCGAAAGAAAATACGATCCAGCCCGCGCTGCATGCCCTGCACCAGCGGCGCATAGCCAAAGGCCGCTGTAATGGCCGCAATCACCATGGCCCAGACCGAAACCGACTGCCCGCTCACGGCATATACTGCCGACTCGGCAAGCATCAGCACCAGCACAAACACCGCAATCGCAGCCAGCGTGGCGGCAAAATAGGCGAATGAATGCACCACGCGCCTGAAACTGAATATCAAGCGCAGCGCAGAAGGGGTTTTGTCAGTTATCGGCCAACTCCAGCCGCGTGCTCACGCCATCCTGTTCATATTCAAAGTCCAGCATCACATGGCGCAAACCTTGCAGCGATTCTCCGGCAAGCGGCAACAATGGCAGGCGCAGTTCATCCGGCATCCAGCCCAGCAAATGGCAGGCCGCCTTGACCGGAATCGGATTGGCCTGCACAAACAACATTTTATTCAGCCCCCGCATGGCAAACTGGACGCGCCGCGCCGCTTGCAGATCCCCGGCGCGCATCGCATCAGTCAAAGCAAGCATGGTCTGCGGCGCTATATTGGACGCCACGGAAATTACGCCGTCGCCCCCGAGCGCCATAAACGGCATGACGCTGGCATCATCACCCGAATAAAATTCTATACGTCCTTCGCAGGCCGCCATCGTATGCACCAGTTGCTCCATATTGGCAGTCGCATCCTTGATGCCGACGATATTGGCGATTTGCGACAAGCGCCCCACGGTTTCGGGCTGGATATTCGAATGGGTGCGGCCCGGCACATTGTAGGCCAGCTGCGGGAGATGCACAGCATCGGCCACCGCCTTGTAATGCTGGAAAATGCCTTCCTGGGTCGGCTTGTTGTAATAGGGTGAAATCAGCAGCGCCCCGTCCGCACCGAGCGATTTGGCTGCGGCCGTCAACTCAATGGACTCAGCCGTATTGTTGCTTCCTGTGCCGGCAATTACCGGTATGCGCCCGGCCACCTGCTCCACAGCGATGCGAATCACCTGCTTGTGTTCATCAAAAGAGAGTGTGGCTGCTTCGCCTGTCGTACCGGCAGGCACGACGCCGTTGACGCCAGCTTCAACCTGCCGCTCCAGATGGGCGCGAAAGGATTCTTCATCAATGGCCCCGTTTGAAAATGGTGTGACCAGTGCAGTCATCGTACCGTGAAACATACAACCCTCCGTATTACCAATTGCAAATCATCGCGACTGGATGCGCGTGGGGGAACTATAAC
>CAZKME010000013.1:11240-22827 GCA_964553725.1 uncultured Zetaproteobacteria bacterium
TCCGTATTACCAATTGCAAATCATCGCGACTGGATGCGCGTGGGGGAACTATAACTACTACGCACCATCGAGAAAGAGTATTTTATTCTATGCCTCAGAGTTTTGCAATTGGCTCCTCAGTCGTGATAGGCCGAAACTGCGGCAGATAACGCCGCGCCTGTATTGATCGGCGCATGGCAACGACCCAGCACATCATCAAGCGCCGATACGCATTTGAGCACATTATCTTTACGCGCCGCATAACCCATCAGCCCAATGCGCCAGACTTTGCCGGCCATCGGCCCCAGTCCGGCACCTATTTCAAGATTGTAGTCGTTCAATAATGCGGCGCGCACAGCGGCATCATCCACGCCATCCGGAATCGTGACGGCATTGAGTTGCGGCAAGCGCTCCGACTCCGGCACCACAAAACTTAGCCCCAGCGCTTCAAGACCGGCCTTAAGCGCCGCGTGATGTTTGTCATGACGGGCCCAGGCTCGATCCAAACCCTCTTCTTCAAGCAAGACCAGCGCCTCGTGCAAGGCGTACAGTGTATTGACCGGGGCCGTATGATGATAAGCGCGTTTGCTGCCGGAGCCCCAGTAGCCCATGACCAGATTCAGATCGAGAAACCAGCTTTGCACCACAGTCTTGCGCCCCTTGATTACATTGATAGCGCGCTCATTCAATGATAGCGGCGATAAGCCGGGCACGCAGGACAGGCATTTCTGGGTACCTGAATAGATCGCATCGACCCCCCAGTCATCCACCCGCAATTCGGTGCCACCAAGCGAAGTCACCGCATCAACAATCGCCAAACAATCATATTGATGCGCCAGTTCTACCAGCGTTTTTACATCGGAACTGGCTCCGGTTGAGGTTTCGGCCTGCACAAATGCAACCAGTCTTGCCTCCGGATGCGTTTTCAGGGCACCTTCCAGCTTATTGGCATCGACGGCTCTGCCCCATGCATCCATCACCATCACAGCGGTCGCACCGCAGCGCTCGACATTTTCCTTCATGCGCCCGCCAAACACGCCGTTTTGGCATACAATCACGGTATCGCCGGGCTCGAGCAAATTGACAAAACAGGTTTCCATGCCGGCTGAACCGGGCGCAGAAACTGGAATGGTTAACGCATTGCTGGTCTGAAAAGCATATTGTAACAAGCTTTTCATCTCATCCATCATACCCACGAACAGTGGATCGAGATGGCCAATGGTAGGCCTGGCCATGGCCTGGGTGATGCGCGGATTCACATCGGAAGGGCCCGGCCCCATCAGCGTGCGTTGGGGTGGATAAAATGATGATGTCATAAGTGATTACCTCTCTGCGTAGCATAAACATGGAGGCGCAATGTTTCACCCTCAGTCGCGCTGCGGTTATCGCGGCTGTCGTTTGGACAGCAAGGATGCCACTTTGTCAGCCAGTTTTTCCGGGTGATACGGCTTTTGCACAAAATCAATCCGCTCACCGGCCTCGAATCGACTGCGTATATCCTCTTCAGCATATCCCGATGACACAATCACAGGCAAATCCGGCATGCTTGTGCGCATCTGTTTGTAAAATTCCTCGCCGCCCATTCTCGGCATGGTCATATCCAGCAAGATCAGATCAATCTCATCCCGCTGCTTTTGCAACACTTCCAGACCTTCAACACCGTCCGCAGCAACAAGCACCTTCAAGCCCATATCCTGCAAAATCATACTGGCTAGCTCACGCAGCGCACTTTCATCATCCACCACCAGCACTGTGGCATGCACCTGTTCTGTTTGCGCCATTTCGGCAGGACTGGCCACCTCCGCCACAGCATGTTCCGAGGCAGGGAAATAAACATCAAAGCAGGTTCCTTTACCCGGATTTGACGTGACTTTCAAGCCACCATGATGGCCACGAATAATGCCGAGAATCGCACTCATGCCAAGGCCGCGACCGGTAAATTTGGTGGTGAAGAAGGGATCGAATATTTTTTTTCGGGTTTCCTCATCCATACCGCAGCCATCATCCTTGACCTGCAATAAAATATAATCGCCGGGCTGCATTTGCTCAGCCCCCAGCAACAGGCTGATATCACCGCTATCAAGGCGCACCTGCGACGTACGCACATGGATATGCCCGGCCTGATCGCCAATCGCTTCCGATGCATTAATGACCAGATTCATAATCACCTGCTTCATCTGACTTTCATCGGCATCAATGGCAGGCGAATGGTAATCGAGCCGGATATCGAGCCGGGCCAGTTTGGCAATAGATGATTCGAGCAACTGCACGATATCGGCAATAATGGATGACAGATTCAACGGGCGAATGACAAAACGCCCCTTGCCGGAATAGGCCAGCATTTGCTGACACAGGGTGGCTGCGCTTTCACTGGCGTGCAGGATGTTGTGTACATGAGTCCGGAGCAGCGCATCATCGGGCAAGGCGTAATCATCTATTTTTTTCTCGGCCAGCCCCGCATTGCCCATAATGATAGATAACAGATTATTGAAATCGTGGGCAATGCCGCCCGCCAGCACACCAAGGCTTTCGAGCCGCTGCGTGTGTTCGGACTGTTCCTGCAAACGGTCACGCTCGGTCACATCCTGCTGCACGGCTGTGTATCCGACATGTTCATTTCCGACATACAGTGGGAATATAGTTTGCTCAACATGATACATATGACCATCTTTGGCCTTGTTGATAAATGAGCCCGACCAGTTTTTTCCAGATGCCAGCGTTTGCCACATGCGCGTATAATATGCTTCCGAGTGTTCGCCACTTTTGACCATGCCCGGAGACTTGCCCAAGGCTTCATCGCTGCTATATCCGCTCAATAGTTCATATGCCGGATTCACATATTGCGTGATACCTTTGGTATCGGTGACAATGATTGCGTTGAACGACTGCTCAACCACCGTCGCCAAACGGGAAACTTCCTCCTGAGCTTTTTTGCGAGCGGAAATATCGCGCAAAAAAGCCGTAAACAAACGATGGTTTCCACCCAGCACTTCTATAATATTCAACTCAACCGGAAACGTATCCCCATTGCTTCTCATGGCCGTCAATTCCAACTGGGCATCAAGCACATGCTGCTCCCCGGTGGCCAGGTAATGGGCCATGCCCGTCCGATATTTGGTGCGCTGCGAGGCCGGAATAATCATATCTGCAATATCCTTACCGACTGCATCGCCAGTCGGATAACCGAACATCTGCTCAGCCGCAGGGTTGAATTCCTGCACCAGACCATGTTCATTGATATTAATAATAGCATCCATGGCAGAACCGAGAATGGCCCGGTTGCGTTGCTCGCTGTTCAGCAGGGCGCGAAATGAAAGCACCAGCAGCGCGCTAAACCCGAGCCCAACCATGCCGCTGAGGAAAAATAACAGAAAGGCCCGATCCAACCACGACAGGCTGCGCGACATATGCAGCACCAAATCCTGCGTTTTAAACAGAAATACGACATCGCTGGAAAAATTCAGGCCCAACCATATCGGCGTAGCCGCCAGCGGGCCGATGCGAATAATGGTCAGATCATCGGCTTGTGTATCTGCCTGCTGATGTCGTTCCCGTACCGCCAAACTCAGGCCGACCTGATCGGGTAGCAACGACAGATCAATAAATTTACTGATATCAGCCTTGATGCCGACCATACCATTCACCATATCCACGCTATGTTTGGAAAAATATGGATCGGACTGTCCCGAAAAACCGGCGTAAATAGCGCGAAACAGCCATAAACCGTTTCCCCCTGCTCCCAGTGCGGCAACCATGGCGACATCATCGCCACTGCGGATGGCGTCACTGATACCATGTTGAAAGCTTGCTTCTCCAAACAGATCCACGCCCAACAGGCTGATGTTATCCACATTAAACGGCTCAACCTGCGTGATTGGCAGATAACGTGGACGTTGGGCTGAAGGCTTCGATTTCCCCTGTTGTAGATCATGAATGGCAAACGATATAAGCCCTTCATCTTTTTTTTCAATCTCAAAAGCACGGCGCTGATCACCCTTCACAATGGGAGCATAGAGCATGGTGGTGATGGCTTTATGCTGGCTGAAGATATGCGTCGAATTGATGTGCAAACTGTCCGAATCAATCTGTTCAGCGGCATAAAAGGCTGTCGCCAGGCCGCCTATTTCATCCCGCGCATCGGCAATTTCAAACTTGATGCGCTCTGCCATCTGGCGCGATTGCTCATCAAAGGCGTCTTTCTGTTGTTCCACAAGAAATTGAAATGATGCAAACATCACGCCCGCCGTAAACACCAGCCCAAAAATAATGACGGCGGTGAGCAGGACGGGGCTTTTCAATGTCATGGTGAAACTTTAATGGCTTTAAACATAATGGAGTCAGGCATGTGAATATCACTCTGTTTCAGAATGGCCGGATTGACAAACATATTAAAGCGACGGTTGGCGATGACCGGGATCGACGCTGCTGGTTTCCCCTGCAAGATGCGAATCGTTACCTTGGCCGCCCACTCCCCCTGTTCTTCCGCGACTTTGGTCATGGCCAGCATGCTGTAGGCGGCCATAAAATCATAGGTGGAAACCGTCAGTTTGCCCGCATGCCGACGTACAAACTGCATGGCTTGCTTGCGCTTCCAGCCTTTGATGCCGGCGATATTATTAAGTACAATCAGGTCGCTGTGCTGCGCTTCCAGATAGATCTGCTGCCACTGTGCCATCGTAGCGGCATAATAAGCCGTCACCTTCACCCCTTCACGCGCATAGATCTTTTGCATCCAGGTAAATTCTTTTGCATCCGTGCGCACGCCTTTGACGCCCACAAAAGCCACAGTTTTGACATCGCCAAGGATACTTTGCGCCTTGTGCAGCAATGCTTTAATGGCCGAGACTTCAATCATGCCGGTGGCATTCTGATAGGGGTAGCCATAGGGCTCGGCAGTCCAGTTGATGCCGCAGAATACAAACGGGATGTCAGCATTTTTATAATAGGGCGCGACCAGATATTTGGAGGCGTTATCATCCGAGACAATCACCACATCGGGCTTGAGCGACGCAATCAGTGCTTTGGCCTCCAGCGCCTTTTGTCGCCCGAATGCGTCCGAAGTGTGGCGCTTGGTATCCATGCGGAAAATGGTCAGATCACAGTGGCCCGCCAGACCGGCCTTGATCGTCGCTTCGATCTTGTCGCTCCAGTCATAACCGGCATGATAAGAATTCACGTACAAGCATCGCTTGGCATTGCTCGCCAAAGCGTTTGTTGCAAAAACGCCTGTCGCCCAACACATCATCATCAGTAAAAGAATTGGCCGCATCACCACCACTCCTTTATCCCCGGAGAAAGACATACTATAACCTATGGGTATCCATGACAACCTCAACATTACTCCCTGTTTATAGCAACGTAATCCAGTGTGTTATCCGCCTGTCAGTTCCCGATGCCAGGTGATTCAGACAACCGATATTGGCCGTGGCGAACACGTCCGGATCTGTTGCCGAGAGCGCTGTCAATTTATGCTCGCGCAGGGATGTGGCCATTTCCGGTTGCAATAATGAGTAGCAGCCCGCCGAGCCACAGCACAGATGCGCATCGGCGACAGGCTGCAACTGATATCCAACCCGTTGCAACACGTTTTCAACCAGACCGCCGAGTTGCTGGCCGTGTTGCAGCGTGCAGGGGGCATGAAACGCGACCGATGTCGTTCGCTCTGATTTCAGCACAGATAAATCTTCTGCTGCCACCACTTCAGCAATATCACGGCAAGCCTTTGATATTTGCGCTGCCTTGTCGGCATAATCAGCATCATGGCGCAACACATAACCGTATTCCTTGATTTCCAGCGCACAGGCGCTGGCCGTAGATACAACCGCCTCAACCCCCTGCTCCAGATAAGGCCACCAGCGATCAATATTGGCTCGCACCCGATTCAGTGCTGCATCCCGGGCATTCAAATGATGCTCCATCGCACCGCAGCATTGCGCCTGCGATACACGCAACACTGAAATACCCAGCCGGTTCAGCACCTGTGCGGCCGCCACATCAATCTCGGGTGCCAGTTCCGGCTGTACGCAACCTTCGATCAACAGGATGTTGCGTGTATGCTCGACTTCAGGCCATGCCGATACAGGCTCCGCCGCTGGCGGCAGATGTGAACGGATATGCACGGGCAAGACGAATTTCAGTCGTCGCAATATTCTCAGCGCCAAGGCAAAGCAGCGGCGGCTGGACAGCACGGCCAGCAGCACTTTGCGAAACATCGCATCCGGCCATGAACGGGGCGCTAGTTCATCAACCATGGTGCGCCCGATTCCGGCCAGATGGGCGAACTCAACGCCGGACGGGCACGTTGTTTCGCAAGCCCGGCAAGTCAGACAGCCATCCAGATGTTGTCGGGTGATCGCCGTAACTTTTCCGCCCTCCAGCATATCCTTGATCAGATAAATACGTCCGCGCGGCCCGTCGAGTTCATCGCCGAGCTGCTGATACGTCGGGCAGGTCGCGGTGCAAAAGCCGCAATGCACGCAGGAACGCAAAATACGATTGGCCTCTTTGCCGGCGGCTGTCTCCAGCAACTGTGGTGAAATGTTAGTTTGCACTGTTCGTTACACGCATCGCTCTGCTTACAAGGCCGCGTACATGCGTCCGGGATTGAGAATCCCTTGCGGATCAAAGGCTGTTTTCAGCCGCTGATGCAGATGCATCAAGGCTGTCGGCATGGGCGCAAAAACCGCGTCAGGCTTCTCATGGCTGCGAAACAGCGTGGCGTGTCCACCCGCGTTTAGCGCCGCTTCAAACACGCACGCTGCTGGCATATCGGTTTTCAGCCAGCGCTGAGCGCCTCCCCAACCTATAAACCAGTCATCATCCGGTGTATTCGCCAGCAGCGGATGGGCGGCAGTGGAGGGGACAGACAGCCGCCATAGCGGCCGATTATCAGCAAAAAAGGGCAACTGGTGTTCGCGGATATTTTTCCATAATTGCAGACCATCCTCATAAACTGCGCCGCCTATATTCGCAGCTGAATTCAGTACCGATGACGGCGTGGCGCAAATTCGGAAATAGACATGCGTCCCATCTGCCGCCATGGCCGTCACCGGCAATGGCGTCGCTGCATGGCAATGCATGATGCGCAGTGCTTCGATGAAACCTGCTTCTATCACGACTGTCTGTTCAGCTTGCCGGTGCGGCAGTACCTTCATCGACACATCAAGCAACAGACCCAGCGTGCCAAGACTGCCCGCCATCAGACGCGAGACATCAAAACCAGCCACATTTTTCATCACTTCGCCGCCGAAGCGCAAGATTTCACCTTTGCCATTGATGATTCGGCAGCCCAGAATAAAATCGCGACAGGCACCTGCATAAGGGCGACGCGGGCCGGAAAAGCCGCAAGCGACCGTGCCGCCCAGCGTCGCAGCATCACCATAATGAGGGGGGTCAAATGGCAAACGCTGACGCTGTTCATCCAGCGCATCGGTGATCTCGGACAGCAGCGTGCCCGCCCTCGCCGTCATCATCAGTTCCGTGGGTTGATAATTCACAATGCCGCTGTGATTCCCGACATGCAGCGCTTGTCCCACCGCTTCGCGGCCATACCACGATTTGGAGTCACCGCCGATGATATTGATGGCGATATTGCCATGACAGGCGGCCTCGATGCGTTGCTGGAGCTGTTTTGAAATATCAGCCATCAGAACCGTTCCAGCTCGGGGTGGGGCAGTTGGCCGTTGTGAACGTGCATGCGGCCCAGTTCAGCGCAACGATGCAGGGTGGGGATGGCTTTGCCGGGGTTGAGCAAGCGATCCGGATCAAATACATCCTTGATGGCGAAGAATTGCGCCAGTTCGTTTTGAGTAAACTGCACGCACATCGAATCGAGTTTTTCCACACCGACGCCGTGTTCGCCGGTAATCGTGCCGCCAACCGCCACACAAAGGGCGAGAATCTTCGCGCCTAATGCCTCAGTGCTCTCCAGTTCACCCGGCTTATTGGCATCATAGAGAATCAGCGGATGCATATTGCCATCACCGGCATGAAATACGTTGGCCACCGGCAGGCCATATTCCGCCGACCAGCGGGCAATTTGCCGCAATACTTGCGGTAATGCAGATTTCGGGATCGTGCCGTCCATGCAATAATAATCCGGGGCCAGCCGGCCCACGGCAGGGAAAGCAGCTTTGCGCCCGGCCCATAATTGCAGTCGCTGCGCCTCATTCTGCGAGGTTCTGACTGCGCTCGCCCCGGCCTGTTTGAGGATGCGTTCCACATTGCCGATATGGTCTCCCACACCGGCCTCAGTGCCATCCACCTCGCACAACAGCACCGCCTCGGCGTCAACCGGGTAGCCGACATGAGCAAACGCCTCAGCTGCTTCAATGGCCAGCTTGTCCATCATCTCAAGCCCTGCCGGCACAATACCGGCGGCAATAATATCACCGACGGCCTGACCGGCTTTCTCAACATCATCAAAAGCCGCCAGCACCACCTGCGCCTTTTCCGGTTTTGGCAATAATTTCACCGTCACTTCAACAATCACACCCAACAAACCTTCCGAGCCATGCATCAGCGCCAGCAGATCATAGCCCGGCCCGTCCAGCGCCGCGCCGCCCAGCGTAATCAATTCCCCGTCCATGCCGAGTATTTTCAGACCCAGCACATTATGTACCGTCAAGCCGTATTTCAGGCAATGCACGCCACCGGAATTCTCGGCCACGTTGCCGCCAATCGTACAAGCGATTTGAGATGAGGGATCCGGCGCATAGTAGAGCCCCAGATGTGATACCGCTTCTGAAATAGCCAGATTGCGCACGCCCGGTTGCACCACCGCCGTGCGTTGCAGGGCATCAATTTTTATAATCTGATTAAACTTTGCCAACGACAATACGAGCGAGTTTTTAACCGGCATGGCACCCGCCGCCAATCCCGTGCCCGCACCGCGCGCCACCACCGGAACCTGCCCGGTATGGCATAGCCCCAGAATCGCCCGCGCCTGCTCCACCGTATCGGGCAGCACCACCACAGCAGGCAATTGCCGATACGCCGACAGCCCATCGCACTCGTAGGGCGTGAGTTGCTCTGCCGTACTCAGAATAGATGGTGCCGGCAACAGGCCCGCCAGCGCATCAAGCAACTGCTGTTTCTTGTTCGCCTTCATCACGATAGCATGGCCTTAAGCTGCGCCTGCGTCTACCACACACACACACAATGCGGTCATGCGCCGCAGCAAGCGTGCTGTTGCCTCGTAGCACAGCTCACCTGGCAGGTTAAGCGATGAGTCGGATAAATTTCATATGTTTTAATATGTTACCTTCAGAATGGAGCGGCCAACTGAGGATTCTAGGATAAAAGAATCAGGCGTCCTGCCCTGTTACAATAATTTCGATGCGACGATAATACGGATTCTGTTGGGCGGTTTTGCTGGCTGGCAGAAATATTGGTCTGCCCTTGCCTGTAGCACTGATGGCAGGGTCGCCAACACCGTGCTGATGCAGGTAATCCGCCACTGCAAGCGCCCTGTGCCTGGACAGGGTTTTGTTGGCTTTGAGCGATGACGCATCATTGGCGTAGGCCACGATGGTCACGCTGGAGCGACCATGTCGCTGTACGGCCTTGGCGATATCGCCCAACACCTGACGCCCCTGCACGCTTAATTTGGAAGAACCGACAGGAAATTCAGCGCCGTGATCCAGGGTGATCTTCAATACATCGGGCTTGATTCGCTCGACATACGCATCACCATTCTTGCTGCCTTCAGACAGGCGGATTTCCTTTTCCTGCTCATTCATGTGACCAACCACAAGATTACCCGCCACATAACCGGAAGCCGCACCGGCCAGTGCGCCGGCCAAAGCAAATCCTGCCGTATCCGAACTCACGGTTGATGCTGCTACGCCAATACCTGCGCCAATGCCGGCACCGACAACCATCATCACTGCAATAATTTGCTTATCTTCCTTACTCAGAGGCTTATGGTTCGGCGCACAGGAGGAAGCCAGCACCAGCAGCAGGCATAACATCGAAACCGGGCGTAACATCAACATATTGGTTTGGTCGCTTAGCAATCTGTTTCTTACAGAAAAACCAATGCACCTCATACCGAATAAGGCATGGATTCAGGCGATTTTTTCCAGCCCCTGATATTCTTCTACTTCCACATACACGCAGCGCGGATAGACCGGGCCGATATCCACCATCACCCAGCTATCACCCCTGAGGCCCATTTCGATATCAAACACATCGCCTGTTTCTATCAAATTCAGAATCGGCGCGGGCAGTAAAACAGGGCCGACTTTGTCACCCTGATTCTCACCCTGATTCTCAAAATTAAAACACAGACCATGATCGCTGATGTCCGATACCCGGCCATGGCCTTCGACAAATCGCGAAAACCGCTGGCCGCGCAAACGGGGCGGTACGCCGGTGCCGGAACGCACAAAATGGAAGAGCACCTGCGACAAGCGTGCCACACGGATCGCCGCAGGCGAAATGTCAGCCAACATTTCGCTAAAGCCGAGATATTCGCTCTGCGTCCACCAGCCAGATTCATGCACAAACGCAGCCCACGCCTGTAGTGCTTCTGCACAAGCCTGAATAAACTCGGCATCGCCCGTTTCGCGCAACAGGAACCAGCCCAGGAAATCACGCAAATGCTCAGGGTCCAGCGTCTTGAGCGGCAATTGGCCCAGATCGCCGGCCTGTTCAATATCACCTTCCAGCAAATCGTTCATGTGGGATTCAAGATTCTCCTCCCAGTCGGCATATTCACCCTCATCCGGTATATCCTGATCATCAAACAAGTCGGAAAAATGTAGCAGATAGGTGACCAGCGCATCCATGCACTGCTCGGCATGGTTCAGTGATTCGGATGGATCGATAGCAGTCTTTCGGATGAATGCATCCATGGTTTCCTGAAGCGTCGGCATGTGCGCATTGTTGCCCGAAATGCATCAAATGGCTATGTTGCACCCTTTTATAAATCTGAAATAGGGGTTTCATCATGCTAATTAACGTCGTAACCACGCGAGTCGGAAACATTCTGGAATGGAATAATGGCCTGTGGCGCGTGATGAAAACCCAGCATGTGACGCCGGGCAAAGGCGTGGCCTGCATGCAGCTGGAAATGCGCAATATCGAAACCGGCACCAAAACCAATAAACGTTTCAACTCTACTGAAAAGGTGGAACGCGTCGTACTGTCGCAACGCAACATGCAATACCTCTATGCCGATGGCCAAGATTTTCATTTCATGGATATGGAAACCTACGATCAAATTACGCTCGGTGCCGATATGCTGGAAAATGCGCTGCCATATATGTTACCGGAAGCCACGGTGACAGTGGAATTCCACGAAGAGCGTCCGCTCAACGTCAAACTGCCGCAAACTGTGATTCTCGAAGTGGTGGAGTGCGACGCCACCATCAAGGGCCAGACCGCGACCGGCTCCTACAAACCCGGCAAACTGGAAACCGGCGCTTCCATTATGGTGCCGCCTTATCTGGAGTCAGGCACAAAGGTCAAGGTCAATACCGAAACCGGCGAATTTATGGAACGCGCCTGAGTCAGGCTTTTTCGATGCTTGTTACCTAGATCGTGCGTGCGGAGTGTAAGATGTTGGTTTAGATGGTGTATTGAAAAAACATGTAGTCACCTTATT
>CAZKME010000014.1:0-22772 GCA_964553725.1 uncultured Zetaproteobacteria bacterium
CATCGCAGGGCAAGACTATCCCAGTCGGCTTTCAACTGGAATCACCTGTCCTTGTCCATGATTCTGGAATAATGGGATAAATAGATAACAGGCCAATAAAAAAGCCAGCAATCACAACGATTACTGGCTTATATTGAGCATCCCTGGATGCTTGAGTGGTGCCGAAGACTGGAGTCGAACCAGCACGAGCGTGAGCCCACCAGCCCCTCAAGCTGGCGTGTCTACCAATTCCACCACTTCGGCGGCGGGCGGCCATATTAGATTTGTACCCTACCCTGTCAAGAAGAAGCCAATTGGAACACCGTTCGATTCTGGTTGACGTAAGTATTCATGCTCGCACACTTGAGCATCATTTATTATTCAACAAAACGGAGAGTGAACCATGGCATACAATGTCTACGGCGTGGGTAACGCAATTATGGATATGCAGGTGCAATGCGAGGATGCATTCCTTGAAAGCGCCAGCATTGAAAAAGGCATCATGACGCTGGTCGATGACGGGCGGCAACAGCAAGTGCTCGATGCGCTGGCCGAGCATGATATCAATTATTGTTCGGGCGGCTCAGCCGCCAATACCATAGTCGGCATCGCCGATATGGGGGGAAGCGCAGCATACGCCTGCAAAACCGCGCCGGATGGTTTCGGTCAACAGTATCTGAGTGAAATGATGGAACTGGGTATTGCTATCGAAGTGTCGCCAAGTGCAGGCCAGACCGGCACTTGCGTGGTGTTGATTACGCCGGATGCACAGCGCACCATGCTGACCAGCCTGGGTATTTCTTCATCACTGAATGCGGACGATATCAATGAAGCAGAAATCGCACAGGCTGAATATGTGTATGTCGAAGGTTATCTGTTTGCCGGCGATTCGACCAAAGCCGCCGCACTCAAAGCGATTGAACTGGCCAAGGCCAATAACGTCAAAGTGGCGCTGACTATCTCCGACCCGTTCCTGATTGATATCTGCCGCGACCAATTCCAGAGCCTGATTGAAGGGCCGGTAGATCTGCTATTCTGCAACGAAGAAGAAGCGCGCGCCCTGACCGGCAAGGAAGACCCGATTGACTGCGCCCATGCCATCCATAAACACTGCGCCAATGTCGCCCTGACGCTGGGCAAAAACGGTTCCATCATCATGCATGACGGCGAAGCATTTCCGGTTGAGGGCATTGAGGTGGAAGCGATTGATACCACCGGGGCCGGCGATATGTATGCGGCAGGCGTGCTTTACGGTATTACCAACGGTTTAACATGGCGGCAGGCCGGGCATCTCGGTTCGCATGCCGCCGCCCGCGTAGTCTCACAACTGGGCGCTCGTTTGCCGAAACCCATAAGCCGTGACGAAATCAAGGCGCTGCTGGCACTGCCCTTTCACCGGGCTGTATCTTAATACATGAAGGCCGACGCATGCTAGATGCATTCAGCTTTGCCGCCACGCCGCATATTCATTTCGGAGTGGGCCGACGCAGCGAGTTGAGCACCATTGTGCGGGGCTTTGGCAAACGCATATTGCTGGTCACTGGCGGCGCATCTTTTGATGCATCTCCGCTCTGCACGCAGCTACTGGAACAGTTACAGCATGAATTCGATGTGCATCGTATCCGGGTAAACGCAGAGCCTTCGCCGCAGTTGGTTGATGCAACTGTGGCTTCTCTAACAGATGCGCCGCCCGATTGCGTGGTTGCCATTGGCGGCGGTAGTCCGATTGATGCAGCCAAGGCCATTGCAGGGCTATTGCTAAGCGGCGACTCGGTCATGCAATATCTCGAAGGCGTCGGTAACGGAAAAATATACGCAGGCCCATCCACCCCGTTCATCGCTCTGCCAACTACTGCCGGCACCGGCGGCGAAACCAGCAAAAATGCCGTGCTCTCGGTGATTGGCGACAATGGCTACAAAAAATCATTCCGCCATGAACAACTGGTACCGAGGCACATCATTCTCGATCCCGAACTTACCCTCTCCTGCCCGGCCCGTGTCACCGCCGCCTGCGGCATGGATGCATTCACCCAGTTGCTGGAATCCTATGTTTCAAAAAACGCCAGTCCGATAACCGATGCGCTGGCCATCAGCAGCATGCAAAAGGTGGCCCGCTCGCTGTCTGTAGCGGTTGAGCAGGGCGATCATCTTGCCGCCCGCACTGACATGCTTTATGCCTCCTCCATATCCGGGCTGACGCTGGCCAATGCCGGACTCGGCAGCGTACACGGCTTGGCCTCGTCCATTGGTGCCTGTGTTCCCATGCCGCATGGTGAAGTCTGCGGCAGCCTGTTGTTCGAGGCCGCACGCCTGAATATCGAGCTCATGCAAAGCAAAGATTCGGGAAATATCGGATTATTCAAATATGCCGAAGCGGGCCGCGCCATGACAGGAGAGCACAGCCTGAATGATGCATCAGCCAGAAGACGCCTGCTGGATACGCTACAAATGTGGACAAGGCATTTCGATATGCCGCTGCTATCCGATTACGGCATCAGTGAAGCGGATATTGCCAAACTGATTGCCAATGCCAGCCCCGGCAGTATGAAAACCAATCCGGTTGCATTAAGTGATGCGGAAATCGGCACTCTGATCAAAACAAGATTGTAGCGCCTTGCCATTTTGTTCATACTTCAGAGCCAATTGCAAAACTCGGGAGATTATGATGAAAAAATTAATGGCCGCTCTCTTCGCTCTGCTCATCGCACTGTCTTTTGCCGGCTGCTCAGCAGAACCCGGCACCAAAGCCTGGTGCGATAATATGAAGCAGAAAGACAAGGGCAAATGGACTGCCGACGAGGCCGGTATATTCACCAGACACTGTGTGATTGGCAACTACAAAAAATAAACAGGCGCGGTTTTTTTTCTAAAGTTCGGTTTTGTCTATCCGATAGAATTGATTGCAGGTTCAGAAAGAGCCTGGTCGGGCAAAAATAATAATAGCGCCCACCGTGGCAAGGCATGAAGTCGTCCACGTATCAAAAACACTAAGGAGAGAATAAAATGGCATTAGTAGTCCAAACCAATACAGCGGCAATTACCGCACTGAAACACCTCAACACCAACAGCACCAATATGAACAAATCACTGGAACGTCTGTCATCCGGTTTCCGTATTAACAATGCGGCCGACGATGCAGCCGGTTTTGCGATTTCTTCAAAATTGAGCGCACAAACCGAACGACTGAAAGCAGCCTCCAACAATGCAACACAAGCCCAGGCGATGGTGAAAATGGCGGATGCCGGTATTAACGAAATCCAGAATATGGTAACGCGTATTCAGGTTCTGGCAACGCAGGCATCATCGGCCAACAACACGGCTGAAAGCGGCAAGCTGGATGCTGAACGCTTAAAACTGGAATCAGCCATCAATAAAATAGCCCAAAGCACCAATTACAACGGTGTTAATCTGCTTGACGGCACTGGCGGCGGCGGTTCCGCATTCGTCACGGCCTTCGTTCAGGGTACGGTGAATACCGGCGTGACCGGCGCAACGGTAACGACGGCTTCCTCCACCAATCTGAATGCAACCTACCAGTTGAATGCCGACATTGCCGGTAATGTCACGATTGTGAATACTGCAGGTAGCGGCACCGCTTCTACCAATTTCACTGTTCAGTTTCAGGCCAACTCTACAGTAACGGCTCAGTTGGATGATGGCAGCAAGATCGACATCACCTTCGCCGCTGCTCCTTCCGGCACAGCTTCTGCAACAGCGGCTACTTCCGGTACGGTTGCCGTAACAGGCCAGGCTAATTATAGTAATACTGCCGGAACATCGGCTGCCAAGGCTGCATTCACAGCCTCCGTAGTCAGTTCAACCGGCAGCAGTGAGAACTATTTGTTCACACTGAGCAGTGCTACAAATATCAATATCACCGATGCCGCTAGCGGCAAGCAGGTGGGTACGGCAACTGTTGTCAGTGGTACAGCATCAACCCAGACGATTAATCTATCTGACGGTGATTCTGTGCAACTGGCATACACTGGCGCTACCGCCACGACGGCTAATCTGGGAACCCTGGGTACATTAACCACCGGTTCCAACTCATCGGCCACGCAAGTGTTCCAGGTGGGCGCTGGCACCACATCTGCTGATCAGGTGAGCGTGAATCTGACCAACAGCTATACTTCAGCTGCGCTGGGCCTGGGTAGCGGTAGCTTGCTGAACCAGACAAGCGCGCTGTCATATCTGGATAAAGCCAGAGTCGCCATGAATACACTCATTACGAACCGTGCGGATCTTGGTGCAACCCAGAACCAGTTGGGCTTTGTCAATGCCAACCTGGCAACCAGTATTGAGCAGGGACAGGCGGCTGTATCGTCTATCCGTGACGCAGATATGGCTGCTGAAATGGCCAACTTCACCAAGAACAAGGTGCTTGTTCAGGCAACGACTGCCATGTTGGCGCAAGCCAATCAGACAGCTCAGAACGTACTGACCCTGTTCAGATAAGAGGCAGGCTAATCCTCTCCCGGCAACGGGAGAGGATTAAATCCCAATAAAGGTAAAGGAGGTAAAACATCATGGCTATGATCAATGCAAATGTACATGCCAGCCCTGTGCTTCCTTCACCGAATATGGGGGCTGCTGTAGTCAGATCGGGGAATCAGCAACAAACAACACCCCCCGTCTCGGCTGAACAGATAGTACAGGCCAACGAAGGACGCAAGGTTTCCGTGCAGGATGTGCAAAAAGCAGTACAACAGGCCAATGCTCAGCTTGCCGGCTCCAATGAATCCATCACGTTTGGCTATGAAGAAAAACTCGGGCAACTGGTTGTGCAGGTCACGGATAAGTCCACCGGGGCTGTCATCCGCCAATTGCCGTCCAGGGATTTTATTCAACATCAAATTTTCATGCGTGAAATGATCGGATTATTTCTGGATAAACAGGCCTGATTTATGCCTGTTTCAAATTCAATTGCCAGCATCATTTCCGGCCAGCAGGCCGGATTTGATGTGCCTGCCGCAGTCGATGGCATTCTGGGCATTAAAAAATTCGAAATTAGTCAGTTACAAAAAAAACAGGGTGCCGCCACAGCCAGGCAGGCTGCATTATTAACCATCAGCGATGCAGTCACCGGCCTGCGCAATACGGCCATTGGAATGGCGGAAAAATCATCGTTTTTTGGTTATACGGCCAGTTTAAGCAGTAGTTCTTCAACCGTAACGGCTTCGAGCTTGCTGGATGTCAGCGGTACCTCGGGGCTGGCGGCAGGCCAGCATAATATTGTAGTCAACCAGGTGGCGCAGGCAGAGCGTCTTTCTTCTTCTGCCGCCGTCAAGGATGCTGCCGGTGCGGCTGTCAGCAGTGCTGCTGCGGCGCTGAATATAAGCGGCAGTTTTCAACTGGCCGGTGTTACTGTGACGGTCAATGCGGGCGATTCCCTGAATGCTGTCGCAGCCACCTTGAATCAGCTCAATACAGGCGCATCTGCAACCGGCGTTTCAGCTTCGGTTATGAAAGTCGGTGCCAGTGATTTCCGCCTTGTTCTGGCATCGGACAGCACCGGCGCAACAGGTTTTAGCCTGACCGGCGCGACTCTGGATGCAGCCGGTACGCTATCTGGCTTACAACTGGGGGCGACAGGGCAAACCAATGCCTATCAGTCTTTACAAACGGCTCAGGATGCCCAGATTTCTATCGACGGGCTTAACCTGACACGCAGCAACAATATCATCACCGATGCTCTGTCCGGCGTGACGATGTCCTTAAAACAGGCCGATCCTGCTGTGACTGTGAAAATATCGATCGGAGTGGACAAGCAGGCGCTGCGCGCCAATGTGCAGTCGTTTGTCGATGCTTATAATGGCTTACAGAAGCTTATCAGCGATCAGTTCAAGTTTGATGCGAGTACGGGCAAAAGCGGCATTCTGGCCGCTGAATCATTGCTGACGACCATTCAGACTTCGTTGTCATCGCATCTGCTACAAACGGTGCCGGGGATTACAGCCGACAGGAACAGTCTGGTTATGATCGGCGTTGAACCGGATCAGACTGGTCAGTTGCTGATTAATCCGGCCCGCTTTGATGCATTTCTGGCCAATAATCCCGATGCCATACGCGATGTATTCGTGGCGCAGGCCAGCAGTGCCAACAACAGCTTACAGTTTTTAACCAATGGACTGAATACCCCATCGGGCACATACAGTGTGAATATTAGTCAGGCGGCGAGCAAGGCCAGCGTGACAGGCGCAACCAGTTTGGCAGCAGGGCTTGGTGCCAATGAAACGGTGACCATAACCGAGGCCGGATCATCCCGCCAGGCTGTGGTGAATCTGATTGCCGCTCAGACGCAGAGCTCGATGATTGCAGCTTTGAATGCCGAGTTATCGACCACCTATACAGAACAACATCAGCTATCAACCGCATTGACCGTCGCCGGCTTGCCGGCCACCGGATCAAGCACATTTTCAGCCCTGGGCCTGGGCGTTGTAGCCGGAGATGCGATTTCAATCAGCGGTACCTTGCGTTCCGGCGTGGTGGTGAGCGGCAGCTATTCGGTGTTAAATCCGTCTGCCGATTCGATTTCCGGTTTGTTATCGGCCATTCAGGCGACATTCAATCAGGAAGTTGTCGCCTCAATTGATTCGACAGGTCACATCACCCTGACCGATACCACGGCTGGCGATAGCCTGTTGAGCGTTAGCCTGACGGCGAATAATCAAGGCGGCGGAACGCTGGCTTTTGGCACGGACAGCATTATCACAGAAGGGCGCTATGCGCTGGGCATACAGGCAATCAATGCCGGCAACGGGATTGCGCTTGAGTCCAAAGCGTTTGGATCGGGTAGTGGTTTCACTGTCACGCAAAGCGTGGATGGATTTGGCTTTGGCGCATTGAGCAATACGGTCAGTGGCGCCGATGTGCTGGGAACCATCAACGGGCTGGCTGCAACCGGCTCCGGGCAGTTATTGCGGGGGAGCACAGGCAATGTGAACGGGTTGGCTATGCTTTATTCGGGCAGCGCAATCGGCCCGGTCGGGGATGTGATACTGGGTATTGGTATTGGCGCTTCCTTTGATGGTCTTCTGGATACATTTACCAACCCGGTGACGGGTTTGATTCAGGGTACGGTTAAATCCGAGCAGACCACATTTGAAAGTATCGGAAAAAGAATTGATAATCTGACACGCCAGATGGAGCAGCAGCGTGTCACTCTGACCGGACAGTTTACGGCCATGCAGCAGGCGCTGACGGTGCTGCAACAATCGGGTGATTTTCTCACCCAGCAGCTTAATGCGCAGAACGCCAAGAATTAACCGGGGCGCTTGTAGCATCAGCACGATTTGCATCAAAAAAATCCTTTAGTCCGACTGTTTTTCACCGATAAATTATATATCTCAACAGGGCGATGATCGCTCAAATATCTATTGCATGGAGGCACAGATGACACATTATCAGGCATATCAGGGAAACCAGGTGGAAGGGGCAGGGCCGTTGGGGCTGGTGTTGCTTAGCTATGAAGCATTGTTTAAATCATTGGGTCGCGCCCGCGTGGCGATACTGGCCGGGGATATGGTCGCGGAAGCGGAGCATACCGGACGCGCCATGGAAGCATTGATTGAATTGAGCAGCAGTCTGAACATGGAGGCTGGTGCGGATATCGCCCAGAGCCTGGCGAGTCTCTACGCTTATATGATGAATTGTCTGAGCTGCGGTTTGTGTGCCTGTTCAACCGAATCGGTCGATGAGGTCATGAAGCTGGTGCAAGAATTGCGCGAAGGCTGGATGCAGTTATCCGTGCAACAGAAACAACAGCAGCAATCTGCAAGACCGCAGCTTCGAGCCGTTGCCGGATGAGGTTAGTGCCGGATAAGCAACATGTAGCAGCTGGTAGCGCAGAACAAGTGATTACTGCAAGTCGTTCCCTTCTGGATGCATTGTATCAGGCGATTCAACATCGAAAATGGGCGAAGGTATCGCGAATTGCGGCAGATTACTCCGAGCAGATCAGATGCCTGGATGCGGATGATAGTGCAAGCGCAAGAACAGCGTTGATTCAACTGGATATACAACATCGACGCTGCATGCGTATGCTATCCCGGCAGATGGCATCTGTGACCGAGGATATTGCCAGCCTTGAAAACGGACAGCAAACATTGCAACGCTCGCGGGGCGTAAGCGAGGCGCTTTTTCAATAAGCTCTTAGGGAAGAGAAATACCCTGCTGTTTCAGCCATCTGTCAATCACACATTTTATGGCCTGTAGCCTGGCCCGGCTTGGCGCTTCAAAGCGCATGACCAACGCCGGTTCGGTGTTGGAAGCGCGCAGCAGGCCCCAGCTATCGCCGAAATTAATGCGCATGCCATCAATATCAATGATATCATAATCAAGACTTCGAAAATGGGCGATAGCTTCGTCCACCAAATTAAATTTTCTATCATCGCTGCAATCAATACGGATTTCCGGCGTGCATTCGGCATGGGGTACATCTTGTAGTAATTTGGAAAAAGTCGATCCGGTTTCAGTCAGCACCTGCATGATGCGAGCACCGGCATAAGCGGCATCATCAAAGCCGAAAAACCTGTCCGCAAAAAACATATGGCCGCTCATTTCGCCGGCCAGCAAGGCACCGGTTTCTTTCATCTTGGCTTTGATGGGCGAATGACCGGTGCGCCACATAATGGCTGTGCCACCGGCGGCCTCGATGCCATTATACATGTGCTGCGAAGATTTCACTTCGGAGATAATTGTGGCACCCGGTTGTTGTGCGAGCAAATGCCGGGCCAGCAACAGTAATAACATATCGGCCCAGACGATATTTCCCTGTTCATCGACAATGCCGATGCGGTCGCCATCGCCGTCAAAAGCGATACCGAGATCGGCGCTGTGCTGACGTACCGTATTGGCCAGGTCGGCCATATTTTCAGCAATAGTCGGATCAGGATGATGGTTGGGGAAGGAACCATCCGGTTCGCAGTAGAGTTCGATCACGTCGCAGCCCAGACGGCGGTACAGCGGTGCGGCAATGATACCTGAAGGCCCGTTACCTGCGTCAATCACGACTTTAAGCGGGTGGGAGAGTGGGCAGTCGGCAGTCACAAATCGGGTATAATCATCCACAACATTTTGCCTGGTTATTGTTCCGGAGCATGTTGCATCGGCCAGATTATGCTGCATCAGTGATTTCAGTTTTTGGATATCCTCGCCATAAAAGCTTGATTTTCCGACCATCATTTTAAAGCCATTGTATTCGCCCGGATTGTGGCTGGCTGTGACCATGATGCAGCCACCCATATCAAGCCGATAGACGGCATAATAAGCCAGCGGCGTGGGGTTGATGCCGATATCGACCACGTTATGTCCGGCATCAGTCAGGCCTTGCATCACAGCTGCTTGCAGCATATTACCGGAGAGGCGGACATCGCGTCCGATGGCAATATTACGTATTTCATTTGCGGGCAGTATGGCGGCATAAGCCTTGCCGAGTCGGTAGGCCAGTTCTTCAGTGATGTCTTTTCCTGCAACGCCGCGAATATCATATTCACGAAATGCATGATGTGGAAACTGTTTCAAAATAAAGTCCTTAAAAGTCAAAGGCTTTCACCACAGAGTACGCAGAGTTTCACAGAGTAAGTCAAAGACAAAAGAATAACAGATATGTGTAAATGTCGTATGATTGAGGCATCAGCCTTATGTATTGATGACCAAATCAAGGTTTTTTCTTATTGTTTTTACTCTGTGAAACTCTGCGTACTCTGTGGTGAAAATGGTTTGCTTGTACTGTAAAACAGCAAGTATAAATCCTGCGCTTGCGATTAGAAAGGCCAACCCTATGCTGCATCGCCATGTCTGCCACCTCATCCACATCACAACTTAATGAAGAGCAATATCGCGCTGTGTTCCATCGCGGTGGGCCGCTATTGGTTCTGGCAGGCGCGGGCTCGGGAAAAACGCGCGTGATTACCGAGCGAATCGCGGCGCTGGTGGAGCGGGATGTGCCAGAAGATGCCATGACCGCAGTGACCTTCACCAACAAGGCGGCGCGCGAAATGCGGGGCCGTTTGCAGGAGCGCCTGGGTGACAAATCGAATCGTTTGCGCATCTGCACCTTCCATTCGCTGGGGTTATCCATCGTGCGTGAGCATGCCACATTGACAGGGCGGCGCGCCAATGTGTCCATCTTTGCCGGTGCTGAGCAGAAATCAGCCATGAAATCGGTGTTGTCGGAGATGAAACTGCCCGCCGATGCCGATCAGGTGGATCGTACCCTGTCGCGCATATCATCGCTAAAAAACGGTTTATTGGAACAACATGAAAATCAGTTATCTGATATTCGAAGCCATTATGATGAATTGCTGCAACGCATGAATGCAGTCGATTTCGATGATCTGATGGTATTGCCAATCCGGTTGCTCGAAGAACACGCCGATGTGCGGGCGCTGTGGCAGTCACGCTGCCGCCATTTTCTGGTTGATGAATATCAGGATTCATCGCGTATTCAGTATCAGTGGGTGCAGCTGCTGGTGCCTGAGGATGGTAATTTGACGGTGGTGGGTGATGATGATCAGTCAATCTATGGCTGGCGCGGGGCAGAGGTGAAAAACCTGTTTCAATTGCAGCGCGATTATCCGAAGCTGACAGTGATTCGGCTGGAAGAGAACTATCGTTCCACCGGCTCGATTCTGGCGGCGTCCAATTCGTTGATCGCCAAAAACTCGGAGCGGCTGGGCAAAACACTGCGTTCCAATCTGGGTCAGGGCAAACCGGTTCGCATCTGGGAATCGCCCAATCCGGAAGAAGAAGCGCGGCGTGTGGCTGGTGATATCAAAGCGCGATGCGCCACAAGTGAGGCGGTCTGGGATGATTTTTGCGTGCTCTACCGCGCCTCCTATCAGGCCCGTGCGGTGGAGCTGGCCATGCGCGAAGCTAAAATTCCCTATCATATCAGCGGTGGGCTGTCCTTTTTTGATCGAGCGGAAATTCAGGATGTACTGGCTTATTTACGTCTGCTTGCCAATGCCGATGATGATCTGGCTTTTATGCGCGCCATTGCCCGCCCCCGCCGTGGCATTGGTGCCAAAGCGCTGGGCGATCTGGGCGATTTTGCCATGGCCAACGGGTGCTCCTTGCTTGGCGCTTGCACACACGAGGATTTGGTGCATCAGCGTGTGTCGAGCCTGCGGGAATTTGGTGATATGATGGTGGGACTGGAATTTCAATTCAGGCACGGGGAAGCGGATGAAGCTTTTGATGCCCTTCTCGATATGACATTGCTCGAAGCCGCCATTCGCGCCGAGGCTGACAATGAAGAAGTCGCCGGGCGGCGCATGGGCAATTTGATGGAGTTGCGTCGCTGGTGGATTAAACATACGGAAAGTGGCGGCGATTTGCCCGATTTTCTACAACATATCTTTTTGCTGGCCGATAAAAGCGATGATGATCCGTCCGGTCAGGTACGCTTGATGACGGTGCATGCAGCCAAGGGACTGGAATTCGATCATGTCTATGTGATTGGCATGGAAGATGGCATTTTTCCGCATGCATCTGCGCTGGAAGAGAATCGCATGGAGGAAGAGCGGCGATTAATGTATGTGGCCATGACGCGCGCTCGCTTTCACCTCACCCTCAGTTACGCCCGCGTACGCAGTCGTTTTGGAAAAAAAGAAAAGACAGCCCCCTCACCGTTTCTAAAAGAGCCGGATCAGTCGGTCATGCGCTGGGTGGATAAGGAGATTGATAGCGAAGCAGCCAAAGAAGAGGCCGAGGATCACATGGCCGCCATGCGCAAGGCGCTGGGGTTGGATTGACTAGTTTTCGAGGCAAATGAATTTGAATCGGTAAGGTGAATCTTCGCCCCCGATCATTATAATATCCCCATCTTCCAGTCTGGCCTGACCACCGCTGTCACGGCCTCCAATTCTGTTGGTGCCGATAGCTGTGCCACAGGCGCTATAGCGATCAATCAGGACATAGCCGTTGCTGTTCTTCACAATGGTAAAATGTTCTCTGGAGATATTTAACGGTCGAACTGCATCAATTAAATAGAGATCATTATTGGGCTCATGGTCGGTAAACTTGACTCTCTCGATGCGTATCAGTTTCCCCTCACTTTCCTTAACACGCGATTCGCGGCCAACACTAAACGGGAATTGGTTTATTTTAACAAAACCATGTTCAATCTGACTTGGTGGAACGCTGGCATTCGCTTCCGGTGATATGGCTTCCAATACGGCCTTCGGGGTCAGCAGTTTTAAAATAGATGTCTTGTCATTCATGGGCCTGGTCTCCAAAGATTGTTGGTGTATTTACCATGTCCCTCAGCAAGAATGATGCCGATGCATGTTACCCGGGCTATTCATAAATACTGCCGCGCCCTGACTTGTTCATTTGCCCGCAACGCATCCTTCGTACCCCAGGGCATACTCTCTTGCGTAAACGCAATTCACCTGATCAGTCGTCCGTATGCACTGCTACGGACTTCTTCCTCAGAATCCGTTGCGAACAAATTTCCGGCGTCATCATCACGGCGATTCATGAATAGTCCGGGTTAAGCAGAGGCATGATTTTGTTGGCACCGTTTGCAGATGCAGACGCGGTCTCTTTCCTCTTCCGGCACCTGGTGCAGTAATGATTGAGGAAAGATTTCAGCTTTGCACCAGCAGGGGTCATCTGACTTATGATCGTCGTCTCCCATGGCACAGTGATTGGCTTCGCCGCACAGCGGACAAAGACGCGTATCGAAACTGTTGCCGGAATACATCACATTCATATCATTGATGCAGCGACACAAATATTTTTTCGGCCAATTTATCCGATATGCCTGTTGCTTTTCCCAGTTGCTGACGGCTGGCCTTTTTAACCCCTTCGATGCCGCCGAAATGTTTTAATAAGGCCGTGCGTTTGGCCGGCCCGATACCATCAATACCATCCAGCGTGGATGTGAACATGCTGCGTTTTTTACGTTTACGCATATAGCTTCCGGCAAAACGGTGCGCCTCATCGCGCACGCGGGCAATCAGCAGCAGGGCGGTTGAGTGGCGACCGGGTTTTAACGGTAAGCCAATACCCGTTTCCCCGTTTTGCAGCCAGCCCGGCCATAATGTTTCTTCACCGAGTCGGCGCAAGTCGCCTTTGGCTACGCCGACCAGTTTCAGTTCGTGCAGCCCGGCATCATGCGCGCACTGCAATGCCACCCCCAGTTGACCTCGCCCGCCGTCAATCAGCATCAGATCAGGACAGGGAATGCTTTCTTCGCGCAGGGCACGAAAAAAACGCTCCAGCACTGCGGCCATAGCGCCGTAGTCATCACCCTCTATCACGCTGCTGCCGATACTATCGAGCTTGTAGCGCCGGTAATGATTTTTCTCCGGCCCCTGCCAGCCGGCATAGGTGATGGCTGCGACCATCTGCTTGCCGCCGAGATGGGCGTTATCCACAGCGGCAATGCGTTCGGGCGTAGCATCAAGTGCAAACAGTTCAGCCAGCGCCTCAAATGCTCCCATCTGATTTTCCTGTCTGCGGCTGGCAAGCAGTTGTTGGCCTGAATGGGATATTTGTTGCAGCCATTGTACACGGACGCCGCGTTTGGGACTGTGAACAGTGGTTGTTGAGCGGGGATGCATGAGTGAAATCAGGTGTTTCAGTTCGGCCAGATCTGTTTCCGACGCGGTCAAAATAATTTGCTTCGGCGGCGCTTGTTTGCCGTAACGTTCGATAAACAGCGATTGCAGGATTTCGAAATCATCGGCATCAGCAGCCTGATCAATACGGATGTTGTGACAACCCAGATCGCGGCCCGCCCGGCGCACGCCAATGCTGGCTACGACACCGCCGTGATGGCGAATCAGGGCAATGGCATCGGCGTCATCCGGGAGTTCCCTATTTTCCGAACCGGCCAGCACGCTGCGCAGGGCACGGATGCGGTCGCGCAGCATGGCCGCCTGCTCGAATTGCTGTGTTTCAGACGCCTGCTGCATGGCCTGTTGCCAACCGGATAGCAGGTCGCTGTCCTTGCCCTTGAGAAAAATGCGTACGTCATCCACCTGATGCTGATATTCGCCTTGAGAAACGAGATCGCAGCAGGGCGCAGAGCACCGGCCTATCTGATACTGCATGCAGGGGCGGGAGCGGTTGTTGAATACCCCGTCTTCACAATCGCGGATGCGAAAGATCGACTGCATTTCATGCAGGGTGGCGTGCACGGCACCGGCATTGGGGAATGGCCCGAAATATTCGCCGGCCAGTGAGTGGCTACCGCGATAAAGCATCAGTTTTGGATAGGTCGCATCAGTAAGCAGGATGTACGGATAAGATTTGGAATCTTTCATCAATACGTTGTAGCGCGGTTTGAGTTGTTTGATCAGATTGTGTTCGAGCACCAGCGCTTCGGCTTCGGATGCGGTCACAGAAAAAGCAATGTCTTTGATTTGCTGTGCCATGGCCTGCGTACGCGGCGATTCGGGCCGCCGCTGAAAATAACTGGAAACGCGGTTTTTTAAGTTTCGGGCCTTGCCGACATACAGCACTTTGCGCTCGCCATCGAGCATGCGGTATACACCGGGTTCGCGAGGCAGGGTATCGAGCTGAACCGGCGGTTCAATCCACATCGGGCACGATAAGGCGGCCAAAGCCCTGTCCTTCACTCATAACTCTGTGACGTGATTTATGAGTGAAGGGCAGGGCTCACCTCCATGGTTGAGCAGGCGGCAGTGGGGCAGCTCTCGAATAGCGGGCAGTCGAAGCATTGCGGCTTGGCTTTGCAGTAGCGTTTGGCATGTTCGACAATCAGGGCGTGGAACTCCTGAAAAAGCGGCAGGCTTTCCGGCAAGCGTTGCTGGAAATAGTGTTGAATACTGTCGTAATCCATTTCATGGCTGAAATGCTCCAGCCGCACAAACAGACGTTTGGTGTAAGCGTCGACGACAAATATAGGCTTGTCCAGCGCATAGAGCAGAATCGAATCGGCCGTTTCCGGGCCGATGCCATGCACGCCCAGCAGTTGCTTGCGCATCGTGCTGGCTGGCCATTTCATCAAGCCTTTGCGTTTGCCATTGTTATAATAAAACAGCGCAAACTGCTGCAAATAGCGCGCCTTCTGCATATAAGATCCGGATGAACGGATAATCTCGCCGAGCTGTTGCAGGTTACAGCTGGCAATGGATTCGCAGTCGAGCATGTCGTGCGTTTTCAAACTGGCGATGGCCGTTTCAACATTCTGCCAGTTGGTATTCTGGGTCAGTATGGCACCGACTATCATTTCAAATGCGGAATCCGCTGGCCACCAGTGTTGTGGCCCGTAAATTGACAGCAACTTCTCGTAAACCTGAAGCGGTGCAATCGAACTCATGTCTGTTCCTTCAATCGTTTGATTTCATTACGGTTAAGTGTGCGATAACTGCCGCGCGGCATACCTTCTTCCAGCCGTAACGAGGCAAATCGGGTACGCATCAAACGCCTGACCGGATGACCGCATTCTTCCAGCGTGCGCCGTACTTCGCGCCAGCGACCTCTGAAAATCACGATGGTCAGCCAGGTATGCCCTTTCGATTCCGAATCGACGGTGATCTCCCATGCATCGGCATGATCGCCCTTGCCAATATCGAAACCGCCACGGCGTAATTTCTCCAGCGTTTCCATGCTGACCATGCCGGCCACGCGAGCCCGGTATTCGCGCGCCACTTTGGCACCGGGTTTTGTCAGGGCGCGGGTGAGATCACCGTCATCGGTCAGGATCAGCAAACCTTCGGTATCCATATCGAGCCTGCCGATGGATTGCACATTGGGCGCGACATCGAGGAAATCATAAATCAGCGGGCGTTTTCGTTTGTCATCCTTGCGCGAACAGAGCTGGCCGGTCGGCTTGTTATACAGGATATAGGTGTGGTTCTGTTGCTTCTCGACCACTTTGCTATCGACTGCGACAATATCGTCCGGATGGATTTTTGTACCCGGTTCTCGGCATGGTTTGCGGTTGATGGAAACACGCCCGGCTTCAACCCATCGGTCGGCCTCACGGCGCGAACACAGCCCACATCCAGCTAAATACCGGTTGATACGCTCACCTGAATCGCCTTGTTCTGTATCTGCTGCGGGAGCGCATTCAGCCGCTGACGGCTTCGTCGTCCGTACTTTGGGTGGTTTCTTCTGATTCATGGGGTTCCATTTGGGGTTCGATATTTTCATGCATTGCCTGTCCAAGAACCATCTGCTGGATTTCATCTTCATCCATCAACTGGGCCGAGTCCGGTAAATCTTTCAGTGAGCCCAGACCGAAATCAATCAGGAACTGTTTACCAGTTCCAAACAAATGCGGTCGGCCCGGTACTTCCTTGCGACCCAGCACCTTGATCCAGCCGCGTTCCTGCAAGGTGGCAATCATCTGGCTAGAGACTTTGACGCCTCTCAACGCTTCAATTTCGGCTCGCGTAGTCGGCTGCCGATAGGCAATAATAGCCAATGTTTCCAGCGCCGAACGGGATAATCGTGGCGCTTTGATGTGCCATAAACGCCGCACCAGATCAGCGTGGGCCGGGGCGGTGCGGAATTGCCAGCCGCCAGCCACCTGAACGATATTGATGCCGCGTTCTGAATAATGCGCCTCCAGAACGGCCAGTGCTTCGCGGATATCTGATGAAAGGATATCTTCATCGAGCAGATCGCGCAGTTTCTGTAAGGTGACGGGTTCGTCACTGGCCAGAATGAGCGCTTCGATTTGTGAGGAAAGCAGGGTCAAGGCAAAATCTCTTTCGGCAGCAGAGTAATGGCACCGTAATTTTTTTCTTGCACCACGGCAATGCTCTGCTGCCGCCACAGCTCCAGAATGGCCAGCACTGTGGTGACCAGCGCTTCGCGACCGGGAGAGTCACGTAATAATTCATCCAGCTGCATGCCGCCGCTTTTTAAACGCTCCAGGACCATGATCATCTGTTCGCGCACGCTCATCGTTTCGGTAAAAATCTGATGGCGCACTTCGCCGCCAACACGTTTGAGTACATTGCGGAAGGCCAGCAGCAGAGCATCCAGGTCGCCTTCCGGCAGCGGGCGTTCCACATCATCGGATTCAGGAAAGATGGAGCGAACAAACACATCGCGCTGCATCAGCGGGCGCTCGTTCAATTCCTCGGCCAGCATGCGGTATTGCTCATAAGCGATGAGTTGAGCCGCCAGCTCAGCGCGCGGGTCAATCTCATTGCCCTCATCATCCATTTCAGGGCGGGGCAGCAGCATACGGGATTTGAGTTGCATCAAGGTGCTGGCCATGACCAGATAATCACCGGCGACTTCCAGATCCATATCTTCCTGCGCTTCGAGAATATCGAGATACTGCCCGGTGATCATGGCTATCGGAATATCAAAAATATCCATTTCCTGTGAACGAATCAGGTGCAGTAATACATCCAGCGGCCCCTCGAATTCATCGAGTTGCACCGGCGGCAAGGCAGGGCGGATCTCTTCTTCGTGGATCAGCGGCACCTGCACAGCCTGATTCATACGCGGTAGCCCATTTTGAGCGTCTTGCGCACTTTCTCCATCGTGCGCCCTGCTTCGATGCGGGCGCGCTCATTGCCAGCGCGGACGATGTCCTTCAAATCATCAGGCCGGGATGCAATATCGGCGCGGCGATCACGAATCGGTTGCAGTTCTTCTTCCAGATGCCCCAGCAGACACATCTTGCAGTCGATGCAACCGATGCCAGCGGTAGTGCACCCTTCCTGCACCCATGCACGTTCTGTTTCGGTCGAATAGACCTTATGGAAATCCCATACCGGGCATTTTTCCGGCGTGCCCGGATCAGTACGCAGTTTGCGTGCAGTGTCGGTTGTCATGGTTTTTACTTTTTTCTCGGTGACTTTCCATGTCTCGCCCAGTTCGATGGTATTGTTATAGGATTTACTCATCTTGCGCCCGTCCAGCCCCGGCAATTTGGCGGCTGGCATCAACAGCGATTGCGGTTCGGGAAACAGGGGAGGGATGCCTTTACGGTATAAATGATTAAAGCGGCGGGCGACCTCGCGGGTCAGCTCCACATGCGGCACCTGATCTTCACCAACCGGCACGCCATCGGCCCGATAAATCAGGATATCGGCAGCCTGCAATAAGGGATACCCGAGGAAACCATAAGTGCCGAGATCTTTTTCGCGCAGTTGCTCGATTTGGTCTTTATACGTTGGCACGCGCTCCAGCCACGATAACGGCGTCATAAACGAAAACAGCAAATGCAGCTCGGCATGTTCGGGCACTTCCGACTGGATAAAGATCACCGCTTTTTCCGGATCAATGCCCACGGCCAACCAGTCAATCAGCATATCCCAGATGGTATCTTTGACGATGGACGGATTGGCGTAATCGGTAGTCAGGGCATGCCAGTCGGCGGCAAAGAAAAAACACTGATGTTCATCCTGCAATTTCAACCAGTTTTCCAGCACGCCTTTATAATGACCCAGATGCAGGCGGCCGGTCGGGCGCATGCCGGAAAGAATACGTTTTGCTTTTTGATCTGAAGAACTCAATCTTTTCCCCTTGTCGAAACGGCCATAGCCATGGCAATGAGCGAACGATAGCAAAGCAGCAGGACGAATGCGACGAGAGGAGGCAAGATAAGTGAATCGGGCATTGACGGAAGGCCTCTTCTCCCTAAAATGCGCGACCTTCATGGCGCTTTAGCTCAGCTGGTTAGAGCACCGGAATCATAATCCGGGTGTCCGGGGTTCGAGTCCCTGAAGCGCCACCAAATGTAGAATAGCAGCAAGTCGAAATAAAGCCTGTAAGCCTAGTGTTTGCAGGCTTTTTTCATGCCCTGGTTATATCACTAGCTTGCAATACATTGCACTAAAGGGCGCTGTACGGTGTGGGATGCAGCACCTGTATAGGCCGTACAGCACACGACTCAAAGGCTGTGGATTATGACGGTATCTATTACGAACGATATGCAACTAAAGGCATTGAAGGTTCCGGCTGGCCAGAAGCAGTTACGACAGTCAGTAGGCAACGGCCTTTACCTTCTGGTGCGTCCGACAAGCAAAAGCTGGCGCTGGGATTTCAGACTGACAGGCAAGCGCGACACGGTTTCACTGGGTGCATATCCAGAAGTATCATTAAAGCTGGCGAAGGCGTTGCTGGCTGAAGCGAGGGCATTGCAGCAGAAAGGTATCAATCCCCGTGTCGAACAGCAGCGGATTAAGGCAGAGAACATAGCCAAGTCGCAAGCGGTGAAGGCTCAGCAGATTGAAGATGCCAACACATTCAAAGCAGTATCGAATCAATGGCTGGCGAAGCATGAAACTGAATGGGCAATATCGCACTATGCCAAGCAAGTCAGCAGGCTGAATCACCATATCATTCCGGCCTTAGGACACATGCCTATCAAGCTGATTACACGCCAGACATAGAAGCAGACGACCCGATTGCACGGGACATTCTGACTGTTATCTGCGCCTATCACCGGAAAATTGATACAGCTGGAATAGTTATTCAAAGGATGGCTGAAGCCCTGCCGCAAGTCGCCGATAGGCAGAAAGCAAAAGACTTTGCCACAAGCTTGAGGGCATTGCCTGCCATGCTTCAAAAACATCAGCGAATGATGCAGAGCAGCAGAGGCAAAGGTAAGCGGGGTAGCATTGGCTCGCTGAAGCTGACGCTGACGGAGATAGGCAGTTATGATGCTTTTATAGCCATGATGGGCAATGAAGACGACTTGGGCGACTTCAATGAAAGCGACTCGCCTAACCCGTGCATCCTTCGTGAAATTGAGGAAGATAAACTGCAATACGTTATTCGTAAATCTGGCAAAGATAAGGCCGTGACGCTTGCCAGAGTGAAAAGAATCTACAGCCACGAACTGAACTAGCTCTTTCAGAATACCGGCTTTCCGAAAAGTCATTTTGTTTCAATACCGCGCAATAACCCAGAACAACGGGATAAGCGAGGCAATCATAATGAGAAAAACAGTTTCAGCAGCGCAAATAGCAGCAGCAACAGGGCTGGATATTTCTACCATATACAGATGGGTTGAGACAGGCGTATTACCTGCACCTTTCAAGCCCACCCAGCGAACCACCAGATGGTGGGCAGATGAAGTGGAAGCAGCCTTGGATGATCTACGGGAAGCAGCATAGTGGATACCAAAAACGAAGCCCTTGGCGATAACCAAGGGCATAACCAAAGCTTGGCGGCAGTTGGTGAAACTGACTCTAGCCTTGCAATCGAGCATATCAAGCTACTACACCGAGCAGCCCAGGGTCTGGATGGCAAGCTGGTACTTTGCAGTTATGGGCACAGGCAAAGACATAGCCCCGAAGGTACAGCAATTCGATATAGGCAATTGGCAGAGCATGGCAGATGCGGCGCAGGCATGGGCAAAAGAAACGCACCGCAATGTTTACGCACCGCTTGCAGTATTGAAGAAGGGCATATCCAGCAGAGGAAAGATGCCTGATTATTCTCATGTGTTGGGCGTATGCGCTGACTTTGACGACGATAACGCGGCGGACTATCTGAACCGTTTACCACTATCGCCCGGCATGGTGATTGGCAGCAGTAAAGGCCGTTTTCAGTGCGTGTTCTTATTCAATAGTCCGATTGATACCAATGCAGCCAAACCAATAGCGGAAGCATTACAGGCGCATGCTGGCTGCGATGGTTGCAGTAAGGATGTGATTCACGTCTGGCGTGTAGCTGGCTGTTTGAACTGGCCAAATCAGAAAAAGGTTAGAGAAGGCAGAAGCCCGGAACCGCAACAGGTTACAATTGTTCAGGATTGGTGTGGCAAGGCAATTTCGGCAGATGCGCTGAAGTCAGCAATGCCAGTGCTCACCCATGAGAAGAAACAGCCCGCTACAGCCCACACAGCACCGCGTAAATTGACTTTGAATGATTACCCACCCACCACAAAGGGGGAAGTGCGAGAGGCTTTATCGTTTATCCGGCCAGACTTGCCCTATGATGAATGGGTAAAGGTATTGGCCGCCTTGCACGATGCTGGATATGATGACCTTGCCCATGATTGGTCAGCGACCAGTTCACAGTACGACCCGGCAGAAGTGGACAAAAAGCTTGCCAGTTTCACAGGCTGCGGCATCACCATTGCTACGATTTTTCATTATGCAAAAGAAGGTGGCTATAAACACGCTGGTTCAACTCACTACCCTACCGACAAAACCGACATAACCGACAAAAGGCCATGGAACACCTCCATTCCCTTGGCACGGGTGGATATTCCCAAGGTATTGGACTTGCGCCTGATGCCGGGTTGTTTGGCAGATATTGTTGGAAATGTTGCTGATGCCACCCAAGCGCCGCGTGCATTGGCGTGGGGTGTGGCAATGGCAGTGCTGGCCACTGCAATAGGCAGGCGGGCAAAGGTGGAACTGCCGACACATAAAGAACCTTCACCATTATGGCCGTGCTGCATTCTGCCACCCGGTAGCCGTAAGTCTGGCGTATTCGCCATTATGGCAAAGCCGCTATCCGATATTGAGGCATTGCGAAAGGCGCTACAGGAACAGGGCAGCATTGGGCTATTGTCTGCCGAAGGGTCAAGCCTTCTGGAATCCTTTGGTCGATATAACGGCGGCAATAAGGGATCTGATATGGCGCTATTCCTTGCGGCGCATGCCGGGGATGCTGACAAAGGCGGGCGAGTGTCGGGAACTCATGGCGTGCGTGAAGCTATTGCTAGCATGGGGATCACAGCACAGCCGGACGTGCTGCAATCCATAGGCATGGCAAGAGGCCGTGGGCTTATTGACCGCTTCATTTTCCTGATACCGGATGACCCAAGAGGCAGTCGGACATATCGCAACCAGCCGAAGCTATCACCAGCCATTGAAAAAAAATGGGCGGCAATGATTCGGTACATAATGGATCTTGAAACGCAAGAAACCATCCCATGCGTGGGCGTTGATGAAACAGCGGCGGATGCTTGGCTGGACTTCGCGCAGGATATTGAAAACCGTCAGAAGCCCGGCGGCGACTTGCGCGGCATGGCCGGTTTCGCTTCCAAGCTGGCCGGTGCCGTTGGCCGCATTGCTTTGGCTTATCACTTCGCGCAAGGCCAGGATGATTCAAGCCCTATTGATGCCGCCACCATGTTACAGGCTATCGGTACGGGCATTGCCATGATTGACCATGCAAAGGCGGCTATGCAGATGATGGGCGAGGATGAAAAATAGCGCGGGCAAAACTTGTGCTGGAATGCCTGACCTTTGTTCATTTACATTACATTTATCGAGGTTATATTGTCACCCAAATCTTATATCGATAAGGGCCATGACATGCAAACTGTTACAGTTTCACCCAAGTTCCAGATCGTAATTCCAAGTAAGGTGCGCACATCAATGGATATCCATGCCGGTGAAAAACTGGAGGTGATTCCCTACTGTGGTCGTATTGAACTGCTTCCTGTTCGTGATATGAAAACCATGCGGGGATTCCTGCAAGGCATCGACACAACGGTTGAGCGTGACGGGGATCGGGTATGAATGTTGTCGATTCATGCGGGTGGCTGGAATATTTTGCTGATGGCCCGCCTGCGGAGTTCTTTGCTGATGCCATTGAAGATATTGATGCATTGATCGTCCCCTCAATTTGTATCTATGAGGTATTCAGGCGAGTAGCGCAACAACGCGGTGAAAATGACGCTCTCCGTGCTATTGCCATGATGCGTCAGGGAAAAGTAATTGACCTTGATTCCACTTTGTCCATCCATGCAGCCCAGCTTGGCTTGCAATACAAGCTACCGCTTGCCGATAGCATTATCATGGCAACCGCGCAAATCCATTCGGCTATCGTCTGGACCCAGGATAATGATTTTGAAGGGTTGCCTGATGTGCGTTATATCAAGAAAT
>CAZKME010000015.1:0-22593 GCA_964553725.1 uncultured Zetaproteobacteria bacterium
ATCTAAACCAATATCTTACACTCTGCACGCACGATCACTTGCAGGATCTAGGTTAAAGAATTCCATCATTCATATAAACATAATAATGGGGTGGTGGCGAAGCAGTTCAAAGCTTAAACTTGACACTTTTAGTCGGGATTATAACGATGCCGGGCAATGGAGACTCATTATGACCACAGAAGCTGATATTCTCGAAGCCCTTTCTGCCATCATCGACCCTGATTTCAACAAGGATATCGTGGCGCTCGGTTTTGTAAAAAACATCACCATCAATTCGGGCAGCATCGCCTTTACGATTGAACTGACTACGCCGGCATGTCCGGTCAAGGAGGAATTCCGCAGGCAGGCCGATGAACTGGTTTCAGCGCTGCCCGGCGTCGACGAAGTCAATATTACCATGAGTGCCAAAGTTACTGCCGGGCGCAGCAAGGAAGCCATTCCCGGCGTGGCTAATATTATCGCTGTAGCTTCCGGCAAAGGCGGCGTGGGCAAATCGACCACGGCGGTCAATCTGGCCGTGGCCATGGCCCAGACCGGAGCGCGCGTCGGGCTGCTGGATGCCGATATTTATGGCCCGTCCGTGCCGCGCATGATGGGTTTGGCAGGTTATAAGCCGGAAATTGATTATGATAATAAAACCTTTTTTCCCCTGGAAAACTTCGGCGTCAAAACCATCTCTATCGGTTATCTGGTGGAGGAGAATCAGGCCATGATCTGGCGTGGGCCGATGGTCTCCGGTGCGCTGTCTCAATTATTGACCGATGTAGCTTGGGGCGAACTGGATTATTTGTTTGTTGATATGCCACCGGGCACAGGCGATGTGCAACTGACGCTGACCCAGAAAGTGCCGGTTACCGGTGCAGTGATGGTCACCACGCCGCAGGATATTGCACTATTGGATTGCCGCAAAGGTATTGAGATGTTCAAAAAGTCGAACGTTGCTACACTCGGCATTGTCGAAAATATGAGCCAGTTTATCTGCCCGCACTGCGGCGAATCCAGTCCGATTTTTGCCGAGGGCGGCGCGGAACGTTTAAGCCTTGAATACAACACCAGTGTCCTGGCCCATATTCCGCTGGATATCGCTATTCGTGAAAAGGCCGATGAGGGCACGCCGATTGTGGCCGCAGCACCGGATTCTGAGCAAGCTAAAGTCTATCAGACACTGGCCGGAGAAGTGGCTCGTAAAATCAGCATTTTAAACAGCCGTAAAATCAATATTCCGGTGGTAATGCAGTAAATCAGGACAGGCTTCCCGTTTAATGTATATGTTTCAATAGTTGACCATATAGACCAAGTTAGGTAAAATAGACCTGTTTCTGTCGGGAGGTGATGACATGATTGTAAATATTTCCGAGGCTAAGGCCAATCTATCGAAGCTCGTTAACATGGCTTATCATGGTGAAACGGTCGTCATCGCCAAAAATAATTTACCTTTGGTTTCTTACTGCAAACCGCTGCGGGAAAGCAATATCCGCATACGCAGGCATAAAGCGTCAGCATCGGACTTGCTATAGACCATTGGCGGCAGCTTTCCCCAAACCGGTGCAGGCCAGATTGGGTCAGTTTTGTAGCGCACAATGTGGTGGATATGTAGCTGAGGCACAACATTACCCAATGCGGCGATATTGATCTTATCGGCATGAAATTCTTTTTCGATACAGGCAGCCAACTGGGATGATTCGCGCATCAGTTGCTGCTGATCTGGTTCTGAAAGCTGGTGGATTTCACGCACATTCTGGCGCTGCGGCACCAGAATAAACCATGGGAATGTGGAATCATCGAGCAATAGCAAGGCAGACAAAGCAAATCGCCCGACCACAAAACAATCCTGTGCCAATTTCGGATGCAGAATCACAAAGCCGCCTTCGCATGTCTGGCCAGAAAACGATCCAGTTGATTGGCAAAACGTTGTCGGTCTGCGGTGCTGAATGCAGCAGGGCCTCCCGTAATTACACCCCCGCCACGCAGATTATCCATAAAATTGCGCATGCTTAGCGCTCCGCGAATATTGTCGGACGTGTACATTTCACCTCTCGGATTCAAGGCAAAACCGCCTTTCTCAATCATACCGGCGGCCAGAGGAATATCAGCCGTGACGGCCAAATCGCCCGGCTCGGCATGATCGACGATGTAAGCATCGGCCACATCTGCGCCAGCAGCCACAACCACGGCATCAATATAGGCGGATTTGGGATGGTGGATTTTAGTATTGGCAACCAGCGTCAAAGCCACCCGAACACGCGCAGCGGCGCGAAACAGAATATCCTTGATCACGTTTGGACAGGCATCGGCATCAACCCAGATGCGCATTAGGGGGTGTTCTCAATCAAAAGCGCCCCAACAAACGGTTGGCCTTGAGCAAATCACCGGGCCTGCCAATATCAAACCAGTAGCCATGATGCGCCAAACCCTTGCAAGCGCCCTGAGCAATCATCTCGCGGATGGAGCGGGCCAGCGAAAATGCTTCACCCACCTCATAATGTTCAAATACAGTTTCATCCCAAACCGATACACCGGCAAAGGTAAATCGATCATAACCGCTCATCGACACATCATCGCCGTGCAAGATAAAGTCGCCATTCAGATGATGTTTGGGATTTTCCACCAGTGCAATACTGCCACCGCCGACCGGTGCCATGCGCGCCAGCCGGGATATATCAATATCAGCCAGTACGTCACAGTTATGAACCACAACTGGGCCGCTGCCCGGCAGTTTTGACAATGCTTTTTTCACGCCGCCACCGGAATTCAGCAATTTATCTTCAAAACTCATGGCGATGTGGCAGCCGAATCTGGCCCCGTCACCCAGATAATCGGCCAGTTGATCCGCGTGATGAAACGCATTTACAGCAATCTCGCGCACCCCATGCGCCACCAACAGCCGAATCACATGCACAATGGCAGGCTCACCGGCCACCCGCATCAATGCCTTGGGGCGATGTCTGGTCATCCATTTCAATCTTGTGCCCATTCCAGCCGCTAAAATAACGGCGCGATCCATGCGCTCCATGGCTTTTCCCCTTCTGTTTTTCCCTTTTATTGTTCCCTTGTGAAACGTTGCGGTAATGTGCTTTTGACGTGCATCAGAGATTCAATTTATCAATCAACTCAGGCATTTTTTCCAGTGCGGCCTGCCTGCCCTTTTCAATTTCCTGTTCCACATTGGAAAAATCCTGCCACTGCGTAAAACCAACCAGCGGTTCGATCAGCACATCGGAAAAGGTCTTGTTATATTTGCGTAAATACAGCGCCTGAATCTGCGCCGCCCAGTCCCGCATGCCATACACATTGACCGGCTCCGTATCTTCGCGTGGCCGGGCACCCACATTGACCGCCAGTACAAGCTGATCCGAATTGGCAACCATTTGCGCTTCTTTAGCCGGTAAATCAGAAGCCACACCGCCATCAACATATTTTTGCCCGCCGATCACCAGCGGCTCAAATACGCCGGGAATCGCCATGCTTGCAGCAACCGCGCACGGTAGCTTTACATCTGAATTGGCCGAAAATAAATTGCAATCACCACCCGGAAATTCCACTGCAGTCACATACAGAGGGATTTTGGTATCATGAAATGATTCGCCGCCACAAAAAGCGAACGCAATATCAACCAGTGCATCGGTATCCGCCAAAGCCAGTTCAGTCGCCGCCCTGGTAAACAACAGTGTTTGTTTGGCCGCCGTACTGAGCCTGGCCAACCAGCTCTGATCTTCGCCATTAGCACCCTCAAGTGATGGTAAATCCAGTTTGGAAAATTTTTCCGATTGCAAAATACTACAGGCATGATGAATCACCGCCCTGGCATCCGGATTCATGGCGTACATCGCACCGAACAGTGCCCCGATACTGCTACCGACAATAGCATCGGGTTTTAAGTTGTGTTGCTCCAATACATCGAGCACGCCCAAATGCGCCAGGCCGCGACCGCCGCCGCCGCCGAGCGCCAGCACAAAGCCATTTTTCTTTTGTTGTCGGGTTTCAAAAATGCGTTCCAGTAAATTCATTACACTCTCACTCTTCCTGCTCCGGTAACGTCGCTTCATCAGCCAACATGTCGCATAATGCTGTGATTTGCTGCGTCGATAGTTGCTCTGATTGCTTACTTGTAATAAAAAATACATCGACTGCCCGTTCGCCGAATGTCGAGACAGAAGCGCCGTGCAGGGCATAGCCTTCGGTACTGATCACTTCGGCGAGTCTGGCCAGCAAGCGGGGTTGGTTGGCGGCAGAAACCTCTATGGCGGTTTCATGAAACGACGCTTGAGGCAATTCACGCGCACGCACCGGCACACGCCGCATCAACACATTCACCTTGAACGCCTTATCCACCATCACCGTTTCGATCTCATCCTGAAGCAACAAGCGACCGATGCGAGACTGCATCCGTTCGAGGTCTGCTTCGATATCGAAAGATGCGCCTTCAGCCCCCTGTAAATGAAACACATCCAGCACCCGGTGTTCCTCGGCCAGTTTATAGGCTTGAGCCGCCACGATACTGGCATTGCCCGAAGTCAGCGTCGCCGCCAGTGCAGCAAACAAACCGACCCGCTCACGGGCAACCACAAAGGCCAGCGTTTCAGCCCGCTCCCGATCCACCCATACATGCACTGCATCACCTGCATGTTGAACCAGCAACTCGGTGATTTTACGCAGCTGCCTTGGCGAAAAATGCATCACACAGGGCACAGATAATAAATCCAGCGCCGCCTGCAACGCTTGCCTGTCGCCTTCGGCTGTTTCCAGCACCGTTTTCAGTCGCGTACGGTAACGCAGCTCTGCCGCTTCACCACCAGCCTGTTCACCCTGCAAGCACTGGGCCGTAGCATGGAAGATTTGGCGCAACAACGTGCCTTTCCAGTCATTCCAGACATTCGGGCCGACTGCGGCAATATCGGCTACCGTCAGCAACAACAGATATTTTAATCGTTCCAGATCGCCAACACGTTGGGCAAATTCACTGATGACTTCGGGATCGGATAAATCAAAACGCTGGGACTTGACCGCCATCAGTAAATGTTCACGCACCAGCCACTCAATCAGATCCGTCGCATCGCGGTTCAGACCGATGCGCTGGCAAAAACCGCGTGCAATGACCGCCCCGTTCTCCGAGTGATCCCCGTCCATGCCCTTGGCAATATCATGAAATAACAGCGCCAGATATAACAGTTCAGGGCGTTTAATCTTGTGGCAGATATCATGTGCCAGCGGTAAACGCATTTCACGATCCCGATGCCAGAAATTGCGCGCCTCACCGACTGCGCGCAAGGTATGCTCATCCACAGTATAGGCATGATAGCGATTAAACTGCCCCAGACCGACCACATCTCGAAACTCGGGAATAAAACGCCCCAGCACACCGGTAATATTCATACCGCGCAGAGCCCAGTGCACATTGCGATTGGCCCTTAGAATTTCCAGAAATGCCTTGTGCGCCTCGGGATCTTTACGGAAATCATCATCAATCAACATCGCATCGGCACGAATCTGACGCAGTGCCTGGCTGGATAAACGCCTGCGATCCTGCTGCGACACATGAAAGATACGCAGCAACCGGATGGGCTCATTTTGAAATACCCTGGCGTGACCGATACCGACCATCTGCCCTTCGAGCGTGAACCCATCGCCAATATGACGTTTTAGTTTGAAGTGCTGCGGATGAACACATTCATCAAAATGCATGCGCATCAAGCCGGTGATGCGCGAAATACGACCGACATGACGAAAATAGTCGATCATGAACGCATCGACTGCCGGCCGATGCTGCGATGCCTGATAATGCATGCGCTCCGCCAGCATCGCCTGTTGCTCAAAGCCGAGGCGATCCGATGCCCGTTTCACTTCCAGATGCAAACCGGCCCGGCAATGCCAGAGAAAACTCTGGGCGCTGAGCAAATGATCTCTCTCCTGGGTCGAAATAGCCCCTTTTTCGACCAGTCCGGCGACATCGTCACAGTCATACCACGCCTTGGCCAGCCAGAACACCGTTTGCACATCGCGCAAACCGCCCTTGCTTTCCTTGATATCCGGCTCCATCAGAAAAGCTGTGCCGCCGGTACGTTCATAGCGGCTTTCCAGCTCGGCCAGTTTGGCGATGACAAATGCCTTGCGCTTCTTCTTGAAAAACTGCTGTAGTTTGAATTGTAACTGGTGATAAGCCTCGCCATGGCCAACCAGCAATCGCGATTCCATCGCAGCAGTCGCTGATGACCAGTCCTCATGCACATGCGCCAGTGTCTCTTTCACTGTGCGCACGGCATGGCCAATCTTTGCATTCATATCCCACAGCGCCAGCAGAAATGCCTGCATTTCTTCCTCCGCCTCGGCGGGGCAAAATTCCGGCACCAGAAACCATAAATCCCAGTCCGAATGCGGTGCCAGCTCACCGCGCCCATAGCCGCCAACAGCGACCAAATCCACACAGGCCGCTGCCAACGGCGCTTTCTGCTGCCATAAATCAATCAACAAGGCATCGACATTGCGGCACATCAAGGCAGATAGTTGCGCGCCATTCCTGCCCGCGTCGAATGCTTCTGAAACAGCTTGAAACAGCTGTTTCAGTTTCTCTTTATCAGCCATCGTTATTTGCAGCGATAGACATTAAACACCTGTTCTCCACCCACAATTTTGCTCATCGCAACAATGCTGTCGCCCTTCATTTCAGCCGCCGCATTGCGCCCCATCGTTTCCAGTTCATCCGCCATATCTTCTTCTGCGCGAGAAATAAAAGCCACTTTATCCAGCACAGATACCGTTACCCGTCCCAGTTGTTTACACGTTTTAATCTGGCTCAGGTAGGCCACCCGTACATTCAATGACGCATCCGTCGGCTTTACCCATGTGCAACTGCTCAGCACAGCTGCCGCCGCGATAATCCAGGCGTATGTTTTCATGTTTATTTTTGTGCTTGTTTTCATACGTATTCTCATAGTTCATCCGCCTCTTTTTTTAAAATATCGAGAAATGTCAGTGCATCCAGCGGCCGCATGGCATCCACATCGGCCTGCGCCAGTTTATCATGCAGCTGTCTTAAACGCTCCAGTTCTTCCTGTTGCTGTCGCTTTTCCGCCACAGCAAACAGACCCAGTTGCGCCTTGCCGGTTTCCGCCGCCAGTTCAGCACCGTGTTCGAGCCGGAATAAATGCTCGCGCGCCCGTTTGACCACATCTCTGGGCAAGCCGGCCAGCTGCGCCACGGCAATACCATAAGACTGATCCGCCGCATCCTCCACCACCTGATGCATAAAAATTACCGACCCATTCCATTCGCGCACCGTGACCGATGCATTAAAGGCCGCCTGATATTCATCCGGCAGCTCGGTCAGTTCATGATAATGGGTGGCAAACAGGGTCAGCACATCTTTCGCATCAATCAAACACTCCGCCACTGACCAGGCAATGGCAAGGCCATCCCAGGTACTGGTGCCACGACCAATTTCATCAATAATGACCAAGGATCGCGGTTCCATCTGGTTGAGAATGGTGGCTGTTTCCATCATCTCCACCATAAAGGTCGAGCGCCCGCTGGCCAGTTCATCACCGGCTCCGACGCGGGTAAACAAGCGTTTGGTCAGCGGAATGCGCGCCTGCTCCGCCGGCACAAAACAACCGGTATGGGCCAGCCAGACAATCCATGCGACCTGTCGCATATAGGTTGATTTTCCGCCCATATTCGGCCCGGTCAGCAACATAAAACGGCGCGATTTCATATCCATATGCGTATCATTGGCGACAAATGCCGCATCATCCGGCAGACACCGCTCCACCACCGGATGGCGACCTGCAATCACGGCCATGGCGCGTCCGGCATGCACCTCGGGGCGAACATAACGATGCGATAGCGCCAGATATGAAAAACAGGCAATCACATCCAGCGTAGCCACCGCCTGCGCAGCCTGTTGAATAGCCACCGCCTGTGCAGCCACCTGTTGGCGCAGCGTTTCCATCAATGCATCTTCGCGGCCCATGGCGGCATCACGCGCGCCGAGAATCTCGGATTCAAAGCTGTGCAATTCATCGGTAATAAAGCGTTCGGCATTCACCAGCGTCTGCTTGCGCACATAATCGACCGGCGCGTCTTTGGCCTGGGCTTTTGAAATTTCGATAAAATAGCCAAATACCTTGTTGTATTTCACCCGCAGGTTGGCTAATCCTGTACGTTCGCGCTCACGCGCCTCGTAATCGCGCAGCCAGTCGCCGGCATCTTTGGCCAAACCCCTCAAACGATCCAGTTCGGCATCATAAGCCTCAGCAATCACGCCACCGTCGCGAAAATTCTGCGGTGGCGCTTCAACGATGGCGCGCGCCAGTGTGCTCGCCAGCGCTTCCAGTCCATGCAATGCAGCGCTTATCTCAGAAAACAAACCGGAACGGTCGCCCAGCAATGTCCGCAAATCAGGCAAGGCCAGCAATGCTTCGGCAAGGCCGCGAAAATCGCGCGGTGCCGCCCGCCCCAACACAATGCGCGTGAGCATGCGCTCCATATCGCGTACGCCGGACAGATCAGAGCGTAGCGTATGCAAGGTCTCTGTATCATCGAGCAAGCTCTGCACCGCCTGTTGCCGTTCCTTTAGCTTATCCAAATCAGTCAAGGGTCGGTCAATCCAGACGCGCAGCTTGCGCGCCCCCATCGGTGTGCATGTTTCATCCAGCACGGCAATCATGCCGGCCTTCGGATCGCCCGCCAGAGAAGCATACAATTCCAGATTTCGGCGGCTGCGCTGATCAATGCGCATACCCTCGGCCTGTTCGATAAATACCGGTAATGATAAATGTTCGAGCGCGCATTTTTGCGTCTGGCCCAGATAAACCAGCACCGCCCCGACGGCTGCCGCAGCTTCGTGATGTCCATCCAGATTCAGAGATTGCCAGTCGGAAATGCCAAACTGCTGCTCAAGCTGCTCCCGCGCCACTGCAGCGGAAAAACTCCAGTCTCCGCAGCGCGTGAGCGGGGCGTCAACCAGTATCTCTTCACTGCTCGTCAGCAGCAATTCCGCCGGTGCCAGAATTGCCAGCTGTTCCTGCAAATGCGCTTCGCCGCTGCCTTCAAACAATTGCCAATGGCCGCAGGACAGATCGACTGCGGCCAGACCCCAGCGCTCATCTGCTTTTACACAGGCGACCAACGGTGACGAACGGGCATGATCAAGCAGTCCCGCTTCGGTAATCGTGCCGGCTGTCACCACCCGCACCACTTCACGCCGCACCGGCCCTTTGGAGCCGTCCGGCGCTTCCATCTGATCGCACACCGCCACCCGTTTGCCGGCAGTCACCAGTTTGGCCAGATACACTTCGGCCTGATGCCAGGGCACGCCGGCCATGGGGATATCGTCACCGCCAGATTTTCCACGCCTGGTCAGGGTAATATCAAGAATTTTTGACGCTTCTACCGCATCTTCAAAAAACATCTCGTAAAAATCGCCCATGCGATAAAAAAGCAGACAATCCGCATAGGCGGATTTAATTTTCAAATACTGCTGCATCATGGGAGTGTGGGCTGTTTCACCTGTCTTGTTTGCCATGCCCGCAATGTAACATGACGACTGGTGATGCTTAAACAACTATCGGAGGGGAGGGGCCTGGAAACACTTAGGCCCGAGGAATATGCATCAGGAAGGGGGAGGGGGGAGGAGGCATATCCACTCGGGCCAGTGCGTTTAAGTTCTGCAATTGATATAATCTATCGTAAAACAACATGCATACTTTAACATTTTCGTCCGTACCAGTTCTCTAGCAATAACGCTGCCAAAACCACAACAATGACCCGCCCGCTACAGTTGGCCGACGCAAAAAGAAGTTTCAAAAAAAAGCCTGCGGCATGACCACAGGCTTTTTGTGAACATCGCTTACACGAGCAGCACCTGAAAAATCAGGTCGTCAGATATGTTGTGCGATACGAATTACTTATGTGAAGAACTCATATATTGCATCATGCTTACATGATCTGCATCCCTTGAGCGAATAATCTTGGCCGCATGTACAAGCATATAGGCCATGAGTGCATATACCAGTTCGGGCTCATTCTGCATCAGTTCCGCACAGTCTTCGCGATTGAGTTTGTACACGGAACAGTCTTCCGCCGCAACAACGCTTGCAGTCGCCGCTTCACCGGTCAGAAAGGTGAGTTCGCCAAAAAGAGCGCCTTCTTTGGCCGTGGCAAGATGCACGTGCTGACCGTTACTGTCGGCACTGATCTCCGCCAGACCCGAACGCAGAATATACAACACGCCGCCAGGCTGGCCCTGAGTCAGAATTTTATCCTGTTTGGTGAAATTCTTTTCAACCAGAAGGCGCCCAAGTGCACCACGTTCCGAATCTCCCAGTGTTCGTTTTACAACCTTTTCTTCCAGCCATGCATAATCAATAGTCATGCAACCCTCCACCTTGATTTTTAACGACCCATAGTACACGGATTGGAGAATAATTTGCAAGCACGAGCCTTTTCCCATTGGCTAATAGTTTTCAGAACGTAATATACGGCGCATGCGATTATCCAAAGAATTCCGCGATCAGTTCAGTCAGCATGAAATGCGTACGCATGGTCGAAAAAACGGCTTTGTGACCACGGGTCAGGAAGCACGTCTGCTGCATTGGCTGCCGAAAATCGGATTGGCGAAAGATAAAACCCTGCTGGATGTGGATGTGCCGCCTGCTGCCCCGATTGTGATGGAAATCGGTTTCGGTAATGGTGATTTTCTGGTGCACCTGGCCCGGACGCATCCGGACTGGTTACTGGTCGGCGTCGAGATTTATCTGCCCGGCGTAGCCAAGGCGGTCGGGCGTCTGGAAGATGCCGGCGTGATTGAGCGTTGCCGTATCACGCAACTGCCGGCCCAGTTTGTATTGACGCACCAGGTGGCTGAAGGGCAACTGGACGGATTATTTATCAATCACCCTGATCCATGGCCGAAAATGCGTCACCACAAACGCCGCATTATTCAAAAAGATTTTGCCGCCCTGATGGTGAGCCGTTTAAAGCCAGGCGGCTTTCTCAAGCTGGCCTCTGACAAGGCCGATCTGGCTGAATGGATGCGTGATATTCTCGATGTCACACCGGGGCTGGAGAATGTTGCCGGCATTGGCGGCTTTGTCGCGCGCGATATGGACAGGCCGCAGACCAAATTCGAGCAGCGCGGCGTCAAAGCTGGCCGCATCAGTCAATTTTTACATTATACAAAAGTTTAGCGCGGCTATATGCGCCCAAACGGGCTGACTTGGGCAAAATTATTGACAGCAGTGTTTTAACGCTTGCTAAATGGCAACGGCGGCGCTAGAAATCGCGCCCCTTTAAACGGGCCTGTCTTTTTCAGCCACTGATGATGATCATCATGCCGGACTGAAAAAGGGCAAAGCCTTAGAAAATACGGAGCAATGACGTGAAAGCTGACATTCATCCAGAATATCTCGCATCCAAGGTAACTTGTTCATGCGGTAACACATTTGAAACGCGCTCGACCAAAGGCGATTTCCGTGTCGAAATCTGCTCGGCCTGCCATCCTTTTTATACCGGCAAGCAGAAGATTGTCGATACCGAAGGCCGTGTTGAACGTTTCTACAAGAAATACGGCAAGCCTGCTGCGAAAGCGGCCTGAGGCACGGAGAATATATGTACGCTGTAATTAAAACAGGCGGTAAACAGTACCGCGTTCAAGAAGGCGATATTCTGCGCGTCGAGAAGCTGGATAGCGAAGCCGGTAGCGAAATCACATTTGACGATGTGCTGATGATTGGCCAAGGCGAATCAATCAAGGCCGGCTCTGATGCTGCCAGCGCAAGCGTCAGCGGTACTGTGACAGAAAGCGGTCGCGGTCAGAAGATTGTCGTATTCAAGAAACGTCGCCGTAAAAACTATCGTTTAACCCAGGGTCATCGCCAGAGCTTCACCTCTGTGCGCATCGACAGTATCAAGGAGTAGTCCCATGGCACACAAAAAAGCAGGCGGTTCCAGCCGTAACGGACGCGATTCCAACTCGAAACGATTGGGCGTAAAAAAATACGGTGGTGAAGCAGTTATTGCCGGTAATATTATTGTACGTCAGCGCGGCACCAAAATCCGTCCGGGTGATAATGTCGGTTGTGGTCGTGACCACACCCTGTTCGCACTGAGTGATGGTCAGGTTGAATATTACAAGAGCGCCGGCCGCACCACTGTTCGCATTACCGAATAGGGTCGTCTGATTCTCTCAGTTCAAAGGGGGTGCGCTGGTCGCACCCCCTTTTTAATTTGGAAAAACTTCTTACTACAAAGACACGAAGGCACAAAGAAAGGTACGAAAAAATTGAATCTATCGCATGCTATCCCGGTTTGGCTTTTACTTGGTGCCTTTGTGTCTTTGTGGTTCAAGCTTTTTAATGGTGTAATGCGTCATGCGTTTTATAGATGAAGTAAAAATCGAAGTACGGGCTGGCAATGGCGGCAGCGGCTGCACATCCTTCCGGCGCGAAAAATATATTCCCAGGGGTGGCCCGGATGGTGGGGATGGTGGTCGCGGCGGCCATGTCGAGTTCATCGCCGCCGGGCGCAAAAACACCTTACAGGAATTATATCTGCGCAAGCGTTTAATCGCCAAAAACGGTCAGCCCGGCATGGGCTCGGACTGCCACGGTAAAAACGGCGAAGATATCATCATGGAAGTACCCATCGGCACCATGGTACGCGATGAAGAGGGGCACTTGCTGGCCGATCTGGCCGAAGAAGGCGAATCCTATATTCTGGCGCGCGGTGGCGAGGGCGGGCTCGGCAACGCCCGTTTTGCCACCAGCACCAACCGCGCTCCGCGTTATTCGCAGTCCGGCACCGAGGGTGAACAGGGTATCCGTTTTCTGGAACTGAAACTGATGGCCGATGTCGGTCTGGTCGGTTTACCCAATGCGGGTAAATCTACGTTGCTGGCCCGTATCTCCAATGCTCGTCCCAAGATTGCCGATTACCCGTTCACCACGCTGAAACCCAAACTGGGTCAGGTGTTTATGGATGATGGCGATGGTTTTGTGGTGGCTGATATTCCCGGTCTGATTGAAGGTGCGCATGAAGGGCGCGGGCTCGGGGATCGTTTTCTGCGCCATATTGAGCGTACAGCCGTATTATTGCATCTGGTCGATGCCTGTTGCGAAGACGGTAAGCCGGTGGCCGAACAGATTACCGAAATTGAAACCGAACTGAAAGGTTATGGTGACACCTTGTGGCATAAACCGCGTTTGCTGGTGCTCAACAAGGTTGATGCGTTGCTTGATGACGAGAAAGAGGCGGCGCTGGCTGCTGCCAAACAGACGGGTTTAACAACATTCGTGATTTCAGCTGTGAGCGGTGAAGGGGTGCAGGCTCTGTTGCATCAAATTTATGCGCGCGTGCTGGATATGCGCCAGAAGGCCATGGCGCAACTTGTTCAAGAAAGCACGCAAGGAGATATGGGAGAAGCAACATGATTCAGACCAGATCTGACCTTCAACATGTCCGCCGTGTGGTGGTGAAAATCGGCAGCTCATTGCTGGCCGATGCCGAATCGGGTATTCGCCAGGATGTGGTGGATCATCTGGTCGATGAACTGGCCGCCCTGATTACAGCTGGCAAGCAGGTCGTGGTGGTGACGTCCGGCTCTGTGGCGCTGGGCCGGGTGCGTATGGACTGGGTGGAGCGAAAACTCTCCGTGCATGAAAAGCAGGCGGCAGCAGCTATCGGCCAACCCAAGCTGATGCGCGCTTATGCCAAAGCCTTCGCCCGGCATGATTTGAGCGTGGCGCAAATGCTGCTAACCAAGGATGATCTCAGGCATCGCCGCCGTTATCTCAATACCAGCAATACCAGCGAAACGCTGTTTTCTGCCGGCGTGATTCCCATCGTAAATGAAAATGACACGGTGGTGGTGGCCGAAATCAAGTTTGGTGATAACGACAGTCTGGGGGCGCTGGTCAGTCTGGTAGTCGATGCTGATCTGGTGGTGATGCTAACCGATGTTTCGGGCCTTTATGACAGAAACCCTGCCGAACATGCGGATGCCAGACGCATTGATATGGTATCGCATTTGAGTCAGGAACACGTGGACATGGCCGGCGATACCGGTTCTGCATTTGGCACTGGCGGCATGTCCAGTAAATTATCGGCCGCCCGCGTGGCGACCCGGGGCGGCGTGGCGGCGGCAATTATCAGCGGCAAGGGAAAAGGGGCGCTGACCCGGCTTCTGGCAGGCGAGGATGAAGGCACGCTGTTTCTGTGCGGTGCAGATCGACAAAGTAAACGGCAGCACTGGATTACCGAAGTGTTGCATTCTAGCGGCGAGATTCATGTTGATACGGGCGCAGCCAATGCTTTGCTGAAAAAAGGCAGCAGCCTGTTGCCTGTTGGCGTGACTGCGGTGGATGGAAATTTCGATAAAGGCGATTGCGTCGAAATTATCGGAGCTACAGGTGTGATTGCCAAAGGCTTATGCAATTATACAGCGGAAGAGATGCGCCGGATTATGGGGCATGCGAGCAGAGATATTGAATCGATTTTGGGCTTCCATGATTTTTCATCGGTGATTCATCGCGATAACCTGGTGTTGATGACGGCTACAAAGGCATAAACTTTTTACCGCAATGGGCACAAGGAAAGGCAAACAGGGTTTCATATGCCCAATAGATTATTGTTTTTCCTTTGCGAAACTTAACATCCTTTGCGGTTCAATTTAAACCTAGATCCTGCAAGTGATCGTGCGTGCAGAGTGTAAGATATTGGTTTAGATGGTGTATTGAAAAAACATGTAGTCACCTTATTGGTGATGAGTGTTTTTTCAATATGCCAGATGAATCAAGAGCTTGCGCTATGTATGTGCGAGGACTTGCAGGATCTAGGTTAAATGTAAAAAATGGAGCAACAGGCATGAAAACAGATGCAGTAACAGTGATGACGGCGCTTGGTAAACAGGCGAAAGCGGCAGCCAAGGCGATGCGCATGGCCGACACAGGTGCAAAAAACAAGGCGCTCAAGCTTGCTGCGGCGGTGATTCGGCGTGAAATGAAAGAGATTCTGGCCGCCAATACGATGGATATACAGGCCGCCGAAGCCAGTGGTTTGGATGCCGCCCTGAAAGACCGTTTGTTGCTCAATGGCGACCGCGTCGAAGCTATGGCTGCGGGGCTGGAACAGGTTGCCGCCTTGCCCGATCCGATTGGTGCGATTGATCACCTGAGCTATCGCCCCTCGGGCATTCAGGTTGGGCATATGCGTGTACCGCTTGGCGTGATCGGCATTATTTACGAATCGCGCCCCAATGTGACTGCCGATGCGGCAGCGTTGTGTTTGAAATCCGGCAATGCCGCTATTTTGCGCGGCGGTTCCGAAGCGATTCATTCCAACCGCGTGATTGCCGGCTGTTTACGACGGGCTCTGGTCGATTCCGGCCTGCCGCAGGATGCGGTGCAACTGGTTGATTCCACTGACCGGGCGCTGGTCGGAGCACTGATTACAAGCGATGCCTATGTCGATGTGATTATTCCGCGCGGCGGCAAATCACTGATTGAACGCATTACAGCCGAGGCGCGCGTGCCTGTGATTAAACATCTCGATGGCATTTGCCACGTGTATATTGATGCGGCGGCTGATGCGCAGATGGCGCTGAATATTGCCCTCAATGCCAAAACCCATCGCTACGGCGTGTGCAATGCGATGGAAACGCTGCTCATCCACCAGAATGCGGCGGCGATGGTTGCGGCCATTGTGCAGGCCATGCTGGATAAAGGCGTGGAAGTACGCGGCTGTGAAAAAACCCGTGCGCTTGCCGAAGGTTTGGATGTGAAATTGGCCACGGAAGAAGATTGGAACACGGAATATCTGTCTCCGATCCTGTCTGTGCGCATGGTGGACAGCTTTGAGCAGGCAGTTGATCACATTGCCAAATTCAGTTCCGGCCATACGGAAACGATTGTGACTGCTGATTATGAAGCCGGTCAGCGTTTTTTGCGCGAAGTCGATTCTTCTTCGGTGATGTGGAATGCCAGCACCCGCTTCGCCGATGGCTTTGAATACGGTTTAGGTGCTGAAATCGGCATATCGACCGACCGCCTGCATGTACGCGGCCCGGTCGGCCTGGAGGGCCTGACCTCGCAGAAATGGATTGTGCTCGGTTCCGGCCAAATCAGGCATTAAGAGCCACTGCAAAACTCTGGGTGGATGCGCGGCAATCCCACGTTAAGTCCATTTTCGGGAAGCAAACGGCGCTGTCCCGCCGTGCGATAGGCTTGCATATTTGGTGTTTATTTGCATGGTGATTCCATGGATCGAAGTTCCAGCTCGGAAATAGGCCAGCGTGGGGAAGCCGGTCGCCGCTCACGAGTTTTGCAGTGGCTCTTAAGCCAACGCCTGTTTGATCGCTTCACAGGCTTTCTTGGCATCAGAGAACAGCATCATAGTTTGATCCATGTAAAACAGATCATTATCCAGCCCGGCATAGCCCACGGCCATGGATCGTTTGATGACAATCACATGTTGCGCTTTGGATACTTCTAGAATCGGCATGCCGTAAATCGGGCTGGTCGGATCGGTTTTGGCAGACGGGTTGGTGACATCGTTAGCGCCAATCACCAACGCCACATCGGTATCGGCGAACTCAGAATTGATTTCATCCATCTCAAAGACGATATCGTAAGGCACATCGGCTTCAGCCAATAATACGTTCATATGCCCCGGCATACGCCCGGCCACCGGATGAATGGCAAATTTCACGGACACACCCTGCTCCATCAATACATCCACCATCTCTTTCAAAGCATGTTGCGCCCGCGCCACGGCCAAACCGTAGCCTGGCACAATCACCACCGAACGTGCATTGCTGATCAAAAACGCAGCATCTTCAGCCGCTCCACTCTTGAATGGTCGATCCGAAATTTGCCCAGACGCTCCGCTTGCCGCACCCGCATCGCCGCCAAAGCCACCGAGCAACACCTTTAGTAGCGAGCGATTCATCGCCTTGCACATAATATAAGATAGTATTGCACCCGATGAGCCGACCAGCGCACCGGCCACAATGAGCATATTATTGCCCAGCGTAAATCCGATTCCAGCCGCCGCCCAGCCAGAGTATGAATTGAGCATCGATACAATCACCGGCATATCGGCACCGCCAATCGGCACGATCAGCAATACGCCCAACACCAGCGCAATAGCCAGCATCATCATAAACGGCAACGTCGCCCCGTTCATGCAGAATAGGATGCCCGCCCCGATCATCAGCAGACCCAGCACCAGATTCAACAGATGCTGACCGCCGAACACCAGCGGCTTGCCGGACAAAATCCCTTGCAATTTCCCGAATGCAATCAACGATGCGGTAAAGGTAATGGCACCGATAAAGGTACCGAGAAACAATTCAATGCGACTGGCCAGATACAAACCGCCTTCAGCATTAGCGATGCCGTAAGACACCGGATCAACAAAGGCGGATACAGCAATCAATACGGCTGCCAGCCCGACCAGCGAATGCATAAAGGCCACGGTTTGCGGCATATGCGTCATCGCCACCTTGCGCGCCACCGTGCCGCCAATCAGGCCACCGACCGCAATCGCCGCCACAATCCAGGCATAATTCTGCACCGCATCCATCTGCAAAGTTACCAGTGCAGCAATGCCCATGCCCAACATACCGAGCGCATTGCCGCGCTGCGCCGATTCCGGGCTGGCCAATCCTTTCAGTGCAAAAATAATCAGTACCGATGCGACCAGATAAGCCATCGCCACCATATTGACTGATAACATACTAGGGCCTGCCAATGCTAATTCTGGTCGCAGCGACGCGGCCATTTTTGTTGCTCAGCAAGGCATTTCGAGCACAGTGTGCTTGTTGCACATCAGCGAGACATAACGCCGCTGAGTGCAAAAATGGCCCGTCCCGCAGGGCTGCTCCCCACGTGGGGCCATCCAGCGTTGCTTGTCGTTTATTTGGATTCACCAAACCTCTCTCCTCGCGCCTTGACTGGCCCCACGTGGGGGGCAGCGCTTCGATCATAATTAGCATTGGCAGGCCCTCACTTTCGTTTTTTGAACATGGCGAGCATACGCTGCGTCACCATGAAACCACCGAAGATATTGACCGCCGCAAGCCCTACCGCAATCAGCCCCAGTACGGAAGCCAGACTCATTTCAGCCGGCCCTGCCGCCAGCAGTGCGCCAACAATAATAATACTCGAAATCGCATTGGTAACGCTCATCAACGGCGTATGCAGCGCTGGCGTTACTGTCCACACCACGTGATAACCGACAATAATCGCCAGCACAAATACGGTGAATGAGAAAACAAACGGATCGACAACAGCATGCGCTGCTGGCCCTGTAACAGCCTGTGCAAGATCATGACCCCCATTGTGGAGAACGCTATTCATCACTCACCTCCGGATTTCAAAAGCTGCGGCTTGAGAAATTCGCCGCCCGTGCACAGCAGCGCCGCCTCAATCACTTCGTCTTCACGATCAATATGCAAGCTACCATCTTCCTGCAACATCGGCGTGATAAAATTAAACAGGTTGCGCGCATACAGGCTGCTGGCATCGGTCGCCATCAAAGCCGGGATATTGGTGATGCCCACCAGCGTCACGCCGTGTTTGACGACCACATTATCGGCTTCGGAGAGCGGGCAATTGCCACCCATCTCTACTGCCATATCAACAATCACCGAACCGGTTTTCATCGTCTTGAGCATATCTTCGGTAATCAATACCGGCGCCGGGCGGCCAGGAATCAGGGCGGTGGTAATAATAATATCCGATTTGGCCGCGTGCGCCGCAATCAGTTCGGCCTGACGCTGTTTATACGCATCATCCATCTCTTTAGCATATCCACCGGCATCTTCGGCATCGGCATCCGCCGCCACTTCAACAAACTTGGCACCCAGACTCTCGACCTGCTCCTTGGCCGCAGCGCGCACATCAAAGGCTTCGACATTCGCCCCCATGCGCCTGGCCGTGGCAATGGCCTGCAATCCAGCCACACCCGCGCCCATCACCAATACTTTGGCTGGCTGCACTGTTCCGGCAGCCGTCATCAGCATCGGAAAGAAGCGTTGATAATGTTCCATGGCCAGCAAGACAGCTTTATAACCGGCGATATTGGCCTGAGAGGAAAGCACATCCATGCTCTGGGCGCGCGAAATTCGTGGCACCATCTCCATGCAAAAACAGGAGATGCCCGCATCGGCATAGGTTTGCAACAACGGATTGCCAAACGGATTCACCAGACTGGCAATGGCCGCGCCTTTTTTGACATGGCCGAGTTCATCGGCACTCAGAGGGCGAACCTTCAAGATGAGATCAGCATCGGCGCAAACATCTGAAAAGTTACCCGCCAAACGAGCGCCCTGCTCGACATAAGCCGCATCGGGATAGTTGGCTAAAGCACCAGCGCTTTTTTCAAGCAGCACATCACAACCGGCGGCGATGAACTTCTTTACCGTCTCAGGCGTGGCAGCTACGCGTTTTTCAAAGGTTTGGGTTTCTGCTGGAACCGCGATAAGCATTGAGTGTCTCCGGAAAATCGGCCCGTAAAACGACTGCTCTGTTTAACGGTTGGTGAATAATAAGGGCAGAACCAGTTTTTACAAGCGCCATCCGACTGAGGCTACTAGCCCTGCCCTTACCTGTTTTATACATTGAACCTTCACGACCATGCTGTCATGATGATCATCCCGATATTCGATTATTAAAACCTAGATCCTGCAAGTGATCGTGCGTGCAGAGTGTAAGATATTGGTTTAGATGGTGTATTGAAAAAACATGTAGTCACCTTATTGGTGATGAGTGTTTTTTCAATATGCCAGATGAATCAAGAGCTTGCGCTATGTATGTGCGAGGACTTGCAGAATCTAGGTAAAACATAAAAGCCTGTCCCGCCACCCGCCACTGAAATGTTTAAAACCCCTGGAGATCACACCCCATGCATAAACAATATCGCCATGCATTGATCGTTGAAGGCGGTGCCATGCGCAGCGTATTTTCGGCTGGCCTGCTGGACGGTTTTCTGCAACGGCAATTCAACCCTTTCGATTTCTGCATTGGCGTATCTGCCGGTGCCAGTAATCTGGCCATGTTTCTGAGTGGCCATGAGAAAAAGGGCCTGCAATTTTTTCTTGATGTATCGCAACACAAGGCGTTTATCAGCCTCGCACGTTTTTTGCGCGGTGGTCACCTCATGGACTTGCAGTGGCTGTTCCATTTGATTTCAAATGCAGATCTGGATCTGTCGCCATTGTCCCGACAAACCGAACCCTTATTGATTTGCGCCACCGATGTTGAAACAGGCAAGGCCGAATATATCGAAGCAAGCCCTGAAAACATACTGGATGCGCTACAGGCGTCCATGGCGCTACCTTTAATCTATCGCCAGTTTCCCGCTTTTCAGGGTCGCCCTATGGCTGACGGGGGCATGGCCGATGGTATCCCGCTGGGCGAAGCCATGCGCAGAGGTGCAAATAAAATCATGGTGGTTCGATCACGGCCGCAAAGCTATGTTAAAAGAGATACGCCCGGTCACCGGTATATCCGTTGGAAAGTCAGGCATTATCCCGCTCTGAGCCGCGCCATGCAGGGGCGCGTACAAAGGCACAGGGCAATAGCCGATTGTATCCAAAATCCGCCGCCCGGCATTGAGATTGTCGATATATGTCCACCGGAACAGTTCCGCATGGGTCGCTTTAGCAGAAACCGTGAGCAGTTGTTACAAGGCTATCATGTCGGTCTGTCAATGGCCGATGATGCGATCAACAAATGGATGACCTTCTCATCGGACTGAATCCGAACCCGGATGCAATGCAATGGTTGGGTAATTGTGGACAATTCGAAAAGGGAGAAACTACGCACTGAGAGGATAATCCAATGGAACAAATCAAACGATAAAAGCACAGCGACGAATTCAAGCGTGAGGCTGTGGATCTAATACTATTGCATGGCTATGGGATCGCAGAGGCAGCCCGCAGCCTGGGAATAAACGCTGGCATGCTGGGTCGCTGGAAACGTGAGTGAGAAAAACATGGAGAAGAAGCCTTCCCCGGTTCAGGTAATATGACAGCGGATCAAGCTGAACTTCACCGTCTGAGAACAGACAATAAGCGCCTTCGCATGGAGCGTGAAATATTAAAAAACAAACTAAGCGGGACGCTAGCCTTTTAGCTGTCACAAACGCTTTCCCCTCAATCAACTACACCACCCCAATCTTCAATCAGGTAATCATACCCTTGCTCGGCCAGAAAGCGTTGGCGGTTGGTCGCAAACTTCAGTTCTTCGCTATCATCAGAAACCAGCGTGTAAAAATAAGCCGGGCCGCCTTTGGGGCGCAGGATGCGACCCAAACGCTGGGCTTCCTCCTGACGGGAACCGAAAGCTCCGGAGATTTGGATGGCGATAGAAGCATCGGGCAGGTCGATGGCGTAATTGGCCACTTTGGAGACCACCAGCAAACGAATATCGCCTGCTCTGAATGCTGCGTATAAGCGTTCGCGCTCTGCCGAACTCATCCGACCCGTGATCACCGGTGCGCCGAGTGTCGCGGCAATGCGGGTGAGTTGTTTGATGTATTGGCCGATGACCAGAATACCCTGGCCTTCGTGTTTTTCGATCAGCGCTTTGGCGACCTCATCCTTGATCTTGTTTTCAGCCCCGATGCGGTAGGCTTTACGGCGATCTTCAGCAATGGCATGAGCGAAATGATCATCCTTGCTCATCGGCACACGGATTTCGATGCAATGGGCTTCGGCGATATGGCCCGACTGCTCCAGTTCTCGCCAGGGTAAATCATAGCGTTTGGGGCCGATGAGCGAGAAAACATCTTTCTCTAAACCGTCTTCACGAATCAGGGTGGCGGTTAATCCCAGTCTTCGGCGGGCCTGAATGTTGGATACCGCCCGGAACACCGGGGCAGGCAACACATGCACTTCATCAAAGATAATCAAACCCCATTCGTGTTCGGTGATGACACTCATATTAGCCATCTCTCCATCTTTTTTTCTGCGGTGTGTGAGCATTTGATAGGTGGCAATGGTGACGGCTTGAATATCTTTGCGAGCGCCGGTGTATTCGCCGAGATTTTCCGCATCAATGTCGGTTTTATCGAGCAGTTCCGCATGCCATTGATGGGCGGCAGCGGTGTTGGGGGTGACAATCAGCGTGGTCATGCCGATACGTGCCATGGTGGCCATGCCGACGATGGTTTTGCCTGAACCGCAAGCCAGTACAATCACGCCGTGACTGCCGGACGCAACAAACGATTCGACGGCTTTGTGCTGATAATCGCGCAAGCCAAACACGTGACCATCGGACAAGGTCTGGCTGCGCAGTGCCAGATCGAACTGGTGACCATCTTTAAAACCGGCCTGATCATCAACCGGAAAACCGAGTTTAATTAAGGCATGTTTGAGCCCGCCGCGCTGGGCTGTATCGACCAGAAAAACATTATCAGAAAGCCGTTGTGTGAATTTATCAGCCAGACTTTTTTCTTTGGCCACTTGCGCGGCAATGAATGGATCAGAGATAGTAAGACGCAGGGTTTGTTCATCGTCTTTGGTCAAAATCAGTTGTCCGTAGCGGGCAAAGGTGCGGCGCATTTCATCCAGCACATTGGGCGGAATGGCATACTTGC
>CAZKME010000016.1:0-22271 GCA_964553725.1 uncultured Zetaproteobacteria bacterium
GTTTCGTGCATTCATGCAGCTTTGCTGAAATTATCCAGGTCAATTGCCGGAGGAATGATGCGATCAAACGATACCTTGGGCGCCAGCGCGATTCTGCCTCGGGTGCGTTCGCCTTCTTCCAGCTCAACCAGACCAAATGAAGAGGGCTTTTTTGCGCAGATCGATCTACAGCAGCGGCGCAATCACCAGTGATACAATCGCCATCACATTAATCAGAATATTCATCGACGGGCCGGATGTATCCTTGAACGGGTCGCCAACGGTATCGCCGACCACGGCTGCTTTATGCACATCCGATCCCTTGCCGCCAAAATGACCTTTTTCAACGTGTTTTTTGGCATTATCCCATGCGCCGCCTGCATTGGCCATCATCAGTGCCATCAGTACACAGCAAACCAGTGCGCCGGCAAGCATGCCGCCAAGCGCCTGCGCACCGAGCCCAAAACCAATAACAACCGGGGCTGAGGTGGCCAGAACACCCGGCAAAATCATCTTTTTTAATGCTGCCGTCGTAGCAATTTCAATACACCTTTCATGGTCGGGTTCTGCTTTCCCCTCCATCAGACCGGGAATTTCGCGAAACTGGCGACGAATTTCCTTGATCATCTCAAACGCCGCATCGCCAACCGCAGTCATGGTCAGCGCGGCTACCAAAAACGGGAAAATGCCGCCAATGAACAGCCCAATCAGCACCAGCGGTTCATTCAGATTCAGCGCGAAGCCAGCGTGGTGCAGTGAAACCGTTTGCACATAAGCGGCGATAATGGCCAGCGCAGCAAGGGCGGCTGCACCAATGGCAAAACCCTTGCCAATGGCAGCGGTGGTATTGCCTAACTCATCAAGCGAATCGGTAATCTGACGGGTTTCCTCGCCCATGCCTGCCATTTCGGCAATGCCGCCAGCGTTATCAGCCACCGGGCCGTAGGCATCAATCGCCATGGTAATGCCAACCGTAGCCAACATACCCACGGCAGCGATGCCAACCCCGTAGATACCGGACATGGTGGTTGAAACATAAATAATGGCAGCGATGGTCAGTACCGGCACAACCACCGATTCCATACCAAGAGCAAGGCCGGCAATCATCACTGTGGCAGGGCCGGTTTCACCTGCTTTGGCAATATCACGTACCGGCTTGCCACCGGTATAATATTCGGTCACCAGGCCGATAATAATGCCGCCGACAGCGCCCGAAATCACCGCGCCCCAGACCGATGATGACACGCCGAGATGCAGAATGAGGAAGTAAGCGGCGATAATAAAAATGACCGAAGCACCCATGGTGCCAATTCGCAGCGCCAGCGCCGGCTCTTTATTGGCGAATGTCTTGACCAGCACAATGCCGAGAATAGAGCAGATCAGCCCGAGCGACGTCAGGGCCAGGGGCAGGAACATCAACACCTGGCGTTGGCCCAGCGGATCAAGTACATCGGCTGCCATGGTCGAGGCCATGGCGATGGTGGCGATAATCGCACCACAATAGGATTCAAAAATATCAGAGCCCATGCCTGCCACATCGCCGACATTATCGCCGACATTATCGGCAATCACGCCGGGGTTGCGCGGATCATCTTCGGGAATACCCGCTTCAATTTTGCCAACCAGATCAGCTCCGACATCGGCGCTCTTGGTGAAAATACCGCCGCCGACACGCGAAAACAGCGCCACCGATGATGCGCCCATACCAAAACCGTGAATGGCATGGGCTGTTTCCGGATCACCGCCGAAAAAGAGATATAGGGTGCCGAGCCCGAGCAAACCGAGTGAAGCAACCGTCAAACCCATGATTGAGCCGCCATAGAAGGCAATGGTAAGCGCGGTTGCAGCGCCTTCGTTCTGGGCTGCAGTTGCAGTACGTACATTGGCCTTGGTGGCTGCGAACATGCCGAAATAACCGGCCATGGCGGAAGATATGGAACCGACCAAAAAAGAAATTGTCGTATTCATGCCGAGTGAGAGCGCCAGCAGCACAGCCACGACGACAATGAAAGCGGCCAGAATCGCGTATTCACGCTTCATGAACACCATCGCACCCATATGAATGGCTTCGCCAATCTCGATAACTTTACCTTCACCTGCCGGATATTTCTTGACCGTCTGATACAGCGCAAATGCGATCATCAGGCCTATGCCGCCGAAAATGGCTGGAATCATCTGTTCTTGCATATACTTACTCCCTCATCCCCAATAAAAAGAGCGGTTGATTGCTCAACCGCTCTTCTGAAGCTTTATGTACTTACAGTCAAGCGCCAGCTTGATAACGGGCAATCGAATCGACGACTTCTTTTCTTGCTTCGTCAGCATCGCCCCAGCCATTGATTTTCACCCATTTGTTGGGCTCAAGATCTTTGTAGTGTTCAAAAAAATGGGCGATCTGATTGAGCAGGAAATCATCCACATCAGCCAATCCGGTAACTTTATCAAACGAAGGTTTCAGTTTCGTCGAGGGTACGGCCAGTACCTTGGCATCCATGCCCGCTTCGTCTTCCATACGCAACATGGCAATCGGACGGCAGTTAATTACACAGCCGGTAATCAGAGAAAATTTCGAGATCACCATCACATCAACCGGATCGCCATCGTCCGATAATGTGTTGGGCACAAAACCATAATTACAGGGATAATGCATAGACGTATGCATGAATCGATCCACGAAAAATGCGCGTGAATCCTTATCCAGTTCATATTTGACCGGATCAGCATGCTGCGGCACTTCGATGATGACATTGATATCTTGCGGCGGATTATCGCCAGGCGGAATTTTTGAAATCTCCATGATAAATCTCCCTTGTTAATCGATGGCGTAATTATTCACCATGACGGTTGCGAAGTACATAAGGCATAGAATACCCACAATCTGTACCGTATTGTTCCTGATTCTAAATCGGACTAGAATACTCCGCTATAGAAAGAGGTGACCATGCTCAGATTAACCAAGTTGACGGATTATGGAATTTTGCTGATGACGCGCATGGCCTCATCCCGGCAAGAGCGTTTTTCTGCCGCTGAACTGGCAGAAATAACCCATATTCCAATGCCGACGGTGAGTAAAATCCTGCAAATGTTATTGCATGAAGGCATGCTTGATTCGGTGCGCGGCGCGCACGGCGGATATCGCCTGACCCGGCCTGCGAGCGCAATTAATGTACGCGATGTGATCGGCGTCTTTGAAGGCTCGATTGCACTGACGGAATGCAATCTCGATGACGGCGGCTCCTGCGATCAGCATGAAGTGTGCTCGACCAGCAATAACTGGAAACGTATCAATCAGGCGGTACGTCAGGCGCTGGAAGACATTTCATTGGCCGATATGACCGAGCAGGATTTCGTGCCAGTGTTTCGTTTGCAACGTGGCATTGCCATCGCGAAGGTGCACTGATGAAAGATACGACCCTGAATAAAAAGACAGAACGTAAGCCCGAGGAGTTTGCGAATCAGGAGTATGAAGCCGGATTCGTGACGGATATTGAAACCGATACCCTGCCGCCGGGTCTGGATGAGGATGTGATTCGCCATATTTCGGCCAAGAAGGATGAGCCGGAATGGTTGCTGAACTGGCGGCTGGAAGCATTCCGCCACTGGCTGACCATGACCGAGCCGCACTGGGCGCATGTGAATTATAAAAAAATCGACTATCAGGCTATTTCCTATTATTCGGCTCCCAAATCGAAAGACGACGGCCCCAAAAGTCTGGATGACATTGATCCGAAACTGCTGGAAACCTATGAGAAGCTGGGCATCCCGCTGCGTGAACAGGAATTTCTGGCTGGCGTGGCTGTCGATGCGGTATTCGATTCGGTATCGGTGGCAACGACGTTCAAGGATAAATTAAAAGATGTCGGGGTAATCTTCTGCCCGATTTCAGAGGCTGTGCGTGAGTATCCCGAGCTGGTGCAACAATATCTGGGCACGGTGGTGCCGAGCGGCGACAATTTTTATGCCGCACTGAATTCCGCCGTATTTACCGATGGTTCGTTCGTCTATATCCCCAAAGGTGTGCGTTGCCCGATGGAATTATCCACCTATTTCCGCATCAATGCGTTGAATACCGGCCAGTTCGAGCGCACCCTGATTATTGCCGATGAGGGCGCATACGTCTCTTATCTGGAAGGGTGCACCGCGCCGCAACGCGATGAAAATCAGCTGCATGCGGCGGTGGTGGAACTGGTGCTGCTGGACGATGCGCAAATCAAATATTCGACGGTGCAGAACTGGTATCCGGGCGATGAAAACGGCAAGGGCGGCATTTATAATTTCGTCACCAAGCGGGCCGATTGCCGGGGTGATCGCGCCAAAGTAAGCTGGACGCAGGTGGAAACCGGCAGTGCGATTACCTGGAAATATCCCAGTTGCGTGCTGCGCGGCGATGATTCGGTGGGCGAATTCTATTCGGTGGCGCTGACCAAAATGCGCCAGGAGGCCGATACCGGCACCAAGATGATTCATATCGGCAAACGCACCCGCAGCACCATCGTATCCAAGGGCATTGCCGCCGGTCACGGCCAGCAGGCCTATCGCGGCCTGGTACGCATCGCCAAATCGGCCGAGGGCGCGCGCAACTACACCCAGTGCGATTCGCTTCTGATTGGCGATACTTGCGGGGCGCACACCTTCCCCTATGTGGAAGTGAAAAACCCGACGGCGGTCATGGAGCATGAAGCGACCACCTCGAAAATCGGCGAAGACCAGTTATTCTACTGTCAGCAGCGCGGCATCACGGAAGAGGATGCGGTGAACATGATCGTGAATGGCTTCTGCAAGGATGTGTTCAACGAGCTGCCCATGGAATTCGCCGTGGAAGCCAATCGTTTGATGGAAGTGTCCCTCGAAGGCGCGGTGGGATAAAAGCATGAACCACAAAGACACAAAGACACAAAGAGAAGCCATAAGCAATGCGTTGAATGAGTTGGCGCGTCAGGTTGTTGATGCGGCTTTTCATATTCATAAGGTGCTTGGCCCGGGGTTATTGGAGTCGGTTTATGAAGCTTGTCTTTGTCATGAATTGACGAAACGCGGGGTTTCTTTTCAGAAGCAGGTGGTGCTCCCCATTGTTTATGATGGTCTGGAAATCGAAACTGGCCTTCGCATTGATTTATGGATTGAAAACAAACTGATTGTTGAGCTTAAGGCAATTGAAAGCCTGCATGAAATTCATAAAGCACAGATTATGACATATATGAAATTAACAGAGACCAGACTTGGTTTGCTGATCAATTTCAATGTCCCTGTCATTAAAGATGGAATTAAACGAATTATATTATGACTACTTTGTGCCTTTGTGCCTTTGTGGTTAACAGGATTTAAGATGTTAACAATTGAAAATTTACATGTGTCCGTTGCGGGCAAGGAAATACTCAAAGGTATCAATCTCACGATTGGGGCCGGAGAAGTGCATGCGATTATGGGGCCGAACGGTTCCGGGAAATCGACGTTGGCGAATGTGATTGCAGGACGCGATGGTTATGAAGTCACGGCTGGCTCCGTGACCTACCAGGGTAAAAACCTGCTGGACATGAAGCCGGAAGAACGGGCCTGGGAAGGCGTCTTTCTGGCTTTTCAATATCCGGTAGAAATCCCCGGCGTCAACAACACCTATATGCTCAAGGCCGGCGTCAATGCCAAACGCAAACATCATGGTGAGCAGGAACTCGATGCCATTGATTTTATGCAGTTGGTCAAAGCCAAAGCCAAGCTGGTGGAACTCGATCAGTCGTTTTTGTCGCGCAGCGTCAATGAAGGTTTTTCAGGCGGCGAGAAAAAACGCAACGAGATTTTTCAGATGGCGGTGCTCGAACCAACGCTGGCGCTACTGGATGAGACTGATTCCGGTCTGGATATTGATGCGCTGCGCATTGTGGCGCACGGCGTCAATGCGCTGCGCCGCGAAGATCGTTCGATTGTAATGGTGACGCATTATCAGCGTTTGCTGGATTATATTGAGCCTGATTTTGTGCATGTGCTGGCTGATGGAAAAATACTCAAATCCGGCGACAAGAGTCTGGCTCTGGAACTGGAAAAACATGGTTATGACTGGGTGAAAGATGAAGCCGCAGGAGCCGAAGCCGCATGAGTGATTTGACTCTGGATATCGCAGCACTGCCCGGCGATGCAGGCGTGCAGGCGCTCAGGCAGCAGGCCGCCGATGCTTTGGTGCGCAAAGGCTTGCCAGCTCGCCGCGATGAAGACTGGAAATATACCGATATTTCTCGTCTGACGGCTGTTCTGGGCGAAACATGGTGGCTGTCAGGCGCTCCCGATGTCGGCAAACATGCCGACACGGATACTGACAACTCTGAAATCGAAGGGCTGGATGCGTATCGTCTGGTCTTTGTGGCTGGCGTATTTCAGCCGGAGGCATCCAATATCCCGGACGGCATTCAGTTATTATCGTTATCAGCACTGTTGGCCGATGATCCCAATGAAAGTGCGCATTGCCTGTTTAAGCTGGATGAATCAGCACCGTTATTTAATGGCTTGATGGCCGCCAATACCGCGCTGGCAAGCGATGGCCTGTGCGCTTGTATTGGTGCGGGGGTCAAACTCGACAAGCCGCTGCATGTGGTGCACCTCGGTAATAATACGGCGCATGTATTGAACGGTGTCATGCTCGGGCAAGGCGCACAAGCCACACTGATTGAGCATTTTACCGGTAGTGAAAACAGCGCGGCAGGGCTAACGAATATAGTCACCTATGTCCGCTTGCAAGATAACGCAGCGCTGACCCATTACCGTTTGCAGATGGAAGGCGCGAAACAATTTCACATTGCTCGCGTCGAAGTCAAACAGGGGCGCGATTCCCGTTATACCCTGCACGCTGTGGAGTTGGGCGCTAGTTTGTCGCGTGCTGATATCATCGTGAATCTGGCTGAAACAGGTGCATCCTGCGAACTGAATGGTTTATTTGTGGCATCCAATCGCCAGCATATCGATCACCATACCCGTATTGATCATCACGCCCCGCATTGCCGCAGCCGCGAAACCTATCGCACTGTGCTTGATGGCCGGGCGCACGGCGTATTCAACGGCAAAATCGTAGTGGCTGAAGGCGCTGTCAAAACCGACTCGGCTCAGTCCAATGCCAATCTGCTGTTATCGAAAAATGCCGAAATCGATACCAAGCCGGAACTGGAAATTTACAATGACGATGTGAAATGCGCCCACGGTGTCACGGTAGGTCGATTGGATGAAAACCAGTTGTTTTATCTAAAATCACGCGGCCTGTCCGAACAGGAAGCGCGCCAGTTGCTGACCTTCGCTTTTGCCGCCGAAACACTGGCTGCCATGAATATCCAGGCAGTACGCCGCTTCATCGAAAAAGAAGCATTCGCCAAATTGCCCAATATGACTGACCTGGAAGGGTTGTTGGGATGAAAATCATTTCACCACAAAGGCACGAAGGCACAAAGAAAACCAAAAAACTTTGTGTCTTTGTGCCTTTGTGGTTCAAAAAGGTTTTATGATGTTTGATATCGAGACAATTCGGGCGGATTTCCCGATTCTTAAGCAGGAAATTTACGGTAAGCCGCTGGCTTACCTGGATAATGCGGCGACGACACAGAAACCGCAGTGCGTGATTGATGCGGTTAATCATTATTATGCCTGCGATAATGCCAATGTGCATCGGGGCGTACATGCGCTTTCCGAGCGGGCCACGGCCAATTATGAAGCGGCGCGCAAACGCATTGCCGGTTTTTTCAATGCCCGTAACGAGCGCGAAGTCATTTTCACGCGCGGTGCCACCGAAGCGATTAATCTCATCGCAGCATCATGGGGCGGTGCCAATATCGGCAAAGGCGATGAAGTGCTGATCACGCACATGGAACACCATTCCAATATCGTGCCGTGGCAGATGTTGTGTGAACATGTTGGCGCGACTTTGAAAGTAATTCCCATCAATGATCGCGGTGAATTGATGATGGATGCATTTGATGATTTGCTTTCCGAACGCACGAAACTCGTTGGCGTGGTGCACATGTCCAATGCGCTTGGTACGATCAATCCGGTGTGCGAGATGATTCAAAAAGCCCATGCCATGGGCGCAAAAGTGTTGGTCGATGGCGCTCAGGCGGCGGCGCATATGGCCGTGGATGTGCAGGCGCTGGATGCTGATTTCTATGTCACCAGTGCGCACAAGATGTATGGCCCGACCGGCATCGGTGTATTGATCGGCAAAGAATCTATTCTGCAAGCCATGCCGCCCTATCAGGGTGGTGGTGATATGATTCTCACCGTCACGTTTGAAAAGACCGAATACAACGACTTACCCTATAAATTCGAGGCGGGCACGCCGCATATCGCCGGTGTGATTGGTTTTGGAAAAGCGATTGAGTATATTCAGCATATCGGCTTTGACACCATCACCCGGCGCGAAAAAGAGTTATTGGCTTATGCGACTGCCAAAGCAGAAACTTTTGATGGCCTGCGCCAGATCGGTACGGCGGCGGAGAAAGCCTGTGTGCTGTCGTTTGTGTTGGATAGCGTGCACCCGCATGATCTGGGTACGATTGTAGACAGAGAAGGCGTGGCCATTCGCGCCGGTCACCACTGCGCCATGCCGGTGATGCAGTTTTTCAAAGTGCCTGCCACAGCGCGCGCTTCGTTTTCGATCTACAACACCGAAGCTGAAGTCGATGCGCTGTTCATGGCATTACAAAAGGCACAGGCAATTTTCGCATGAAAATCATTGAACCACAAAGACACAAAGGCACAAAGGAAAGGCAAAAAAGGATTGGTTTTACTTTGTGCCTTTGTGTCTTTGTGGTTAAAAAAGGTTTTGCACATGTTTGATTTGAGAGATTTGTATATGCAGGTGATTGTTGATCACAATAAAGCGCCGCGCAATTTTGGCAAGCTGGCCCGTTTCAACCATGAAGCCGATGGTTATAATCCGCTCTGCGGTGACAGGCTGCATGTGTATCTGGATGTTGATGATGCAGGCATCATTAACGATGTGTCGTTTGAAGGAGAGGGCTGTGCGATTTCAGTGGCCTCGGCTTCCTTGATGACCGAAGCGGTGAAAGGTACGCCATTATCCACCTTTCAGGAAAAATTTAATATGTTTCAGCATATGGTCACGTCTGATCTGGCTGAAGCACCGGATGAAGATACGCTGGGCAAGCTGGCGGTGCTGGCCGGCGTACGCGAATTTCCCAGCCGCATCAAATGCGCCGTACTGTGCTGGCATACCTTAAAATCAGCCGTCACCGATTCACATCAAGTGGCGAAGACCGAATAATCATGAACCACAAAGACACAAAGGCACAAAGAAAGTCAAAAATAATGAATCGTTTCATCGTACCGGATGTCGATATTGAGAATATATCACCATCAAGTATGATGACTGGTTTTTCCTTTGTGCCTTCGTGTCTTTGTGGTTTAACTTTTAATGCTTCGGAGTATCAGTCATGAACCATGCAGGCGATACCATTACCACAACCCGCGATGTCGATGCGATTCTGATTCCGCTCGGCACGCCCGTAACCATTCCCGCCGGTGCGATGGTGATGATTACCCAGGAACTGGGTGGAACCTATACCGTCAGCGTCTCGGGCAACCTTGCCCGTGTGGAAGGCAAGGATGCCGATGCGCTTGGTTTGGGCGAAACCACGCATGAAACTGTCGAAGAAACACCTGCCGAACAGGCTGCGGCCACATCCGGCCCGGTGGAAGAGCAGGCTATCTGGGATGTGCTGAAAACCTGTTATGACCCGGAAATCCCGGTCAATATCGTTGATCTTGGGCTAGTGTATGACGTTCACGTCGTTGAGACCGATGAGGGCAGGAATCATGTCGATATCACCATGACATTAACCGCGCCCGGTTGCGGTATGGGCCCGTTTATTGTCGATGACGTGCGCGCCAAAACATTGGGCGTAGAGCATGTCAGCGATGTCGAAGTGGAACTGATTTTCGATCCGGTCTGGGATCGTTCCATGATGAGCGATGAAGCGCGTTTACAACTGGGTATGTTTTAATGGCTGAATGGATTGATGTTGCACCCGAGAGCGAACTGCCGCCGGGTGGTCGTAAAATTATCAATACGCCCTATTGTGAAATTGCCGTATTCAATCTTGATGGTGATTTTTATGCCATTGAAGATATCTGCTCGCATGACGGCGGCGAACTGGCCAGCGGCGTCTGTGAAGGCGATCAGATCATCTGCCCGCGCCATGGTGCCCGCTTTTGTATTCGTGATGGCCGCGCGCTGACGCCACCTGCCTATGAAGACATTGATACGTTTCCGGCAAGAGTTGAAAACAATATGGTGCAAATCGATATTGCCGACTCATGAATCAAGTGCAGAACACTGAAACCGCATCAAAAAAAGCGCCCTGCCTGACTTGCAGGCACTATACAGTCACCTGGGACAAGCGCCTGCCATACGGTTGCAAGGCATTTCATTTTAAATCTGCTATACTACCATGTCATGATGTCCATAGTGCTTCAAATTTCGATTGCCTTCAATACGAGAGCCAGCCAGCGAAGAACTAACATGGCAGTTTTTTTGCTCTTCGTATAACTTATGACCATGAACCGGCTTTCAAATATCAGGCATACCCTGAATTCCCGTACGGATAGCGAGCATGAACAGTCTCTTATCCGTGTGGTTTTCGTCGCCATCATATCCGTATGGCTGTTTTCTTTTGGTATCACTGAGGCATATTTGTGGTGTGCTGCATACCTGTTTGTTGCGCTGTTGTTGCTGTTCTGGATTATTGTTTCCCCCGGCATAAACCCGATCCGAAGATTCACCGGCTTGATTGGCGATATGTTGGCAATTTCATCAGCGCTTTATTTGGGCCACGAGTTTGCAGCGATACTACTGGCTGTATATTTATGGGTGATTACCGGCAACGGGTTCAGGTATGGCATACGATATATGTTGATTGCCACATTGCTGGCTTGCGGCGGTTTCATCGCGGTTGTGTGGCTGAGTCCCTTCTGGCAAAAACACATCTGGTTCAGCTCGGCTATGCTGCTGACCATAATGATTGTCCCGCTGTATATGGTCAGCCTGATCAAAAAACTGCGCCATGCGATTGCGCTGGCCGAAGAAGCCAACCATGCCAAATCCCAGTTTATCGCCAATATGAGCCATGAATTACGCACGCCGCTCAATGGCATTATCGGCATGAATGATTTGTCATTGACCACCAGACAAAGTGCCGATCAGAAGCACTTTTCTCTGGTCATCAAGGAATCCGCCTATCACTTGCTCGGGCTCATCGAACGTATTCTCGATATGGCAAAAATTGAAGAGGGTAAAACCGAGCTGGTCGAAGAAGCATTTGATTTGCATCAGCTTATGCATGGGATTATCGCCATGTTTGAAGGGCAGGCAAATGAAAAAGGTATTCGGATTGATCTGTATATTGATCCCGCCGCGCCGTTTGCTTTAATCGGCTCGCCCCGCCACCTGAAGCAGATTCTAATCAATATCATCGGTAATGCTGTAAAATTTACAGAACACGGCAACGTCAGCATCTGCGTCGAACCGGCTGAACACTGCGAGCAGCGCCTTGTATTCACGGTGACCGATACGGGCATCGGCATCGCTGAATCGGCGCAGGAAAAAATATTTGAACTGTTCACGCAAGCTGATTCATCCATTACGCGCAGGTTTGGAGGCACCGGCCTTGGCACCGCCATTGCCAAAGAACTGACCGGTATGATGGGAGGATCAATCAGCCTGCAAAGCGTTGAAGGCCAGGGCAGTACATTCACGATTGAGATTCCTTTTATGCGTCAAGACAAAACGAGCCATGAGAGCGACCTGTCTCAAACAACTATTTTGCTGTTGCGTGAGCAAGGCCAACACGAACAGTTCAATAGTTCGCTGGACTGCTGGGGCGTGCAATATGCCGAAATCGAAGATGCAAGCATGTTATTTTCCAAGCTGGTGGATGCCCAGTCCATGGGGCAAGCCTACGATACAGTCATCCTTGATCGCAACGCACTGAGCTGTAAACCCGAGTTGATCTCGCATGCCATTCGCGATAATCACGAACTCTCGGGGCTGAATGTTATTCTGATTGAACCGAATCAATCGCCAGCCTCCGACCCGCTCATGATTTCTGCCGGTTATTCCTCCGTCTTGCATCAACCCGTACAAGCATCGCTGCTATTTAACGCACTGCATGTCGCCAGCGTTGCGCATCACTGCGCCGATGTCATTTCCATGGCTGACATCATGGAGAAAAAACGCGCCATAAAACCACTCAATATTTTACTTGCAGAAGACAATATCGTGAACCAGCAAGTGATGCAGGAAATCCTCACCCGCGCCGGGCATAAGCTCGAGATCGCCCATGACGGAGAAGAAGCGCTGGATGCCTTATCCGGTGAGCATTCATTTGATCTGGTGCTGCTGGATTTGAATATGCCCAAGGTAGGCGGTCTGGACGTGCTCAAACAATTTCGTTTTATGGATACCAGCGCCAGCATGCCGGTACTCATGCTAAGCGCCGATGCGCTACCGGATACAATCCGCAAATGCATGGAGGCTGGCGCCAATGATTATCTGACCAAGCCAATTCATGCGCCAGCTCTGCTTGAAAAAATTTCATTTTACTCGGAACAGAAAAAATCGCCTCCTGAAATCCAAAGCACTGAGCAAGCGTCCGGCGACGCAGATAACGATAACGATGTGCTGGATGAAGAGATTATCGGCGAATTATTCGGCTTTATCCAGTCAACCGAGAAATGCAAACATTTGATTCAATCCTTTGAAAGCTCGGGTACCAATCATGTGGATCAGCTTGAAATCGCCGCCAAACAAAAAAACGCCCGCGACTACCTTCTAACGATTCATACGTTAAAAGGCAGCGCGGGCACCTTGGGACTGAAAGGCATCTCGTCATTATGCAATGAGATTGAATTGATCGGCGGCACTATCCAACCCGTTGAAATGAGCCGCTATTGCAGCCAACTCAGGCAAGCTATCAAGCAAGGTTGCCAGTCCCTGTACGACTATTTGTAATCGATTCATCTATCCGGAACTATGCCATTTTGGTCGTCTGTTTTTTCACCAGTCGTTCCATCATGCGCAGATCTTTTGCGGTCAGTTGCAATGCCGCATCCACCCAGACCGTGGTGATTTTCTCCAGTTCTTCCAACGTGACCGGGTTGCAAAAGCGTCGTGCATTGCGAACAGCACTATAGCCGTTGCGCAGTCGGCTTTCCTTTTTTAAATAGTCATAAACTGCCTTTTCGCCATGGCCGTCCTCAGCCAGAACATCCACGATACCCATTTCAAACATTTCCTGAGCCGAATATAATTTACCGCTCAGAACCAGTTTTTCCGCCGCTGACAAGCCGATTTTACGTGACAGAAAACTCAATGCGCCCATGCCGGGAAATAAATTGAACAGAATTTCCGGTAAGCCCAATTTGGCGCTGCGTTCAGCAATAATCACATCCCCCGAAAGCGCGGTTTCAAAACCACCGCCCAGTGCATCGCCCTGTAGCAGAGAGATTACAGATACGTTTCGCCCCAGTCCGGAATGAATCCGGTGCACAACCCTGATACAGTCCATGGCGTACGCCATCAAACCCGCCCGGTTTTTACTGCGAATCAGCTGACAAAACAAATCCAGATCACCACCCAGATTAAAAACACCGGGTATCGCGGATGAAGCCACAATATAATGAATATGTCCCAGCGATGGCTGCTGAGACACATCATCCAGCCAGGCCAGGGTTTCAGCCAACAAGAGCGGCGTAATACAAGGGCGTGGCGTATTGTTCATACAATACCAGGCCAGTCCGAGATCATCCTCGTAGTGAATATCCATGGATGCAAACTGCCGGTTTATTCCCTGTTGTCGTATTTTAAGGTTCGTGTGTTTCGCATGTTCCATCATCAGAAATTCCTCTTGAATTGAATGTCGGTGAATTGATATTTCTCCCGCACCGCTTAGACTGAACCTATCAGGGCTAGTGCGTCAATTTTTTAACAGCAACCGTCAGATATTGCATGCGATACTCGATTCATCATTAAATACTTGTAGAATCCGGCCTATGAGGCGAAAAAACTGTCAATATTCCAGTTCTGCCGCATGGCGCGAAGTGGCTATGCAGCGAACCGCTGAGGTGAATCATGCCTGAAATCGACCTGTCTCTCTTCCTGTATGGTGTCGCTGTCGGTCTCGGAGCAGGGGCAGTAGCTGGCATACTGGCCGGGCTGGCGGGCGTTGGCGGCGGCCTGATCTATATGCCGGTGTTTTACGCCTGCATGCCGAGCACAGAACAGGGCGTGGCCGTATATGTGTTTGCCAGTCTGGTCGCCGTCATCATCACCGGCTTTTTTTCCGCCCGCGCCCACTGGCGTCTCGGCCATATCGACTACCATACAGCCATGCAATTGCTGCCCGGCCTGATCATCGGCGCATCTGTGGGATTATGGTGTACGCTGCGTCTGCCCGAGGCATGGATTTTACTGGCTCTGGCCGGGCTCGATGCATGGATCGCGTTTGACTACGGGCGCAAGCCGATGCATTACTCGTCCGGCAATGTATCCCTACCCCTGTTTTCCGGCCCCATCGGATTTGTCTCCGGCGCGCTGGGCATTGGCGGCGGCACCATGCTCGCACCGCTGTTACGCCGCTTTGTGGCCTTGCGCTTTGCGGTTGGCACATCGGCGCTGTGCGGACTGATGATGGCGCTCGGCGCAGTCGCCATCAATATGCTGCTGGAAGCGGGTTGGCGCGATATATTGGCAAGCCCGTTATCCTTTCTGCTCGGCGCATGGATAGGAATCGGGCTGATTTTGCCCAAAAGCACCGGCTGGTCGGCGCATCTGCATGCCAGATTAACCGAACAGACATTGCAACTATCACTGAAGATTGTATTTGGATCGTTGTCAGCCGGATTATTCATGGCAGCGATACTGATCTGATCCCGGTTTGAACCCTGTCAGGCTAGCGGACTACCCGGTCGTTGCCACGGAATGGCATCCTGAGATTCGATAGCCACACGCATCACCAGACCGAGCGAGGCCAGCATGGTCACCAGCGCCGAACCGCCGTAGCTGATAAAAGGCAATGGCAGGCCGACCACCGGAAACACGCCTGAAACCATGCCGATATTGACGGTAATATATAGCGTAAAAATCGCGGCAATGCCAATACACAGCAGCGAGGCAAAGCGATTATGGGCGCGGTGACCAATAAACAGGATACGGGAAATCAGCGTGGCATACAGGGCCAACAGCAGGGCGACGGCAACCAACCCGCCTTCTTCCGCCAGCACCGAGAAAATAAAATCGGTATGCTGCTCGGGCAGAAAATGCAGTCTCGCCTGCGTGCCCTGTAAAAAACCTTTACCAAACAAACCGCCGGAACCAATCGCAATGGTGGATTGAATCACATGATAGCCCGCGCCCAGCGGATCGGATTGCGGATCCAGCAGGGTGAGTACGCGTTGCTTCTGATAGGTGTGCATGAAATGCCATAACACCGGCAATGCGGCAATACCGGCAGTCACGGCAAACGCAAGCAACCGCCAGGGCAATCCTGCGACAATAATCATGGCCGTGGCGGCAAACAGCAATACCAGCGTGGTGCCCAGGTCGGGCTGGATAATAATCAACCCGGCCGGAACAATGGCCATCAATAACGGCGCGGTAATTTCGATAAGGCCTCTGGCCTCGCGGCTGGCAAACCAGTTGGCCAACACGAAAATCAGGGCCCATTTCATGATTTCAGAGGGTTGAATATTGGCAATGCCCAAATCGAGCCAGCGGCGGGCACCCATATGCACATCGCCGATTATGGGCACGAGAATCAGTAACAGCAATGCGATGCCATACATCGGCCAGCAAGCCAGCCCCAAAACGCGCAACGGCACAAAACACAGGGCAAAAAGAACCAGCATACCGACAGACCAGAAGATAGCCTGCTTGTGCCACAAGCCGATATCGCCCTGATGCACCGCAGCATAAAGCACGATCATGCCGAGCACGGCCAGACTGAGCAGGCTGGCCAGCAGAATCCAGTCGAGTGCACGAAGCATGCGTATCATTGTGACCGGGCCGCTGTGGCGTCTTGTTTTCTGGCCATCGCTTCAATGATTGCCGCCGCCACGGGGCCGGCGGCGCTACCTCCGTGACCGCCATGCTCAACAAATACGGCGATGGCAATTTTCGGATGTTTATACGGTGCATAACCCATAAACCAGGCATGATCCTTATAACGCCGAACCAGCGTCTTTTTACTGATGCCTTTAATGCCATGCTGCGACATTCTCACCACCTGAGCCGTGCCCGTTTTACCTGCGGCAGTCCATGGTGCGTGGAATAGAACCCTGTGCGCCGTACCATGAGGGTCCTTGACCACATCACGCATAGCAAGCTGAATTTTATGTATATCTCCGGCTTTCATATCCACCTGATGCAGCACTTCGACAGGTTGATTGGCCAGCAACTGCGGTTTGAGAATTTTGCCACCATTGGCAATCGCAGCGGCCAATCGCGCAATCTGTAACGGCGTGGTGGTCAGCGCGCCCTGACCGATGGCGGTAATCATGGTCTCGCCACGAAACCATTTCTTGCGTTTGGTATGGCTGTTTTTAATCGCTGCCATCATATACGGACTGTGGGTCGGAATGATGCCGCGCGCTTCCGGCGACAAATCAATGTGGGTTTTTTCACCCAGTCCCCATTCATGTGCTGCGTCGGAAATTGCAGCCATGCCAAGCTGGTCGCCTAACTCATAAAAATAGACATCGCAAGATTGCACCAGCGCCTTATGCAGCGTTACCCTGCCATGCCCGATTCTTTTCCAGCAACGCAGCTTTCTATCGGAGAATTTCAGATAGCCGGGACACGTCGTACTACCTCGGGTCAATCGTGCCCCCCGCTGTAGCCCGGCCAGCGCGGTGACCAGTTTAAATGTAGATGCTGGCGGATAGGCGGCCTGCGTGGCCCGGTTCAATAATGGTTTTTCCGGATTGTTCAACCATGCTTGCCACTGCTGGGATTCAAGGCCTGTAATAAAACGATTGGTGTTGTAACCGGGCTTGCTCAGCATGGCAATGATACCGCCGGTTTTCACATCCATCACAACCACTGCGCCGGTTCGATCCCCCAACGCATCGGAGGCGGCCCGTTGCACATCAATATCCAGCGCCAATTGAATCTGTTCACCCATGATCGGCGGCGTACGTTTGAGCACAGCCACGCGCCTGCCACGGGAATCCACCTCTTCACGTTGATGGCCCGGATGACCGTGCAAAACACTTTCAAATGATTTCTCTACGCCGGTGCGGCCAATAAATTCTGTCGGCAGAAAGCCAGCATCAATATCACTTTCCCGGGCCAGCGACAAATAGCCGATCAGATGCGACGTCAGTTCGGCATAGGGATATTGGCGATAACTGCCTGCCTCAACATCCACGCCGGGAAAATGGTGCAATCTGGCAATCAGTGGCGCAACCTGATTCCACTGTAATTTATCATCCAGCAGCACAGGGCGATCCGGTCGACGTGCCCGCTTAATCCTTTTACGAATCAGACTGCGTTTTGCAGGCGTCCACGCCAACATATCGGCCAGCGTATTCAATGTGTCATCCAGATGCTCAATACCTTCAGGAATCAGGGAAACGCGATAAGCGATACGGTTGGTTGCCAGTTTTCTGCCATACGCATCAATGATTTCACCACGAACCGGTAACACCGGCACAAGATTCAGCCGGTTTTGCTCCGATTGCAGCATGTATTTATCATGCTCAAACCATTGCAGGCGCATGATCTGAAACAGCAACAGACCCAGCAACAGCGGCACTGCTGCATAGAAAAACAGCATGCGCACATCAAAACGATGGCGGACTTCAAGCGACTTGTTGCGCATATTGCCTCGTCAACAGATGCCAGAGCGGAATGCACAGGCATAAAGTCAGCAGAGCCGCTGACAGCCCCCAGTCAGGCCATAGCAGGGATAGTACAGCCGCCAGCATCAAAGCCAGCCGCTGCGGCAATCCGACCCCCAGATGCTGATCCAGATAAATCATGGTCAGCGGTAATAATGCCATGATAATAAAACTGAGGCTGAACGACCAGTACAGCACCACATCATGAACCAGAACGCAGGGCAATACCCAAACCCAGTTATGGCGATGCGCCAACAGGCTGGCCAGCAGCAGAGCCAGCGCCCAGTCCGGTTGCATCAATGTGCTGGAAAAGGCCAGATTCAGGCTAATGCCGAGCAGTGATAGCAGGACAATTATTATGGCGATCATGGTGAATCGTGCAACTGTGATGCGACGGCCAACCAGTTATCACGTTGCCAATGTGCTGTCGGCTGTGCCGAAATGCGCACAAACAACTGGCCGGGAATCGGTTGAACATCAATAATGCGGGCGACAGCGATACCGGGTGGAAACAGCCCGCCTGCGCCACTGGTAAACAGAATCTGACCTGTCTGCGGGGCCTGTTTCAGCGGCACGAATTCAATCGACAGGCTCTCGCCCTGACCACGGGAAATGGCCGCCAGTGCCGTGCCCGGAATGGTCACCGGCACAGCCAGCGATGCATCAAAAATCGTTCTGACCGTGGCATGATTTTCAGATGTGCTATCGACCACGCCGACCAAGCCTTCGCTGGATACAATCACATCATCCCTGGATACGTCATCCACCTGTAGAACCAGCCGCTGACTCATCAGATCCGGACTGCGCCCGCGCACTTTGGCGGCATGCCAGCGATAACCGGTAATGCCTGATATTTCGAGGATTCTTCTGAGTTGCCGATTCTCTTCCCGCAGACTGCCGGCTTCCTGAATCAGGGACGCCTGTTGCTGGGATTTTTTTTCAAAGGCCAGATATTTCCGGTGCAATGTTTCCTGTTTGGTGAACCACAGCTCTGCCGATTGCCACCATTGTACCGGCGCATGCAAGGCTTCCAGCGCCGGCCACATGCTCAACATGGCGGTTGAACCCCCAACAAAACGGGCAGCGGTATATAGCCCTGTGAGTAATAAAACAACGATCACCCCAAGCCTGTAGCGACGCGCGATAAAATTCATACAGGATGATGTTGCAAAAAAACACCAGAGCAGGTTTTAGCAATGGAAACAAAGGATATGCATGGCGCTTTTGCAATGGTATTCATGATGATCACACCTCGACCAATCACTCTTCGAAGAGCACGCCTCGCATACGATCCAGTTCTTCAAGCACGCGACCGCTGCCGAGCACCACGCAATCAAGCGGATTTTCAGCTATTGTGACCGGCAGGCCGGTTTCTTCACGCAACAGTTGATCCAGCCCGACCAGCAACGCCCCGCCGCCGGTCAATACAATGCCTTTATCGACAATATCCGCAGCCAGTTCAGGCGGCGTGCGTTCGAGGCAAACCTTGACGCCTTCAATGATGGCATTCACCGATTCAGTCAATGCTTCGAGAATTTCAGAATCATCCAGCAGCAGGTTTTTCGGTACGCCGTTGATCAAATCGCGTCCTTTAACTTCCATTTCGCGTCTGGTTTCCTGCGGAAAAGCACTGCCCAGCTGTATTTTTATTTTTTCCGATGTCGGCACCCCGACCAGCAAGCTGTATTTGCGGCGCAAGTGATTGATAATGGACTCATCCATTTTATCACCGCCAACACGCACCGAACGGGAATAAACGATGCCGCCATAGGAAATCACGGCAATTTCAGAGGTGCCGCCGCCAATATCCACAACCATCGAACCGGAAGCTTCCGTGACCGGTAAACCGGCCCCGATAGCCGCCGCCATGGGCTCCTCAATCAAATACACTTCACGCGCGCCGGCCGACAGGGCGGACTCGCGAATAGCGCGCCGTTCCACCGGCGTGGAGCCGAAGGGCACGCAAATGACAATACGCGGATGAATACCCCAGGTGCGGTTATGCACTTTGCGAATAAACTGTTTAAGCATCTCTTCGGTGACCACAAAATCAGCAATGACGCCGTCTTTGAGCGGGCGAATGGCCTGAATGCTGTCCGGCGTGCGCCCCAGCATACGTTTGGCATCCATGCCGACAGCCAGCACCCGGCGATGTTGTCTGCCGCCGCCGGTATGAATGGCAACGACGGATGGTTCGTTGAGCACAATGCCTTCGCCACGCACATAAATCAGCGTGTTGGCTGTACCTAGATCAATAGAGATATCACGGGAAAACAACCCGAACAAACGATTTAACATAAAAAATCCGCCTCCGGAAAGCTAAGCTGGCGAAGCTAGTAGCAGAACCCTGACAGGTAAAGGGCTTGCCCTGCCCTTTACCCACAAATCGCGCCACAGCGAGTCGCCCGGTGGTTATATGCAAGGCGTGCTCTTGAATAACAAAATGGAAGATTTTACCATTTTATTATTCAATCGTTGGGTAGTTGTAACGCGACTTGCGTCGCTATTCATGAATAATCCGAGTTAGAGGGCTCCTGCTTAAAATTCAACCCAAACCGGAGCATGATCACTGGGACGTTCCAGCGCGCGGTACTCCGTTGCCACACCGGCTTGAAGCGCAGGTAGCGTTGGCGTAGCCAGTATATGGTCAATGCGAATACCCCACTGCCGCCGGAATGCATTCATGCGATAATCCCACCAGCTATGCATGGGCTCATGCGGGTGGATTAACCTGACGGTATCGACAAGTCCAAGCCCCTCCGGACCGGACGCCTGCAAGGATTGAAACCATTCGCGCTCAGCAGTTGAACACATGATTTTCTCATGCCAGCGATCCGGATCATGAACATCCTGATCAGCTGGCGCGATATTATAATCACCCAGCACCACCAGTTTATCGTGAATCGCCATTTCTGTTTCCAGATAGGTGCGAAAAGCGTGCAACCAACGGAATTTATAAGCGCATTTATCTGAGCCGACCGCCTGTCCGTTGGGAATATAGACATTGATGATGCGTATCGAACCCACGCTTGCGGCCAGTAAACGCCGTTGCGGATCGCCCAGTGCAGGGATATCGGTGACGATATCCGTGCCGGACTTTCGACTTAACATACAAACACCGTTATACGTCTTCTGCCCGGCAAATACAGCCTGATAACCAGTATCGCGGATGGCATCCAGCGGAAATTTATCATCGGTCAGTTTTGTTTCCTGCAAGGCCAGCACATCCGGCTTTTCCTGTTCAAGAAAGGATAAGACATGCGGCAGGCGGACATTCAGGGAGTTCACATTCCAGGAAACGATTTTCATGACCGGATCATGACCGGGCTTTGACTCCGCCTCAAGTGATGCTTGTCAATGGTTCGAGTTTACCACTGGATATTCGACATAACAGCCACGATATAGCATAAACATCGGTATCACTTTAAACCTGCGCCTGCAAAAAAAGCAGGTATAGATAAGCCACAAAACCAGCCAGCAGCAAGGCACCTTCGAAGCGGTTGATTCTTCCCCGTTTCAAACCGAACGAAACCACAAACAGGGCAATGGTGAAAGCCAGCATAACCGGAAAATCACGCAATAATGCCTGCGGTGCAAAAGCGCCGGGGTGAATCAGGGCGGGCATGGCCAGCACGGCCAGCAGATTGAACATATTCGAGCCGATCACATTGCCGATGGCCAGATCGGCTTCTCCTTTCAAGGCGCTGGTAATCGATGCCACCAGTTCCGGCAGGCTGGTGCCAATCGCTACAATGGTTAGCCCGATCATCAAATCACTGACACCGAGCGCGTGGGCGACTTCTACTGCGCCCCAGACCACCATGCGAGAGCTGACGATAAGCACCAGCAAACCGATGATAAACCAAAGCACAGATTGCCGCATGCTCATTTGATCCGGAATAGATTCGGTGAGTTCCTGCACCATAGGATCATGCCTGTCCTTCAGGCCGATGCGGGCAATCCATATCAGCATTAGCACCAGTCCGACAAACAGCATGATGCCGTCGGAAAAATCCAGTACACCATCCGACATCAGCACAAATGCAAACGCCGTGACCAGAAACAACACCGGCATCTCTCTGCGTAATGTCATTGATTGAACGGCCAGCGGCATGATTAACGCCGTCACCCCGAGTACCAGCCCGATATTGGCAATATTGGAACCAAGTACATTGCCGATGCCCAGATCCCGGTTTCCATCCATAGCCGCCACCGCAGCAACGATCATTTCAGGCAAGGATGTGCCAATACTGACAATCGTCAGGCCGATCACGATGGGTGGCACGCGCAGATTTCTGGCTACCGAAGATGCCCCATCGACAAATCGGTCAGCACTCCAGATCAGCAGTAAAACGCCAATCAGAATTGCCGCAATTGGCCAAAGCATGTCAGGCGCAGCTAACATG
>CAZKME010000017.1:0-21616 GCA_964553725.1 uncultured Zetaproteobacteria bacterium
TCTACGCCATGCTGGTATCGCTGACGCTGGTGCCGGCTATGTTGATGTTGATGAAGGTGGCTGCGCCGAAAATGCTCAAGAGCAAAGGCTCCGAAGGGCAGAACAAAGGGCCGTCTAACGTTCAGACTAACCTGCAAAGCATCGAAACTGCCGGTTTTGTTTCATTCCAGCTGTCCCGGCTGGGGTCGTGGGTGGGCAGCCATGTAACCTTAACCTTGTTTTTGACCAGCGGGCTGATTTTTTTCTCGGCCTGGGCGGCATCAAGCGTGTATGTTGATGACGCTTATGTGGCCAATTTCAAGGCGGGCTCGCCCATTGTCAAAGCGGATCATGTGATCAACAAACATTTTATCGGCTCCTATCAGTATAATCTGCTGCTGGAAGGAAAAAAACCTGAAACCTTCTACAAGCCGGACGTATTACGAGCCGTTTGGGCGTTCCAGAAAGAGATGGAAGCGGGTAATGCCATTATCGGCGGTACGATCAGTATTGCCGATTATATTCGCCGCATGCATCGGGTGATGAATGAGAATCGCCCCGAGATGGCCAAAATTCCGGATTCAGCCAATCTGATTGCCCAATACCTGTTGCTCTATTCATTTTCCGGCGCGCCGGATGATTTTTCCGAAGTGGTGGATAGCGAATATCGCATGGCCAATATCCGCCTGTTTTTGACCGTGGGCCAATATGTGCCCTATCACAAGATTGAACATGATATGAAAACGCTGGCCGCCAAATATTTCGATCCGCTGGGTATTGACTGGAGTCTCGCAGGCAACGGGCATATTTCCTATGTGCAGACGAAGATGATTACCGACAATCTGCGTTTTAATATTGTTGCCACGGTGCTGGCCATTTTTCTGGCTGCATGGCTGATGATGCGCTCGTTTGTAGCTGGCATATTTGTGATGACACCGGTATTGGCTGCGGTTATTTTCAATTTTGCATTCATGGGGCTGACCGATACGCAGATTGGCTGGGGTGCATCGATGTTCACTTCCGTGGCGATATGTATCGGGGTGGATTATGCCATTCATCTAATCTACAAGTTCAGGAGCGAGTACAAGCGAACAGGTGTTGCAGGTTCAAATTCCGATCAGACTGATCCAGCCGTTGCCGCGCTGGTTCGCACGCTGTCCACCACCGGCAAGACGATTCTGTTCAATGCGGTGGTGGTGATTGCAGGGTTCATGGTATTGCTGGCCAGTGTGATGCCGCCCAATCAGCAGATGGGTATGCTGGTGTCTGCCGCCATGTTGTCCTCATTCATCGCGACGCTGACGGTATTGCCAGCCCTGATTCTGGCTGCGCGGCCACGGTTTGTGTTCGGTAAAAAAGCATGAACAGAATCTTTCACCACAAAGGCACAAAGACACAAAGGAAAACATGCAAGACAGTATATGATGAATTTGATTTTCTTTGTGCCTTCGTGGTGAAAATATTTTGACTGGTTTTTTTTAGGAGGTTGATATGACATTACAGAAAATTGCGTTGATTGTGTTTGCGCTGGCGATTATGACCGGTATGACGTCGGTGCTGTCCTATGGTGAAGAGGTGACAGGCGATACGGTGATGCAGCGGGTGGATAACCGGGATGACGGCGATGATTTAATCCAGACCATTCATCAGAAGCTGATTGATCGGCGTGGCGGTGTGCGTGAGCGTCATATGGTAGCGCTGCGCAAGGACTACGGTAAGGACAGCAAGTCCATTTCCTATTTTCTTAAACCGGCCAATATCCGTGATACGGCCTTGCTGACCTATGATTACGATGGCACGGCGCGCGATGACGATCAGTGGTTGTATTTGCCAGCGTTGAAAAAAGTGCGCCGGATATCCTCATCAGACCGGGGCGATTATTTTATGGGTACCGATTTTACCTTTGAGGACATCAAGCAGACGCCGGAACTGGAAGACTATAACTGGACGCTGAGCGGATCTAAAGAAGTGGACGGGCATGATTGCTGGGTGGTGCAGGGCGTACCGAAAACCGATGACCTGAAAAAGAACCTCGGTTATTCAAAAACAGTGAGTTATGTACGTAAGGATATCAATTTGGCTATCCGCATTGATTATTGGGATCGCAAAGGCCAGACATTGAAACATTTCCATGCCACCGGGGTGAAACAGATTCAGGACATCTGGACAGCGACACAGATGGTGATGTCCAACGAGCAGACCGGCCATCGTACCGAAATGGAATTTTCAGACCAGCAATACAATACAGGATTATCGGATCGAAAATTCTCCGAACGTATGCTCAAACGCGGTTACCGTAAATAAGTCAAAATCATTCACCACAAAGGCACGAAGGAAAGTCAAAATCTTTCAATCATGGATTGGTTTTCTTTGTGTCTTTGTGCCTTCGTGGTAAAAGCTTGTGAATTTAAAATCCATAAAGGATAAAAACTATGCAATCTATTTTTTCATTTATTGTACATCGGGCCTGGCTGGTGCTGTTGTTGCTGGCGATTGCTACCGCAGGCTTTGTATCGCAGTTGCCGAAGATCAAGATGGAAACCAATATCGAAAACATGCTGCCGCACAGCATGGATGCCTATACCAATAAAAAGAAGCTGGAAAAGCTGTTTTCTTCTGCCGATATGGTGGTGATCGGTATTATCAACAATAAGGACGCCGATGGCATTTATAATCCGCATACGCTGAAACTGGTGGATGAGCTCACCGGCTGGTTACAGATGCGTAAAGAATTTCGCACACTTTCCCTGTCGGATTTGATGAGCCTGTCCACCATCAAGGATATACGCGGCACTGCCGATGGTATGGAAGTCGAGCATTTTATGCGACAGCCGCTGACAACGTCTGCGTCCATCAAGCATCTGCGCCAGCGCCTGAAAGAAAACGGTATTTATATGGGTTCCATTGTCAGCGACGATGGCAAGGGCACGCTGATCGTGGTGCGACCCGACGCCTCCTATGTCGGTCATTACCATGAGATTTATAAGCTGATAAAAGATAAAGTGGCCGAGATTGATGGGCGCGGCGGGCCTGAGGCGATTTTGATTACCGGGCGGCCGATTATCGAAGGCGTCTTCGGGGCATATATGCCGCAGGATATGCAGCGTATGCAGCCGATGATTCTGGCTCTGCTGGCGCTGCTGTTATTTATCTCTTTCCGCAATATGCGCGGCGTACTGATTCCCCTTGCCGTGGTCATTTTGTCCGAGTTATGGATGCTGGGCACGATGGCTGCTAGCGGGATTCCAATTTATACCGTCACAACGCTATTACCGATTCTGATTCTGGCTGTCGGCATTGCCGATTCGGTGCATCTGCTCACCCATATCCGGGTAGAGGCCGGGCGCGGGCAGGTGGAGAGTAAACAGCACGCCATTATTGCCGGCATGACAGGCATGTGGTCGCCGATTCTGATGACCTCGCTGACCACCGCCGCTGGATTTCTGGCCATGCTGAGTTCCGATCTGTTGCCAATGCGTTATTTCGGCCTGTTTGCCGCCGTCGGTATTGTCTATGCATTTATCATTACGATTCTGTTTATTCCTGCCATTGAGTCGATATTGCCGCATCGCGAAAAAGCGCTGAATAAGCTTGCTTTCGGAGCCTACCTGAACTGGATGACAAACGTGGTGTTGCGGCATCCGAAGCGGATTCTGGCTGTGTTCGTGCTGTTGATGTTGGGCTCGGCGTATGGTTTATCCCAGTTGCAGGTGAATTCTTCGCTGGTGTCTGAATTTCGCCCGTCCGATCCGATCCGGCTGGCCGACAATACATTAAACGCCCATTTTTCCGGCACCAATGCGCTCGATGTGATGCTTGATACGGGGGTGCAGGACGGTGTGCTATCGCCATCGTTTCTGGCTGGCATGAGCCGTTTGCAGACGGCGGTAGAAGCGGATCCGGTGGTCGGCGACTCATCATCGATTGCCGAATTTTTATCTGAGATGAACAAGGTGATGCACGAGGGGAAACAGCGTTTTCGGGTGCCGCCGGACAGCTCCGATCTGGCAGCGCAGTATTTGTTACTCTATTCCTTTTCCGGCGCGCCGGATGATTTCGATGCGTTTATCACCTCGGATTACAGTCAGGCGCATATCCGCGTGAATCTCAAAACCGACAGCAGCGCCGATGCCGCCCGTCTGGTACATCTGCTGGAGCAGGGGGTGAGCAAATGGTTCCCGCATGCCCGGATGGAACTGGCTGGTACAGCCTACACCAACTACCGTTTTTCCGATTTGATTATTAGCGGCCAGATTCAATCTTTAATCCTGGCGCTGATATTTATCTTTCTGCTCTGTCTGGCCATGTTCCGAAGCTTGGCCGATGCGGCGTTGGCGCTGTTACCTGTATCGATTTCAGTGGTGGTGATTTATGGTATGATGGGTTTGATCGGGCTGCCGCTGGAGATCGGCACGGCCATTACTGGCTCCATGGCGCTTGGCATCGGCGTGGATTTCGCCATTCATTATCTATACCGCTTTCGCCTGTATGCCCGGATCAAGCCCGATCACGCGGCAGTGATCGCCGCAGTCAACGAAGATACGGGTCGTGCGTTGCTGTTCAATGCGCTGGTGGTGATTGGCGGTTTTCTGGTGCTGCTTACAGCCAATCTCTACCCGCAGGTGAAGCTGGGCGCGCTGGTGGCCAGTTCCATGGCTATTTGCTATTTGGCCAGCTGTTACCTGTTCCCCGTACTGCTCAAATCGCGAGATGGAGTATTATGGAAAGGCTGAAAGCACAGTAAATATCAGGATATTTTAATGCGATTGCCCTGGCTTTGTCGCGCCTTTCGATTGATTTGAACGTTTAAGTCGCTATCTTCTACATCCTTTCAAACCCACGCTGTTTTTGGAGTGAAACAATGAGCATTGAAGATCAGATTGCCGGATTCAGAACGCGCGCCGAAGATTATGCCAAGCGTCTGGATGCGATGCGGAGGTCACTTTGACGTTGATGCCAAAGAAGAGGACCTGCGCGAATTAAACGCGCGTATCGAAGATCCGTCCCTGTGGGATGATCAGGCTGAGGCGCAGAAGCTGATGCAGGAGCGCGCCCGCGTTGAAAAAGTGTTGAAGGAATACAAACAGGCCATAGCTGATCTCGATGATGCCAGCACCCTGTTTGAGATGGGCATTGAAGAGGGTGATCGTGATTCCCAGATTGAGGCGGTCGAAATACTTGATAGCGTGCAGCCGCAACTCGAAGCACTCGAGCTGGCGCAGATGCTGGGCGGTGAAACCGATATGGAGTCGGCCTTTCTTGATATCAATTCCGGTTCCGGCGGCACCGAGGCGCAGGACTGGGCCGAGATGCTGTTGCGCATGTATTTGCGTTGGGCCGAGCGCAAAGGGTTCAAGACCGAACTGATGGAATGCACCTATGGTGAAGAAGCGGGCATCAAATCGGCCACGGTGTCGATCAAGGGTGATTATGCTTATGGCTTTCTGAAAGCGGAAATCGGCGTGCATCGGCTGGTGCGCAAATCGCCGTTTGATTCGGGCAATCGGCGGCATACTTCGTTTTCATCCGTATTCGCTTTCCCGGACATTGACCGCGACATTGAAATCGACATTGATCCTGCCGATGTGCGCACCGATACTTATCGTGCTTCGGGTTCCGGCGGTCAGCATATCAACAAGACTGATTCGGCGGTGCGTTTGACCCATATCCCCACCGGCGTGGCGGTGCAATGCCAGAATGATCGCTCCCAGCACAAAAATCGCGAGGCCTGCTGGAAGATGCTCAAGGCGCGTTTGTACGAGTTGGAAATCGAGAAGCAGCAATCGGAAAAACAGGCCCTGGAAGATACCAAAACCGATATTGGCTGGGGCCATCAGATTCGCTCTTATGTGCTCGATCAGTCACGCATCAAGGATTTGCGGACTGGCATGGAAACCGGCAATACGCAGGCTTTTCTGGATGGCGATATCGATGCCTTTATTCAGGCACAATTGATGGGTGTTCGCCGGGGCGATGACAGCGAATAAAGTCAAAACCTTTCACCACAGAGGGTACAGAGGACACAGAGGAAAAACAAAGAGATAACTACTCTGTCCACTATCATGGTGGTAACTTCCACGCTGTTTGCACCTACAGAAGAGTGAACTGCGTTTGCGCAAGGGTGATTCCCCGGTGTTAGCTTATGCCGGTGATTTTTTCCGGGCGGGTCGGGATTTCTGTTTCAAGGAATGAAAACATATGGCCGACGCAATCACGGCAGCTGATGAGCGTACCGATACCGGGAATATGCATTTTAGGCCGGGCGATGGAACCGCCGCCGCGCAAGAACTGTTCCTTGACCGTATCAATCGAAGCTACTTCAGTGATATTTTTCAATCCCTCGCTGAAAATGCGAATGCATTCGAAGGGTGCATTCTGATTCGATGCAACCATCCAGTCGGCTTGCGCATGAGTCTGTTGCCGCATGGAGGCTGAAAGCGGTTGTTGTTCGTCGTGGCGTGGATTGGCCCAGTTCATTATCAGCATATCAAGCTCCTCTTGTTGCTGCCATGTTTATATTTATCGGTCAGATTTTGCTGATGTGAAGTTTTTGTCGAAATACCTTACAAGGCCAGCGTTTGCCCGTTGACCTTAAGCCATAATGTCGCCGACTTGTGGTTGGGATAAATCGATTGCACCAGCGCCCGGAATTGCTTTGAGTGATTGGCATGAATCAGGTGGCAGAGTTCGTGAACCACGACATAATCAATGACCCATTCAGGTGCCATAATCAGACGCCAGTTGAAATAGATGCGCCCGTCATGATGGCAGCTGCCCCAGCGGCTTTTGTAGGCTTTGACGCCCACGGACTGTGGCCGCTTGCCAATAACCGATGCGAAGAATCGACTGCGTGCCTGGAAATGTATTTCTGCTTGTTGGCGATACCAGCGGCAGATTTGCCTTGCAGTTGTTTTCGGGTTGGGGCCGGGATGTGAAACCAGCAGTTCATGCTGGCTGAGTTGAATAGCTCTTTTACCCTGCTGTAAGCGCAGTGCGTATGATTTTCCAAGCAGGTGGAATGGCTCGCCATGACAAAACAACCGGGGGATGAATACAGCTCTGATTTCCCGGTTGAAATGTAATTTCTTGTCAATCCAGGCGCTTTTATCCTGCACAAACTGAGCGATTAACGCGCTCGGCATGCGCTCCGGTGCGAGCACTTCGATCCGGTTATCCGGCCTGATGACGATACTGGCCGTTTTGCGTTTGGTGCTGCGGATGATGGTGTAGTTGATTGCGTCCATTCGTGGTTCTCAATCAGGCTTTGACCGTGTGACTGGCATCGCAGTATTGGCAGGATACGGTGATGTTGCCGGAATCATCAGCCAGTGAAGCGAGTTGTTCAGGTGGTATGTTTTTGATGGCCTGGGCCATTTTCCCGACGCTGCAATCGCATTGATAACGATACTCATCGGTACCGGCCACTTTACAGCGCAAATCATCAAAATAGCCCAGCAGCGACTCGGGTGTTTCGTTGTCCAAAGCAAGGTCGGGGATTTTAGCCAGGGTTTCGACAGCATTAAACCAGTGATCCTCATCGCAGCCCGGCATGGCTTCGATCATGATGGCCAGGTCATGATGTAAAATAATATCCGCCCGGATTTGCACCGACTGGTGCAGATAATGAATCAGGTGGTCGGCCAGAAAATCGGATGCGTGTTCAATGGTGGAAATGTAAGGTTGTCCCACGCCCAGATCGCGTACAGTGGACAGGCGAACCGGCGATCCCATCCAGCCGCTTAACCCATCCGCCCGGGTGTTGTGGATGGCGGTTTGATCTTCCTGCCAGTTGAGATAACCGCGCACCGCGCCACAGCGCGCTTCAACCAGAATGCGTTGCAGCGGGGCCGGGACGGTGGCATCGAGTTGCAGCACCTGACGCATACCCCCCTTGCTAATGGATAATAACAGGATGGAGGCGAGCAGACTCTGATTAAACAGTTCGCCAACTTGTCCGTTTAAGCCGTGAATTCGGCCAGCTTCGCTAAACAGGTTTTTAGCCCGGATGATGACGCCCCGGCTGTGTGCTTCAGGAAGCAGAAAACGAATCAGTTGATCTGCGTTTTCAGCCATGCATGTACCTCGGTAAGTGAATCAAAACAGAGCGATGCGCCAACTTCGGTTAGCTCCTGAGCAGAGAAGGCATCGCACATACCGATAGCCTGAGCGCCGGCGCGGGTGGCCGATTTCATGTCGGCAATACCATCGCCGAACATGACCGCATATTGCGGATCAATGTTCAGATGTTCGCAGGCCAGCAGCACCGGCGCTGGATCAGGCTTTTCAGGCCGACCATCCATTTTTCCGATAACGATGTCAAAATAGCCTGTCCAGTTCAAGGCGCTCAGTTGCGCCTCGGCGCGAATCTGACTTTTGCTGGTCACAATGGCAGTCGGAATGCCCTTATCTCCAAGCCACTGAAACAGTGTTTCCGCGCCTGCCAACGGTTTGATTTTCTCCAGGTAGTCTTCATCGTGGATTTCCAGAAACCGGGCAGCCGCTTCTTGCTGGCGTCCGCCAAACAGCGCTTTCATGCTGCAATCGCCCTTGCCTGTGTGTCGCTTGACTTCCGTATCGCTCATTTGCGGCAGACCGAATTCAGAAAAGGTCTGATTCAGCGCCCGGATGATGGGCGGGAAGGCATCAACAATGGTGCCGTCCATATCCAGCAGTACAGCCTGAATCATCGGGAACGCTTCAGTTTGTCAAATTCTTCCAGCATCCAGGCGCGTAGCTGCATGGCGACAGGGCCGGGTTTACCCGTACCGATCTTTTCCCCGTCAATGTGGCAGACCGGCATGACAGCGTTGGTGGTGCTGCTCATCATGCATTCGGTAAATCCTGATTCACTCAACTTCCAGGGCCGTTGCTCAACGCGAATGGCGTGCGCTGTGGCAATGCGTAGCGCCATATTGCGGGTAATGCCGCCCAATACCTGATGGTCGAGCGGGTGCGTCACCAGCACACCGTTAATCACCGCAAAACAGTTGGTGGCGCAGCCTTCGAGCACATGGCTTTCTTCATCGAGCCAGAATGTTTCATCGGCATTTCGACTGGCTGCTTCCTGTTTGCCGATGACACTGGCCAGCAGGGCGATGGATTTGATATCACAGCGCTTCCAGCGTATGTCATGCAGCGTAATGGCTTTTACGCCGGTCGATATTTTTTCAGCCGATGGCATGGGAAGGTTGCGCGATGTGATGACCATGGTGGGCGTTAATTCGGCACAGGGCAAATGCGAACGTGGTGCAGCGCCGCGCGTGATTTGCACATAGATCATGGCATCGTCAAACGGATTCTTCTGATACGTTTGTTCAATCAGGCGTTTAAGTTCCGGCAGTGGAACCGGCACAGCGATATTGATGCTTTCTGAAGAGCGTTGCAGTCTGTTCAGGTGCGCATCCATATCAAGGAACACGCCACCAAAGCAGGCAATCACTTCATATACGCCATCGGCAAACTGAAAGCCTCTGTCCTCAATATGAACGGTGGCTTCATCGAGCGGCAGAAAGCGACCATTTACCCAGGCCGTTAATGGCATGCTCATTTGTCCTGCTTGTTTGTGACGCCATCAAGCATGTCTCCGGTGGCGTTCCGAATCCACAGGCGCAAGCCATCCCACTGGCGGCTCACCCACGAGGCCTGTTCGACTGCGCGTGCAGCGATCATGGGGAATGAGCGGATAACCTTTCCTTTACCATCCTTGTTGCCAACCACTGCATCAATCGTACCCAGCTTTTGCCCTTTTCTGATCGGTGCCATGAGCGGTGATTCATAACGCAGATGAAATGATAACAATGACTCACTGCCCTTGGGAATGGTCACCCAGATTGGAATGGCCGGTTTTAGCCAGACATGATTTTCAACGCCTTCAAAGACTTCGACCTGACGTCTAATATCGCGTTCGGCGGGACGCACGGTGGTGAAGTTTCTGAAACCGAACTGGAGCAGCGTTTTGGTTTGCTGGGCACGGGCACGATCCGATTTGGTGCCGAATACGGCGGCAATAAAGCGAGTGGTCTTTTTTTCCGCCGAGCCGACCAGACAATAGCCTGCTTCTTTGGTGTGGCCGGTTTTGATGCCGTCGGCTTCCGGCAGACTCCACAATAAACGGTTGCGGTTGGGCTGAGAGCGTTTATCGAAGGTATATTCTTTTTCTCCGAATAATTTGAACTGCTGCGGGAAATCGCGCCACAGGGCTGCGCCGACAATGGCCATATCCATGGCTGAGCTATAATGACCTTCGACCGGAAAGCCGGTGGCATTGACAAAATGGCTGTGCAACATGCCGAGCTCTCTGGCTGTGTCGTTCATGCGCGCGGCAAATGCTTCTTCTGAGCCGTCCATGTGTTCAGCCAGCGCAATACAGGCATCATTACCCGACAGGGTGGCGATGCCGTGCAGTAATTCGCTGATTTTCGGATGCATGCGCGGTTCCAGAAACATCGTGCTACCGCCGATTTTCCAGGCTTTATTGCTCACCGATACCGTTGCTTCGGGTTCCAGACGACCTTTCTTGATGGCTTCAAAAGCAAGATACAAGGTCACCATCTTGGTCAGGCTGGCCGGTGGCAATTGTTCATCGGCATTGTGTTCAGCGATGATCTGGCCGGAACGGGCGTCAATCATGGCCCACGATTTGGCTTCAATCGGTGGCGATTTCGGCCATGCAGCAGCTTGCGCAGAATGGGCTGCAATCGATAACAGCAGTGCCATGCCTAGCGCAGGGAGCACAGAAAAACAGCGTGCATTTCCATGACCTGTAGTTGATTTGATTACCATTGCCAATCCTCCTGGGGCGGGATGTTCCATGTTATTGTGTCCGGCAGAGCTGATAAACCGGCTTTTTCGATACTCAATTTTTCGGCGTGCAACATTAAACGCCGATGGCCTTTTCCGCCATAGCGCGTATCGCCGAGAATCGGGCAGCCGAGCGCGGCCAGATGGATGCGCAACTGGTGGGTTCTGCCGGTATGCGGCATCAGTTTAATCAGGGCTCGTTGAGCACGGCGCTCGATGACCTGCGCATCGGTTTCACAGGCGCGCCCGTGATCGGAAATATGAAAACGCCCCTGTTTATCGCGCTGCTTATCAATGGTCAGCGTAATATGTTGCGTATCCCAGTCAGGAGCGGGCTCGACAACGGCCAGATAGGATTTCGATGTGCATGCATGCCAGTTTTTTTGTAACAGTTGCAGCGTGCCGGGATCAGCGGAAAACAGCATCAGGCCGGAAGTGCCCAGATCAAGCCGGTGCACCGGCCTTAAATCAGCGGCCTGAGGTGGGGTCAGATTCAAATGCCTGGCCAGCTCATCGGGCAGCGCGCCACGGCTGCGATGCAGCGCCTCCTGGGCATATTGGCCGCTGCGTTTGTGAATCAGGTATAGTGGATGAGATTGCCAGATCAGTTGCTCGGCAGTGAACGGGGTTAACTGCTCCCCGTCCAGCAGCACGGCACGCAGTGCATCACCTTTTTTGAGTGTGCGTCCGGCAGTGCGGCAGCGTTTTCGATTCAGATAAACGCCACCTTCATCAATGGCGCGACGGCTTCTTCGGCGCGACAGATGGAGCAGCTCGGCCATGGCCTGATCAAGGCGCATGCCATGCTGCGCTGTGCCTGCGCTGGCGCGCAAATCCTGGAATTCACTCATGAATAAGGGCGCAGCGCTTTCAGTACATCGTCATGGCTGTGGCATATTCGGATGCTTTCAAACGCCTTGTCCGCCGACAGGATGAGCCGGGTGGACAGGGTATCCACAATCGGTTGCCACATATCGCCATAGAGCAGCAGCGGGCGCGGTTCCAGCACGCGAATAGCCAGCAAATCCCAGGTCATCGCAAGCTCCGCCAGCGTGCCGAGTCCGCCGGGCAAGACCAACCATGCATCGGACTGTTCAATCATCACACCCATGCGCTCAAAAAAATCACGGCAGCGGATTTCTTCGCTTAAGGTGTTATCCGGCGGGGTGGGGAATCGTTCCAGCGTCATGCCGCGAATATGGCCGTTGCCGGCATACATACCCTCGGAAAATGCCGCCATCATGCCCTGATGGCCGCCTGTAGCCCCATTCCATCCGGCTAACGCGATGGCTTTGGAGAGTGTGAATACATCCTGATACACGGCGGTTTCCCGACCGATACGCGATGACCCGAATGCAGCCAGACGCGGACGCATTTTTCTCAAACCCTTCATTTAATCACCACGACGGGGTTGTCAAAGCCGTGGCTTTGCAGCGACAGGACGGTTTGTTCGATATTGACCATATCGTTATACGGGCCGATGCGTACCCGGTATAATGTTCTGTTACCAAGCTGGACAGCAACCGTATGAATGGCGGTAAAACTGGATTTCAATTGTTGCTCCAGACGGACGGCATTGTCCTTCGAGGAAAATGCGCCGAGTTGGATAAAAATTTTGCCGGATGCGGCAGTGGCCGGCGCAGTCAGCGCATCAGGACTGGCGACATGCACGCTATTGGGGGGATGATTGAAGCGATCAGCGGCCATGAGTTTTTTGCCCATGGCCAGCGTTTCCTGCTTCGATGGCGGAGGCAGTTGAAGCGATTGCACTCGGACATGCGCCGTGCCGTTACGAGCATAACCAAGCGCTTTGGCGGCGGCATAGGAGAGGTCAATCAGACGTTCTTTCACAAACGGGCCGCGATCATTGACGCGCACAATCACCGAACGCCCGTTCTCCAGGTTGGTGACGCGTACCAGCGTTGGCAGGGGTAGCGTTTTGTGGGCGGCGGACAGCGCATGCATGTCATAGGTCTCGCCATTGGCTGTGGGCTTGCCATCAAAATCGCGTCCATACCATGAGGCGACGCCGGTTTCATCATAACCGTTTTCAAACGGCATGGGCGTATACCAGCGACCGCCGATGTTATATGGGTTGCCGGTTTTATGGATGCCGCTCGTGCCATTGGGCAGGCGCGCCTGATCTGGCGTTGTAGTGATGTCCGGTGCTTTTTTCGAGCAGCCACAAACAAGCCCGATCAGCAGTAATGGCAATAGAGCCAATTGCAAAACTCGTGAGCGGCGATCAGCTTCCCCACGTTGGCCCATTTCCGAGCTGGAACTTCGATTCATGGAACCACCATGCATCTCATTCCATCCCGAAAATGGACTCAACGTGGGATTGCCGCTCATCCACCCAGAGTTTTGCAATTGGCTCAATATGATGGTATTCAATCGACAGCGAATGTTTTTCTCTCCAGCAGGGCGGCGATTTCGGTCACGGCCATGGCGTAATTAAAAGACGGATTGTAGCGCATAATGACATAGAAATTATGGTGCACCAGCGCCAGTTGCTTGCCGTGTTTTGTTTTCATGGCAATGATGCTGACTTGATCATCACCGCGCCACGGCAGCGGCACGGCATTAAACACGTTCGGCATGGATTTGCGTAACTCGGCCAGTTTTACCCAGTGTTTCAATTTCCCCCTAGCTCTTTTTTTCCATGTGCTGTTCAGTTTGACGCCAACCGGCAGCCAGTAGGCCGAAGGGCGGTGGTATTGCCAGTGATGCAGTTTGAAATAATTGGCCACGCTGGCAATGATGTCCGGCTCAGAGTGAAATACATCGCGAACGCCGTCGCCATCCTCATCCACGGCATATTGACGGAATGAGGTCGGGATAAACTGAATCGCGCCAAACGCGCCGGCGTAGGAGCCTTTGAGTGTGGCCAGGTTCAGCTTGTCCTGACGGGCAATTTCAATAATCGCGCCCAGTTGTTGGCGGAAAAAAGCCGCCCGACGCGGAAATCCAGTGGATAGCGTATACAACGAATCCAGCACAGGCCGCTTGCCATGGCGTTGCCCGAAGCGTGTTTCAATGCCGAGAATGGCGGCAATGATCACGGCATCGACCTGATATTTTTCGGCAATGCGCCTGAAATCAGCATCGTTCTTTTTGAGATAAGCGCGTCCTTTTTTCTGCATCGTTGGTTTTACAAATAAAGGCCGATATTTCACATAAGGCTGGGCTTCCCACTGGCCATTCATGCGTTTGATGATTTCAGGGTGAAATTTGGCCTGTTTCAGCATGGCGGCAATGTCCTGTTGCGCTATGCCGGTTTCCGAAGCCAGTTGTTTCACCAGTGCTTCCCGGCTGACATATTGGGTGCCGTCCGGCTTGTGACTTGCCGCTGCGGCCTGTAACGGCATGAGCAGAAGCAGGCAACAGAAACACAGTCCTTGCAGTGCTTTAACATGAGACAAACAACGCGCCTGCATGATTTTATTCACCCTGTGGTAATGTTTCATAGCACGGGGTGAAAAAAATCCATGCGCGTTAGTTCGGATCAATGGTCGTTGAATCAGAGGCAGCGTGTACATGGCGCAATGTTAGCCATGTATATGAGCAATCGGTAGCGGAAAAGTTACAAACGACTGGCGGCCAGTGCAGCGCCCATTAAACCTACCCTGGCATTGATCACGACGCGGACAGGCATGGCGCTCAACAAGCCCTGCATGCGCTCATCCTTGTTCATAAAGCCTTGCATAAACAGGCCGTTTTTTAGCATGTTGAGAATGCGCGGGGCGACGCCACCGGCCACATAGACGCCGCCGCTGGCCAGTCCGGTCAGCGCCAGATTACCTGCCTGTGCGCCATACAGTTTGCAAAACAGATCCATGCTGCGTTTGGCCAGCGGATCAGCGCCGTTGTCTGCTGCAATGGCAATGGCTGCGGACGGATCGCCATCATTTCGCGCCTGGCTCAGTTCGGCGCTTTCCTCGTCGGGGCAGGTTTCAAGTATATAACTGTGAATATGGCGTATGCCGGGGCCGGAGACCACGCTCTCCCAGGTGCAGCGACCAAATCGTTGTTGCATATATTGCAGCAGGGCGATTTGTTCGGCGTCGGTCGGGGCGAAATCGGCATGGCTTGCTTCGGATGCAATTACTTCGTAGCGCTCTGCCTGCCAGAGCATAAAACACTGCCCCAAACCCGTGCCCGCGCCGATGATGACACGATTGCCTCGGGGGACGTCAACACCTTGATTGAGAACGACCACATCGTCATCACCGAGCATCCCAATGCCATAACCAATGGCCTGGAAATCATTGATAAAGCGAACCCTGGCAATACCCAGCTGCCGCTGCATATCATCGGCATTGAGTCGCCAGGGCAGATTGGTGGTGCGGGCGTTTCGGCCGTTCACCGGGCCGGCGATGCCAAAACAGGCGGCCTGTGGCCGGACTTCGGTTTTTCGGGCGGCGGCCTGCATGAAATCTTGCACCATGGCCGTGAGATTATCCCATTCGGCGCTGACATAACGCTGTTCAAAGATGATATCGTATGTCGAATCCATTTCTGAATCCGCATCTGAATCCGCGTCTATATCGGCAAGTTGCAGCAAGGTTTTGGTGCCGCCGATATCGCCTGCCAGTATGCTCATATTCAAACTCTCTTATTTCAGCGCATCAGTATCAGGGCGAATAGACCGAAGACTGATCGTGTTGATTGAATGTCGGTCCGGCTTTTTCCGCAATACGTCAGAATACGAATTGGCGTTTTTCCGGCATGCCTTCTATATCCTGAATCAAGGTTTCAAACAGCCCGGTCTGTTGCCATGACGGCCCGATTTTGACCCGGTTCAGCAGCGAAGCAGCGGGATTTTTACCAATAAAACACATCATTTTCCCGCCGTCTTTCAGTAACGCCTCAATATGCTCCGGAACTTCCATAACGGCTGCGCCGAGCACAATCGCATCGAACTGTCCCTGCATGTCCGAACAGGCGGCAACGGCCTCGGCATCCATGGCATTGATGTGGATCACGGTAGCATTGCTGACGCCATGATTGCTGATGTTTTCTTCAGCCTGTTTGGCCAGTGCTTCGTGGATCTCGCAACTGACCACCGAATCGGCCTGCATGGCCAGCATGGTGGTTAAAAAGCCGGTGCCCGTGCCGATTTCCAGTACGCGTTCATCCCCGTTCAGCATCAGCGCTTGTAGAATACTGGCTTCCTGTAAGGGAGAGAGCATTTCCTGATGGCAGGGCAGTGGAACATGCCCCTCCATATAGGCCAGGCTTCGAACATGCTCAGGGATAAAATCTTCCCTCGGCATGGATTCAATCAGATCCAGAATATTCGCATCCAGCACTTTGCAGCAGCGAATCTGGTGCTCAACCATATTGCGGCGTGCGGTTTGAAAATTTGTGGCTGTCAGGTTTGTGGCTGTCATGAGGCTCCCCTGTGTTGAAAATATGTCGCAGCACAGCAATATGCAGCTGGCAGCGGCGGATGGCAAGTTGCTGTCATAGCAACGTAGCTGTTCAGCATGCGCTGGAGGTATGGTTTTAGCCGCGCTTTACTGTGTTTTTGCGCGACTGAAGCCGCACCTCCGGTTTTTTTATTCGCTGCCGCCAATATCGAAACGATAATCGCGTAATACTTTTTTGCCAGCACCGAGGCTGCCCGGCTCGGCAAATACTGATCCATCCACGCTGATGCGCAAGGCAGGCGCATTGCCGCAAGTGATCCACAGCGATGTTGTTGGCGCATGGATGGTGGTGTGAACCCCAGCTTGCAATAACACTTCTCTGAGCAAGTCACCCTTGCCGCCACCGGACTGGTCGGGTCGGGATATTTGTAACCAGACTGGCGAGCCCACGGCGTCAAAACGGAAATAATGCATGGCGGAATGCACCGGCTGAGCCTGTGTGGATGCTACGTCCGGCCCGCTTTTAGCGGCAGGCGTTATGGCCGTCACCATCTGTTTGGTCGGGGTTGTTTTTTCGCTGTTGTGTATGGCTGTGAGATCAGCGCTTGCGGTTGCCCTGATGGGCGTATCTTCAACAGCAGCTGGCGCGGCGGATGTTTCAGCGGTGGCAGCCGACATCGCGGGTTGCGCTATGATTGCAGACGTACCACTGTGATCCATCGACTGCGGGGCAGTGATCGTGTCAGTTGTATTTTCTTCAACGGGAATCTGGCCCGGTTCGATATGTTCGACCTGTGCCGTGATGTGTTTTTCGGGCAAGATATTGAACAGGATGAACAGCAGCACAAAAGCAACGCCCGCTACCCATGCCCAGCGCCGTGAGGGCGCGACTGGCGGATCAGGAAAGGTCAGCGGCTTGGTGAGCGTATATTGATCATTTTTCAGGCGATGGATTTCGTCGGATAGGTCGACATTGAGATATTGACTGTACTGGCGCAGGAAACCCAGCGCATAGATATCATCGGGCATCTTGTCCCAATTGCCGTTTTCCAATGCCTGCAGGTGGCTTTTGCGCAATTTCAGCTTGCGAACCGCTTCTTCAATGGATTCGCCGGAGGCTTTGCGCGACTGGCTGAGTTTGTCGGCGATTTCCAGTAGCAGCGCCTGACGTCCTGTCAGTTCAACAGGTTTCTGTTGTTCCTGTTCAGAAGATGCCTGTGGCGCTGAATCGTTCATTGGCTCTTGATACGTTCCAGTTCGTCTTGCGCCCAGGCTTTGTCCAGCGGTGCGGTGGCATGCTGGCTGAACTGATTGAGAACCGCTCTGGCGGCAGCGCTATCCTGTTGCTGTTTCAACACCGCAAGCAGCCCTTCAACGGCCTCCCGGTTTGCCTGTTGTTTGCGGAACACCATTTCATATAACAGACGTGCCTGGCGTAGTTTGCCCTGCCGCTTATAGGCATGCGCTATTTTGATGTTGATCAAGGGGCTATTTGGATTGAATACCTGTGCCTGCTGGTAGGCTGTAATGGCGGCTTCGAATTTATCCTGTCCCAGCAAGGCATTGCCCAGGTTGATAAAGGCCATATCCTGATTGGGGTAACGCGGGTCATCGAGTGCTTTACGGGCGGCTTTTTCTGCTTCCTTATAGCGTTTCATGCGATTGAGCAGGTTGGCGTAGTTGTTGTATGTGGCCGGGCCGGTATGATGATTCATGGCACGTAGATAAAATGTTTCCGATTTTTTCATATCGCCGCGCAGCAGCCATGCATAAGCCAGCGCATCGAGTACTTCCGGTTGATCGGGGCGCAGCTCGTCGGATTTGATAAGCTCATGAAATGCTTTGGGTAACATGCCCTGTTTGCCCAGCGCATCAATGCCAAGCCGATAATGAATATTGGCCAGTTTCGCCTGTTTGTCCGAATCATTGACTCCGGTAGCCGTAGCGCAGGCGCTTAGCGCCATGAGCAGCAACACGATGATGCCTGTGCGGATCTTCACAGCAAACGCTCCACCAGCGCATGAATGGGGCGAATGGCATCATCGTCCTGTGCCTTCAGATCGGCGAAAATACCGCTTGCCAGTGCTTGCCTGCAATTGCACGAATAAACGACCGACGCATCCATTGTTGCAAAAAAGTGCTGTAGCATGGTTTGGGCTTTGGCCACATTGCCGTGCATGACTGCGATAATAGATTCGACCGACACATCATCTTCCTCTTCATGCCAGCAATCGTAATCGGTGCTCATGGCCACGGTGGCGTAACAAATCTCTGCTTCGCGGGCCAGTTTCGCCTCGGGTAAATTCGTCATGCCGATGACATCCATGCCCCAGCTGCGGTACAAATTCGATTCGGCCCGGCTGGAAAACTGCGGCCCCTGCATGACCAGATAGGAACCGCCCTGATGGGTGTGGATATCAGCTTTGGCGCATGCAGATGCCAGCTCTGATTGCAGGCAGGCGCAAACCGGATCAGCCATGGACACATGTGCCACCACCGGTCCGTCGAAAAAAGTGGATGCACGGCTATGGGTGCGATCAACAAATTGATCGACCAGTACAAAATCGCCCGGTGCAATATGCTGGCGCAATGAACCGACCGCCGATATGGAAATCATACGATGTACGCCGGCCAGTTTCATGGCATAGATATTGGCGCGGTAGTTAATCAGATGTGGTGGAATTTTATGGCCGCGCCCGTGCCGTGGCAGAAACACCACCTCATGCCCATGAATCGTGGCCAGCATCAGTTCGTCGGACGGTTTTCCGAACGGCGTGTCGATATCCAGATGCTCGATGCACTCGATGCCATCAATATCGTACAGCCCGCTGCCGCCGATAATGCCTGTGCGTCCTGTCTCTGGTGTCATGGTGATCCCTTTAATCTGTTTTGGCATCTGCTTTGGGGTTTGCCTTGGTGTCTGCTTTTAACTGGCCGCATGCAGCCATGATATCCTCTCCGCGTGAGCGCCTTAGCGTGGCACGAATGCCTTTAGAAATCAAATCTTGCGTAAATTTTCTCATGTGTTGCTTTGATGTTCCCGTGTACGGGCTGCCGGGATACGGGTTGAACTGGATCAGATTGACCCGTTCCCGTTCGGGATTGACGAAACGAATCAGGGCCTGCAAATCCGCCTCCTGATCGTTGACCTGATCGAGCAATACATATTCCAGCGTGATATGGCGCTGTTTGCCGATTGTGTATGCATTCAGGCACTGACGTAATTCCTTTAGCGGATATTTGCGATTGATCGGCACCAGCGTATCGCGTTTGTCATCCAGCGCAGCATGCAGTGAAATAGCCAGGTTGACCGGATAAATGTTACCGAGGCGCTGAATCTGCGGAATCAGGCCGGAGGTGGATACGGTAATGCGGCGGCGCGAGATATTCAGCCCGTCCTCATCCATGAGCAGGCCGATGCTGTCGAATACCGCTGCTTCATTGGCCATCGGTTCGCCCATGCCCATATAAACGATATGGGTGATATCGCTGTGCAGTTCCGGCGCTAGCTGTTCTGCGTACAGATCGGCCTTGATGGCCAGCACCTGCGCAACGATTTCGCCCGCCGTAAGATTGGCCTCAAAATCCTGCGTGCCGGTATGGCAAAACGGGCAATCGAGCACGCAACCGACCTGCGATGAAACACAAACCGTGCCGCGTTTTTCTTCCGGGATAAATACCGATTCAATCATTTTGTCTGCGAAACGGCCGCGCCTCAGCGCAAACACATATTTGCGCGTACCATCACTGGCGGATTCGCGCCGGACAAGCTTCAGCGGTTCACAACACAGCTCCGAATCCAGTTTTACTTTCAATCCGGCAGGAATATTTTTCATGGCGGCAGGTTGCATGACACCCTTGTTGCACCAGCCGAGTACCTGCTTTGCCCTGAATTCAGGTTGCCCCCATTGTGCCATCAAGCACTGTAAATCACTTAGCGTCAGTTCAGGTAATTGTGCTTTGTCAGCTGTTGTTATGTCGTTCATGCGCCGCATTGTGGCAGATGCGCCTGCATGCGGGTAGGTCGCAGCTTGTAGTTTCAGTTCCTCAAACAACCATCACGGCGCGCATCATGAATTCCTCCTCGCCAAAATCCTTTCAGCAACCTAAATTGTCGTGATGGATGAAAACAAACGCAGGGCAATGTGGTCGTGGGCCATTTATGACTGGGCCAATTCGGCTTATGCAACCACGGTGATGGCAGGCTTTTTTCCGGTATTTTTCAAGCAATACTGGGCGACTGATTTAACCGCCAATGAATCCACCTTCTGGCTCGGCCTGTCCAATGCCGGAGCGGGGCTGCTGATTGCTCTGCTGGCGCCGGTGCTGGGCGCAATCGCCGATCAGGGCGGCCTGAAAAAACGCATGTTGCTCAGCTTTACGACGCTGGGTGTGTTGATGACGGCGGCCCTGTTTCTGGTCGGCGAAGGTCTCTGGCTGCTGGCCGTGCTGATTTACGTCTTTGGTGCTATCGGATTTTCCGGTGCCAATGTGTTTTACGACGCACTGATTGTCGATGTGGTCGACCATGAAAAACTGGATCGGGCATCGGCGCTTGGTTATGCCGTCGGTTATATCGGCGGCGGCATCCTGTTTGCCGTGAATGTGCTGATGACATTGCATCCTGACTGGTTCCTGCTGGCCGACAAGGCTGCGGCGGTGCGTTGGTCGTTTATCTCCGTAGCGCTGTGGTGGGCGCTGTTTAGCTTGCCGCTGGCGCGTTTCGTGCATGAACAGAATGAAGTGCTATCGGCGCACTGGCTGAATGCCGCCAAAAACGGTTTCAGGCAGCTGGGCGGCACCTTCCATGATCTGCGCGGCCTGAAACAGATCTGGCTGTTTCTGCTGGCTTATTTCCTCTATATCGACGGCGTGAATACGGTGGCGCGCATGGCTGTGGATTACGGTCTGTCATTGGGTTTTGATTCTTCCGTGCTCATCACTGCGTTATTGATGACCCAGTTCATCGCATTTCCCTCTGCGCTGGCCATGGGCTGGCTGGGTGAACGCTGGAGCGCCAAGGGTGTAATTCTTGTTAGTCTGGCTGTGTATTCCGCTGTGTGTATCTGGAGTTCAACCATGCAGCAGGCATCCGATTTCTACTGGCTGGCGGCAGCAATCGGGCTGGTGATGGGCGGCGTGCAGGCCTTGTCGCGTTCGATGTATGCACGCATGATCCCCAAACATCAGGCAGCCGAGTTCTTCGGTTTTTTCAATATGCTGGGCAAGTTCGCCGCCGTGCTGGGGCCTGCCATGATGGGCATGGCGAGTCTTATTTCCGGCAGTGCCCGCTTTTCAATTCTGGTTATTGTGGTGCTGTTTGCCGCCGGCGCGCTGCTACTCTATTTTGTCGATACTGGTTCGGGCCGGACAAGCGCTTCCAGGGATGCTGAACAGTTACGATAAAAGAACACCTAGATCCTGCAAGTCCTCGCACATACATAGCGCAACCTCTTGATTCATCT
>CAZKME010000018.1:0-14138 GCA_964553725.1 uncultured Zetaproteobacteria bacterium
TGAATCAAGAGGTTGCGCTATGTATGTGCGAGGACTTGCAGGATCTAGGTTCTATTATTGCGGGTTGGATCAAAGCAGCGATTGATAGGTCTGGCGACTGAGATAACGACGAATAGCGAGAATATTACTCGAACTCATGGACAGGTATTCCATTTCCAAATTAAGAAAGAAGGCAGTCCATTCAGGGTTGGCGGCCAGTTCGCCACAGACTGAAACCGGAATGCCGGCTTTTTTTGCTGCCGATGCCACCATTCGGATCAGTTGCTGTGCGGCGTCATGGCCGGACTGATACAGACCGGCAACCTCTTCATCATTGCGATCGGCAGCCAGTGTGTACTGCAACAGATCATTGGTGCCGATAGAAAAGAAATCGCTGGCGGTTGCCATTTCCTTGGCTGTGATCGCTGCTGCCGGCACTTCGATCATGGCACCTATCGGTACGGAATCAATGCTACCCAGACGTCGCCGGCATTGTTCGACCATATCGCGCACCTGCTCCATCTCCTCAGTATGCGTTACCATAGGCACTATTATCCGAACCGGGCCTTCATCAGAGGCTCTGAGCATGGCGGACAACTGGGTTTTTAACAGCTCGGGATTGCGCAACAACAAGCGCACGCCGCGCAAGCCCATGGCCGGATTGGCACCGTTATATTCATGCCCGGCCAGATCGCTGTATAACCATGGCCTGTCGCCGCCCACATCCAGCAGTCGCATGGTGACCGGTTTGCCACCCATGCGACGCACCAGTTTGCCATATTGTTCAGCCTGATAATCTTCATTTGGCATGGTGGATTCATTGATAAACAGAAATTCACTGCGATACAGGCCGATGCCATCAATGCCCACCTTATCTGCCAAATCCAGCTCTTCAGGGAATTCAATATTGGCCATCAATTTTAACGCATGGCCATCAGCACTCAGGGATGGTTTGCCGGCAAAGGCTTCGAGATCCTTCTTGCTGATCGAAATAGCGGCTTTCAGTTTCACATAAGCCAGTTGTTCGCTCTGTGGTGGATTCAGAATCCACATATTCTGTTCGGCATCGAGAATCAGGCTGTCGCCATCTTCTATATCGCTCAGGATGCCAGTCGCACCGACCAGCGCGGGCAAGCCAATACCGCGAGCGACAATGATATTATGCGCATCCGCGCCGCCGATCTCGGTCACAATGCCGGCCACGCCGCGCCGCCACATATTCACGACATCGGAAACAGAAAAATCGTCGCCGACATAAATCAGCGGCATTTCGTCAGTCTGATCCGCAGACTTTTCTTCATTCAGTCGGGCAGACTTGCCCATCAGATGATCGAGGATACGCCTGCCAGCATGTTCAATATCCGCTTTGCGATTGCGCAGGTATTCATCCTCAATCTGCGCAAACATGAGCTGGATGGCATCGAGCTCCTGGCGCAGAGCCCACTCTGCATTGATGCAGTCATCACGAATGCGGGCTCTGGATTTATCCAGCAAATCAGGATCGACAATCAGCATGCGGTGGGAATCCAGAATCATCAGCGGATCCTTAATTCCGGTTTCGAGCAAATGATTGCGTTCAACATCGATGCTGTGAACAGCCGCATCAATCGCCGCAAGCAGACGAACCACCTCCGGCTCAATCATGCTGCGATCAATGCTGCGCTCGGGTACCGGCTGGTGTCCGTGTAATAGCTTGCGCACCCGGCCAATGACAATATCGGCGCTGGATGCGACCGCGCGCCCTTCCCGGCGCACTGCTGTTTGCTTAGCCGGATGACAGACGATATTCATTCCGTTTCTCCAAAGCGATCATCGACCAGAGCCTTAATCGTTTTCAGTGCGACATGCGCATCATCGCCTTCGGCATGCAGCGTTAAATCCGTACCCTTGCAGGCAGCCAGCATCATGATGCCCATGATGCTTTTACAATTGATGGCAATTTCACCTTTGACAAGCTGGATTTCAGACTTGAAGCGGCTGGCTTCCGTAGCCAGTTTGGCTGATGCACGGGCATGCAGACCAAGTTTGTTGCAGATTCTTATCGTCTGTTCAGGCATCCGCATGCTTGGCGGCAGTGTTTTTTACGACAGTCGGTTGTTCTATAGCCGCAATACTGGGCGCAACCTGAATATACTGACGCCCGGCCTTGACCACTTTCAGGGCCAGTTCGGGCAAGCTGTGTACATGTTGGCGCAGGGTAGCCGCCTTGACCAGCAGGGGAAGGTTGAAACCCGATACCACTTCGACGCGACCAGCCTGCAAACAGCCCATGGCCACATTGCACGGCGTACCGCCAAACATATCGGCCAGCAGCAACACCCCCTGACCAACATCACAGTTATGAATTTTTGCCGACAATGTATCGGCCAGCGATTCGGGGCTCATGCCACTGGTGACATCCAGCGCCTCCATCAATGCTTGCTCCCCGACCACATACTGCAACGCCTCCAGCATTTCACTGGCGATGCGCGCATGACCAATCAATACGATACCAATCATCATGTCACGCCAGTGTGGTGATGTTGCGGGTTTTTTTCAGATTGTTTTGCCGTGCCGCCTTGCCGCACAATAGCCAGTTCACGATGTTGGATGGTTGGCTCTGCCAGCCCTTGCCGCTGCAACCAGGTTGCCAATGATTCAGCCATGTATACAGAGCGGTGGCGACCACCGCTACAACCAAGCGCAAGCGTGAAATATTGTTTTCTTTCCTTGTGCAAATGGGGCCAGATAAAGGCCAGCCACTGTTGAATATGGGTCATAGCCTGATCGACTTGCGGATAGGATTGCAAAAACGAAATGACGTCTTCATCGCAACCGGTCAGTTCGGCCAGGCCGGCCTGGTAATGCGGGTTGGGCAGAAAACGCATGTCAAATACAATGTCCGCATTATCCGGCAGACCGTTTTTGTAGCTGAAGGACATGATGGTGCAGGATGGTTTAAAATGCGCCTGGCCCGGCTGACGCCAGAACACATCCGCTTTTTCAGCCAGTTCATAAGGCGTTAAATGGCTACTGTCGAGAACCAGATCGGCCATCACCCGCAGCGGCATCAGCGCTTCGCGCTCCTGATGAATCGAGTCCATCAGGTCACTGCCGCCGGGAAAAGGATGGCGTCGTCTGACGGTGGAGAAGCGGCGTTGCAAAACGGAATCTTCCGCTTCAACAAACAGCAACGGCCAATCATCGGTTGAACGCATATCCTCAATGACCGCTTTGATGGCATGTGCTGTATATCCACTGCGCGCATCCACGCAAACGGCAGCCGGTTGTTTGCGCCCCTGCATACTCACGGCCCAATCCTGCAACATTTCCAGCGGCAGATTATCGGTGCAAAAAAAACCGGCATCTTCCAGCGAATGCAGGACGGTGCTTTTACCGGCACCGGACAGGCCGCTGATTAATAACATCGTTGCACCCGTTGCGCGTACACGCTACTGCCCCTGCTCGATTCTGTTCTGTAACGATTGCACAAAATCCTCGCCGCTGTGAATGCCCCGTTGTTTCAGCAACTGATTGCGGGTTGCCACTTCGATCAGTACGGCCAGCGAACGGCCTGAACGAATGGGAATCGGCACGCGCGGAATCGGCACATCCAGAATCTCCGCTTCTCCTTCTTCACCGAGCACGCGATCTTCCGGTGCCACATGATCCCATGGCACCAGTTCTACCACCAGACTCAGTCGCTTGGTATCGGTAATGGCAGCAGCGCCGTACAGGTCGCGAATATTGAGAATACCGAGGCCGCGAATTTCCATATGATAGCGCAGCGCATCCGGACTGCGACCGACTGTGACTTCAGGGCTTTCACGAGAAAACTCGACCATATCATCGGCAATCAGGCGATGGCCGCGCGAAATCAGTTCCAGCCCGATTTCACTCTTGCCAATACCGCTGGCACCGGTAATGAGCACGCCGAGGCCGAAAATATCCATATATACGCCATGCTGATACACCACAGGTGCCAGCCGGTGCGACAGAAACAGCATCATATTGGTCATGAATGTGGACGACGGATATTCTGATACCAGCAGCGGGGTATCCGTGCGCCGTGCCGCGTTCAGGATGATGGCCGGCGGTTGTTGTTCGCGCGTAATGACCACACCGGCAAGGCGCAAATCGAAGACCGTATCCACAGCCAGCTTCTGCTCCGCCTTCGTGCGCGTAGCCAGATAGCTTAATTCGGTTTGCCCGATCACCTGTAGGCGATAATCACTCAGGTGTTCAATATAACCCGCAAAAGCCAGTGATGGTTTTTGGATACGGGGGTGATCAATATAGCGATCCAGCCCCTTCTCTCCGGCCAACAACTTCATCTTCGCCGTCTTGCCCTGATCGGCCAGCAGTTCCCGGATAGTGATGCGGCGCGACTGCTGCATTAGGACTTGTTCACGCTAATTCTGACCGTGATCCAGGCTGACCTTGGTGGCAAACAGCGTTGCCACAGCAGCCGAACTGTCGGCCCGCATAATTTGTTGCCGAAAACTCTCCTGTTGCAGGTTTCTGGCCAGTTGCGCCAGCAGTTCCAGGTGCTGGCGATCATCGGAATCCGGCACCAGTAACAACACAACGATATGCACAGGGTTGCCGTCAATGGCTTCAAAATCAACGCCGCTAACGTGCCTGGCCAAGGCCAGCACAGGCGTCGCCAGATCAGACATGCGGCCATGCGGAATCGCCACCCCATGGCCAATGCCCGTACTGCCGAGCTGCTCGCGGGCCATCACCACTTCCATGACCGTGTCCGGGTCAATGGAGGTCAGCGTGCCGGCCAGCTCGGTGATTAAAGCCCGCTTGCTATGCGCGTGTGAATCGAGCTGAATATGCTCGGCAGTTAGCAGTTCCATATATCCCCCGGTACAGTCAGGCAGTTTCCGGCTCAATCCAGCTAAGTGCGCCATCGGGTCGGCGGTAAACTGCATTGAGCTGTTCGGACTGGTCATTGGTAAAAAACAGCAGATCACGGCTACCGAGTTCCAACTGCATGACCGCCTCATCAACGCTCATGGGTTTGGCGTCGAGTTGTTCATGGCGAATCGTCTCCGGCTGATGGTCTTCAGTCAACTCTTCACGATCATGGGCCAGATCCAGCACTTTGTGCGACACCTTGATTTCGCGCATCTGTTGCTGGGCCACATTACGATGACGACGCAATTTGGCGCGGTAGCGCTTGAGCTGCCGATTCAGTTTATCGATCACGCCGTCAATCGATGCATACATATCCTCCGTCTCATGCGTGCCGTGGATATTGATACCATTGGCCTGCATGCTCACCTCACAACGTTGCCGAAACTTCTCCACCGAAAGCACAACGTGGACATCCAAAACATGATCAAACGAATGTTTCAAATGTTGCAGCTTGTCGCTGACGTACGCTTTTAGCGGATCTGTGAGTTCAACATGACGTCCTGTGATGGATACTTGCATAGGTGTTACCTCCGATTTTTTAATCCGATGCTCAGGTTTTTCAGAGCACCTTTAGCGCGATTTTGCGGCGCGCCGCCGCTGGCTGCTTGGCGGCAGCCCCAACTGTTCGCGATATTTGGCCACGGTTCTGCGGGCAATTTCAATGCCCTCAGCCTGCAAACGATCGGCAATGGCCTGATCCGAAATCGGCCGCATTGCCGGCTCGGAAACGATCAACGCCTTGACGCGTTGTTGCACGCGGTAGACGGAAATCATGCCACCGCCGCGCGTAGGCAGTCCAGCCGAAAAAAAACGCCTGAGTTCAATCAGCCCAATCGGCGTATCGGCATACTTGCCGTTGGTGACGCGTGAAATGGTCGATTCATGCAGGCCGACATCTCCGGCCACATCCTGCAAGGTCAACGGCTTCAGGCCCAGCACGCCATATTCCAGAAAAGCGCGTTGACGCTGAGCCAGGCACAGGGCGACTTTCATCAGCGTTTCACTGCGTTGATCGAGCGCATGCAGCAGCCATTTTGCTTCTTTCATGGCCTGCGACATAAACTCCTTGTCCTTGCCCTGCCATTGCTGTTTTTTCCAGCGTTCATTCAAACGAATGCCTTGCCAGCCGGTACCGGGAATATCCACTTCAATGCTATTGTCCGTATTTCGCCTGAATACAATCTCGGGCCGGATATAAAAATTATTGTCGCCATGCAGGCCGTGACCAGGGAATGGATCGAGCCGGCGCATACGTACTCTGGCATGGCGAATCATATCAATGCTATATTCCGAAGCCATGGCAAGTTTATCATCGGGTTGCTGCAATATATCGGGAAAATGCAACAGCAGCCGCATAATACAAGCATCCACTTCCTGTTCGGCGTCCAGTTGCAGCAGCAGGCACTCGGTCAGATCTCTTGCGCCGAAACCGGCCGGTTCCAGTTGCTGAATGATATGTTCGACGACATATTCGATTCTGCCTGGTTCCATTTTCAGCTGATCGGCAATCTCAGCCGCAAATTCAACCGGGTCGGTGCGGAAATAACCATCATCATCGAGCGAATCAATAAGAATATGGGCAAGGGCGCGATCATCATCCGGCATGGGCTGGCGAGCCACCTGCTCATGCAGAGAATCGCTCAGACTCACATCCTCCTGCCATAGTTGTTCTCGCTCGCTAAAACCATCCTTGCCAGCGTCCCGGCTGGAGGAGGCATACATGGTTTCCCAGCGATTATCACCGGCTTCTTTCCAGCGCTCCTGCTCAGCCACTTCCAGGGCATGGTCCTGACTGGCCGAATCACTGGCCGCTGCCGCACTGAAATCCATTTCCAGCATGGGATTGGACTCGAGTGATTCTTCCAGATAATTTTCCAGTTGCATGCAATTCATCGACAGCACTTTCAAGCTCTGCGTCAGTTGCGGTGTCAGGGCAAGGCGCTGACCGAGTTTATGGGAAAGCGTGGTTTCCATCAGAGAGCCAGTTCAGACACAGTGGGTGTTTTTTGGTTGTGGGGATGCTTATGCAGAATAAATCCGCGCGCACTGGAGCGTAACAAGTTAGAAGAAGAGACAAAATCAAACAGCATCAACATCCTTGTGATAGCATATTGTACCATCATTGCACGGCGAAAGCCGACGCAAAAACGATGCTACAGTGCTTAGCTTAAGCTTCTTTTTTCAGCGGCGCCAGTAATTCTTTCAACTCGCCGGATTCGTGCATTTCACAAACAATATCGCAGCCGCCGACAAACTCCGATTTCACGTACAATTGCGGAATAGTCGGCCAGTCCGAATAACCTTTGATACCCTCCCGAACGGCCTCGTTGAGCAATACATTGACCGATACAAAAGGGACATCCTGTTCGGCCAGAATTGCCGCCACCCGCTGCGAAAAACCACACTGGGGAAACTCGGGTGTACCTTTCATAAACAGCACCACATCATTATTTTTTACTGCTTCATCAATCTGCTGCACTACAGGATCACTCATATTCACTCCGTCGGAACTGATGTTTTCAAGGCCAGCGCATGGATGGCCGCTTTCATATGTGCACCGAGTGCCGCATACACCATCTGATGTTGCGCCACCCTGGATTTGCCGCCAAACGACGCGGACACGACTTCCACCTCAAAATGATCATCGCCGGAAAACAGGCACACCTGCACATCCGCATCAGGAATACTGCGCTTGATCATGTCTACTATCACTTCCGGCGTTGGCGTCATGGTTTCACCTTATGTCATTCTGACTCAACAATACTTTGTTGAAGCTGGAAGGCTGACAAGCTCGTCACGGATGTTCAACCCTGCGAACGAAGGGTATTTATGAACAGTTCAGCTTCAGGCATGATTGGCCCATGACACTGCATACGCTTCCGCACTTAACCGTTGAAACCGGCCCCAACCCACAGGCCGCCGTCATCTGGCTGCACGGACTCGGTGCCGACGGCCATGATTTTGAGCCCGTTGCCCCTCAACTCGGGCTACCCGCCAATCTGCCTGTTCGCTTCATTTTTCCACATGCGCCATCCATACCGGTCACCCTCAATGGCGGCTATATCATGCCGGCCTGGTACGATATCAAGCAGAACGATCTCGGCATTGAACATGATCATAACGGCATCCTGAACGCAGCCAGAGATATTCAAATGCTGATTGAGCAGGAAGAAATGCGTGGCATTGCTTGCAACCGTATTATTCTGGCCGGTTTTTCGCAGGGTGCGGCCATGGCCCTGCATGTCGGATTGCGCCAAGCTAAGTCTTTGGCCGGAATTGTGGCGCTGTCCGGCTACCTGCTCCTGCCCGAGCACGCCGACCAGTTCACGCAGCCAGCCAGCGCCACGCCGCTATTTATGGCACATGGCGTACATGATCGGGTTGTTCCCTTTAGCCTTGGGGATAAGACACGCCGCACGCTGGAATCACTCGGGTTTGCCATTCAGTGGCACAGCTACCCGATGGAACACAACGTCTGCCCCGAAGAAATCCGCCATATCGGCACATGGATAACCCGTGTGCTGACTTGATGATTTGCCGCTCTTCGCCGCTCTTGCGATGAAAGCACAGCCGCCGTACCATGCGCCGCCCCTGAAAACAGGTAACGGAGAGATGTCTGAGTGGTTGAAGGAGCACGCCTGGAAAGCGTGTGTGTCTTAACGGGCACCGAGGGTTCGAATCCCTCTCTCTCCGCCAGCTTTATAAAATAGTGCAGTTAGAATCAGAATGAACGGAAGTGAGTTGGTTTGACAACAGAGACAAGCGACTCGTCATCTTCACCATCTGATCCTGCGGCAGTGGCGGGAAGATTATTGATATCGGTATACTCCCCATCGTCGTTGGTATCGCTTCCTTCAGTATATGCTCGAAAACAGGTGGTTACGCCAGACGGGCAATGTAACGCAGGCAGATCATCTGCATACGCAGGCGATACAAACGATGCATGCGTGATTGATTGACTGCTTACAGTGGTAACCATAAACAATCCAAATAAACTCATTAAAAACAGGGCTTTCATGATGATCTCCTATGTATGAATACATAAAAAAAGAATCATTACCGTTTCAGTATAGTATGTCAAGAAACTGCGATTTCAAGCCACATCATTGCAATGTTTATTACATAATCACGGCACGTAACAACTTGGATGGCTTGCCATTCACATAGCCGATTGCATAAGCGACAACGCCATACGTGGGTATCCATGGAGAAACATACTTAGGGTCTGTTGTTGAGAGATAATTGGGAGATGCCGGATCATCAGACTGTAGAGGATTTGCATTACAAGCCTGGGCAGCCATAAAAAAAGTATATTGAGGGTCGGCCGGATCGGGCTGGTAAGGCAAAAGAGGGTCTAGCGTTGCTGGTGCTTTGCATGGACAGGCTCCAAGCGTAGCACAGTTCTCCGGCGGGGTACCTCCATAAGCATTTGCAGGATCCAGTGGAAATATCCTGAGATCCTTATCCGGGTTTGTAGTCTCGACAGCAGTCAGCCAGACAACCGCACCATTGACCGGGATATCTTCACCCGCCACCGGCGGACTCCGATGCGGCAGGGATGGAATGGATGGAGTGACCACGCCGGTGGAGGATATTTCCAGCCTGATGTAGCGCGGCAGCTTTGTGCTGATGTTTTGCATGGTCGGTGCAACACGGGAAGCAGGATCAACGGTCACATCAATACAATTGGAAAACTTGCTTGCATCCTGCATGCACACATTGCGCAGCCCTAGGGGAGAATTGTCAAAATACATCAACTGCCCGGAGATCCCAAGCAGATCGGTATCACTAATCTTTGTAGGCCCCGGATTCCACAAATACGTTCTCAGTTCAGTGAAATCGCCGACCGAAACGGCATTCGAGGGCACCTTCGGTTCGGTAAACGGGGACGTCTGATAGGTGCCCGAATATGGAAAACTATCAAATTCCGCATCATTAGCCAGCGCCCATGCAATATAGTGAACGGCAGTTTCGGCATAATAATAGGCTTCGGTGGTGCTTTGGGCTGTTGCGCTGGTCTGGATTGAGGAACGACTGGTATAATACATGGCCAAACTCATCAGTGACAGCAAACTTAGCATGATTAATGCCGTCACCAGCACAAAGCCCCGCTCTTTACAGTGCGCCAACATCAATTTCTCGGCCATACGAGAAAACTAAGCGACATGGTTCGACCCTGCTTGCTTTCATTTGTATATGCGGATGTCAAATCAACTCTCATGCCGCCTCCCAACGTAGTGGCTACCAAGTTCGTTGCCGGATCATAGATTTTCATGCCATTGGCTGTGTCCAGACCGCGCATCAACTCCTGAAATGTGGATGATCCGGATGCGCCAACAGGCAGAGGTCTTAGCCAATAAATACGGTCATTACTGGTGCGCCGGTATTGAAAAATACCAACATTCCCTTCCAGATCCTGATAGGTCAGCGTGTTACTGGCAGCGTGCCAAAAGGGTAACGCAGTAAAGGTAGCATCAGCGGGATAATTGGGCGGCGGCGTTACACCGCGATTGGCGAGGTTGGTTCGAATCGTCATGTTCACATCAGGAACACTCTGCGACCCGCGTAATGCCGCCTGCATCAAATGAGATACCAGAAATAAATCACCCATATCTTCGCTGCGTGAAGACAGTGTTCGGGATATATTACTGTCAGAAATAAAAATTGAGGCAATACCGGCAATAAGCACCAGCCCCATAGCCAAACTGATAAGCATTTCAATCAGCGTGAATCCCTGCTCGCGCCCGATAAATACCGGAACTGGCTGGCCGTTGCGAGATACAGGGGAGTCCTGCATTATTTCACCTGCGATATATGGGTCAGATAGATTGAATGCGTCTTTCCCCGATGTGCCCATGATACTGTGACCACTTTGGTCTGTGGCGTATTGTTATAACCCTGTTTGGTGAAATTCTGAAATGCGGTCAGGTTACTGGCAAGCGGCCCGGTCGCCTGTACCTGATCGCTAAGGATGGCGTAACTGGTGCCCGAAGCCGATGTACATGTCACGGAAACGCCATAAATTGGGGCCGAGGCAGACGCACTCAGACTACAGTCGGTGGTTGAAATCGTCGGGGCATAATCGTTGATGTCATGTTGCCAGTATTCGAGTACCTGCTCGGCCATGTGAACTGCACCCAGCCGTTCACGGGAAACCTGGCCGCTGCCAACGATCGAAACAGTGAAGCTACCCAACGACAGTATTGCCACCGACACAATCACCAGTGTGACCAGAATTTCAATCAGGGTGAAGCCAGCCATGGAATGCCCGCCGTTCATTGTAAATACGCTCTGCCGATCACGTTCATCGTAATCTTTTTACTGTAGTTGCCTGCGATCAGGTTGATGCTGCCGGAATTGGCTGTACCACGGCTGCTAAAAGTGCGGGTGGTGGTGGGAGATAGTGTAAGTGTACTCGAATACTGACTGAGATTATTGAGCTCATTTTTACATGTGCCGCAACTGCCCGTTGTATCCGCATCAAACGTATAAGATGTCGATGTGAAGGTGATGCTCACACTGCGGTTTTCCGCCACAGCCAGCACTCGCGCCTGTTTCAATTGCGCCATAAGGGATTGCGCCGCATTACGGACGCTCTGCTTCTCACGCCAACTGGAAAAAGCCGGGATAGCAATCGCAGCCATGACAGCCATTATCACCATCACAACCATCACCTCCAGCAGCGTGAATCCAGACTGTTTGACAGGTTGTCTTGCATGCAGATCGTCTTTTTTCCGGGTGGCCAAACAGACCACAGGTAAAACTGCGCCTTGCTTGCCCTGACGGGTTCGGTTTGTATTCGGTTTAATGCGCATCCTTTCCCTTATCGTCAAAATTGCCGTCAGCTTAAGCGTGCTGATGGTTATGGTCATCACCGTAGCCTATATGATCTTTTCCAGCAACCTGCCGGAACTGGGCTCGCTGTCCAATTATCAGCCGCCGCTGGTGTCTCGTGTCTATAATACCGATGGCCAACTGATTGCCGAATATGCCGATGAACACCGCATTCTTACGCCATTCAATGAAATCCCGAAACAATTGATTCAGGCTTTTCTGGCCGCAGAGGATCAGCAGTTCTATGAACACCCCGGCATCAACCCGGCCCGGATTCTATCGGCGGCTCTGGCCAACCTGAAAGCAGGGCACACCGTGCAGGGCGGTTCCACCATCACCCAGCAGGTGGCCAAAAATTTCCTGCTGTCTTCTGAGCGTTCCTATACGCGAAAAATCCGCGAGGCGATTCTCTCCTATCGTATTGAACAATCCTTCAGCAAAGATGATATTCTCTACCTCTATCTGAATCAGATTTATCTCGGTCGCGGGGCCTACGGCGTTGCCTCGGCGGCATGGCGTTATTTCCATAAATCACTGGATGAATTATCACTGGCTGAATGCGCTACGCTGGCGGGCTTGCCCAAAGCACCGGGCAAATATGCACCCCACCTCAACCCGAAAAAGGCCAAACAACGCCGCAATACCGTGTTGCGCCTGATGCGTGAAAACGGCATGGCAAATGCGCAAGATGCTGCCCGGGCCACGCAGGAGCCGCTCATCGTTGCACCGCTGGAAAAAACCAGACTAATCAACGCCTACGCCGATCAGGTGCGCCGTGAGCTGATCGAACGATTCGGTGAAAAAACCCTGCGCAAACAGGGGCTGACAATTATCGTACCTTATGATGAACAGGCCGAACTGGCTGCTATTCGCGCTGTTCGCCAGGGCGTGCTGAATGTCGAACAACGCCAGTATTATCGCTATCCAACCCATCATTCGCGTAGCGAAAGGGCTGCATTGCTGGCCAGATGGAAACAGAAGTATAAAAACCCTTCCACAGATACGCTGATTCCTGCGCTGGTCGAGAAGGTGCATAAAAATGGCGATTTGACGGTTAATGATGGTCGTCAGGCATGGCGCTTGCGCAAACCGAAATGGCACTGGAAACCACTGTCTATCTATAAAAAAGAAGGTGCCGGTGATGCTGAACTGGCAACCATGAAAAAGCGCCGACGCACATGGATGGTCGGTGATGAAATTCGTTTGCAGGGGCTAGCCAAATCCGGCGTCAAGCTGGCCCAGGAGCCATCCATTGAATCGGCTCTGTATGCTATTGATCTGGAGCGCGGCACAGTGTTGGCTCGGGTCGGCGGTTACAATTATAAGACTGCCGGATTTGATCGGGTACGCCGGGCCATGCGCCAGCCGGGCAGCGCGTTCAAACCGTTTTTGTATACCAGCGCACTGGCCAGCGGCATGACGCCAGCATCAATTATCATGGATACGCCAGTTGTGTTTGACAGCAAACTGAATAATGATTTCTGGCGTCCTGAAAATTACAAAAACAAATTTGCCGGCCCGGTGACGTTGCGCAATGCGCTGGAACACTCACGCAATCTGGCTTCGATCAAGGTATTGCAAAATGTCGGCATTCATCGCTTTTTAAATGATTTGGCCAATTTTCCGTTTGACCGCAAATTTCCAGCCCAGTTGGCACTGGCCCTGGGTGCGACTGAAGTCAGCCTGCAAGCACTGACAGAATCGTATGCCGTATTGGCGGATCAGGGCCGCAAATGGAAACCGGTTGCAATTCAGCAGGTGCAGGATCGTACCGGCAAAACATTGCACCGGGCGGTGTCTGGCCAGCGTTGTCAGGTCTGCCATGTTGATCCGGTGATGAGCCTGAATGAATCCATGCGTCCAGCCGATCAGATCGTTGATCCGGTCAATGATTTTCTGATTACCAATCTCATGAAAGGCGTCATTGAACATGGTACGGGTCGCCGCGCCCGTCCATTGAATCGTCCGGCCGCCGGTAAAACCGGCACCACCAATAAACAGGTCGATGCATGGTTTATGGGTTATACGCCGCAGGTACTGACCGGCGTCTGGACTGGCCGCGATAGCCCGAGATCCATGGGGCGGCATGAAACCGGTGCACGGGCGGCGCTGCCCACATGGCTGGAAGCCATGCAGGCATTTCATAAAAATAAGCCAGTCGAGGATTTCCCGCCGCCGGAAGGCATTGAGTGGGTGGCGATTGATACCAGGACAGGCCTTCTGCCCGGTGCGGATAGTAAAAATATCTCCCTTGAGGCATTTCGCAGCGGCACAGCGCCAACTGAAGAGACTCCTGCCAAGTCTGACGGACCGGAAGATCAGGGTTCAGGATTTTTCGGTTTAGGCATGTGATGAATTTAGAATTATGAATTTAGAATTATGAATTGCGAGATGGAATAGTAAGGTCGAATGTTCCCGCC
>CAZKME010000018.1:14238-20858 GCA_964553725.1 uncultured Zetaproteobacteria bacterium
ATGAATTTAGAATTATGAATTGCGAGATGGAATAGTAAGGTCGAATGTTCCCGCCCCTCTTTGTCAATTCACAATTCTAACCCACATTTACTTTCGCGGCCATGATAAAATCATTCTCATGCAAGCCGCCGATTTTATGGGTGTAAAAGACCACCGTGCAAAACCCCCATCCATAACAAATTTCAGGATGATGATTTTCTATCTCGGAGATTTTGCCCACCCGCACGGCAAACGTCTGCGCCTGCACAAAATTCCTGAATGTGAATGATCGGCTGAGTTTTATTGCACCTTCATCAAGTTGCCATCCGGCAATGGCTGGCAACATGGCGCGGGCATCTGCCGCGCTCATCGGAGCGATGCCGCCCTGGCATGGTACGCATGGTCTGTTTTCCAAAGCACTGATTCCCGGCATGTCACACCTCCACGGTTGTTACTGAAATCTTCATTCCAAATTCTTCATTCAACATTCCTATCCCGAGCTATATAGCATTTTCCGCTTCCGGCGGCGGCACCTGATCCATGACCAGCTTATATTCGATGGCATCGTTAAGGGCCCGATAGGTGGCTTCCAGTACATCGGTGGATACGCCGACCGTACTCCATTTGCGTTGCCCGTCTGATGATTCGATCAGCACGCGCACAGCCGCTTCGGTGGCCTCTCGCGTGGTCAGTACGCGCACCTTGAAATCGGTCAGGAACATCGACTCCAAACCTGGATAAGCATCGACCAGTGCAGCTCTGAGCGCCTTGTCCATGGCGTTGACCGGCCCGTTACCCAGTGCTGCCGCATGGTTCAGTTTGCCGCCAACCCGCACTTGCACCGTAGCTTCGGATTCGGGCGACTTCTCATGGCCTCGTTTTTCATCAAAGACACGGAAACGCACCAGTTCAAAATGGCGTTTGAAGCGGCGCATGGAGCGCCGCAGCAGCAACTGGAATGAGGCATCGGCTCCCTCGAAAGCATAACCGCTGGCTTCAAGCTCCTTGATGCGTTGAAGTGCTTGGGCCACCATTGGATCGTGCGGATCAATCTCGGCATCCGGCTCCAGTTGTTGCAATTTACTCAGAATATTACTGCGTCCGGCCTGATCGGAAACCAGAATGCGCTGCCCATTGCCGACCAGAGCCGGATCAATGTGTTCGTAAAGGTTACTCTGTTTGCGGATGGCCGAGACATGGATGCCGCCTTTATGGGCAAACGCATTCTGGCCGACAAAGGGTTGATGCTGCCACGGCAAACGATTGGCCATTTCATTGACAAATTGCGACAGCGCAGACAACCGACTGAGTCGGGCAGGCGGTATGCCACAATCAATGCCCGCTTTCAGTTGCAGGATCGGGATAATAGAAATCAGATTGGCATTGCCACAGCGTTCGCCCACCCCGTTGATCGTGCCCTGCACTTGGCTAACGCCTGCGCGCACCGCTGCCACCGAATTGGCCACGCTCATTTCACAATCGTTATGGGTATGAATACCGAGCGCCTGACCGGGCAGGTGCTGTTTCACCTGTTTCACCACGTCATAAATGGGAAATGGAATGGAACCGCCATTGGTATCGCACAAGACAAGCGTATCCGCACCACCTTCAGCAGCGGCTTCGAGCACTTGTAGCGCATAATTTTCATTGGCGTCAAAGCCATCGAAGAAATGTTCGGCATCGAAAAAAACGGTTGCAACATGCTGTTTTAGATATGCTATTGAGTCGCGCACCAGGGCCAGATTTTCTTCCAGCGTGATGCCGAGCGCGGTGGTAACGTGCACATCCCAGCTCTTGCCGAAAATACAGACGGCATCCGCACCGCTTTCAACCAGCCGGTTCAGGCCACGATCTTGCTCCACGGCATGGCCAGGGCGAGCTGTTGAGCCAAATGCCACCAGCTTGCTATGGCTCCAGTTGCGCTGGCGCATTTGCTCGAAAAAGAGATCATCCTTGGGGCTGGCACCAGGCCAGCCGCCTTCGATCCAGTCGATACCAAACTTGGCCAGGCGGTTGGCAATACGCACTTTATCCTGCACGGAAAAACTGATACCGGCGGTTTGCGCGCCATCGCGCAGCGTCGTATCAAATAATTCCACGCGCATCGGTAATGGCATGGGGGAATCGGCATTGGGCATGAATGAATATGTCATGACAGGCGCGGCAGTTTACGCGCCATCAAGAAAAATGACACGGGTTTCCTAACGCTTCACCCTTTGCGTTCTTTGCGCCTTTGCGCGCTATTGCCTTTCAACTTCAAATTCAAAAGCATGTCACGCAAAGGTGCAAAGAACGCAAAGAAAAAACTGTAGGGGAAGGAGAAGCAGATGCGAGCCATATTGATGACTAAACCGGGGGCTCCGGATGTATTAACCGCGATGGAAGTGGATAGGCCGATCTGCGGCGACAATGAAATACTGGTTCAAATTATGGCCGCAGGCATCAATCCGATTGACACAAAACTGCGTGGCAACGGCCTGTATTTTCCGGATGGGCTGCCCGCTATTCTCGGCTGCGATGGCAGCGGCGTGGTCGAACAGGTCGGAGAGAATATCACCCGTTTTGAGCCGGGTGACGCCGTCTATTACTGCTACGGGGGGCTGGGGCAACAGGCCGGAAATTATGCCGAATATATCGCCGTGCCCGAAGCCTTTGTCGCCGCTAAACCGGATTGCCTGGATTTTATTGATGCGGCAGCCGCGCCATTGGTGTTGATCACGGCCTGGGAAGCACTGTTTGATCGGGCTCGTATCCAGAGTGGTCAGAAGGTGTTTATTCATGCCGGCGCAGGCGGCGTCGGCCATATTGCAATTCAACTGGCCAAACTGGCCGGTTGTGAGGTCGCTACCACAGTCAGTTCCGATGAAAAAGCGGCCATCGCCAAAACACTGGGTGCCGATCTGGTCATCCATTACAAACAACAGGATGTCGCCGAAGCATTGCTGGCGTGGACAGGAGGAAAGGGCGTGGATGTCGCCTTCGATACCGTCGGCGGTGATGCATTCAACCAGCTGGTTTCGGCCACTGCTGTTTACGGTGATATTGTGACAATTTTACAGCTGCCTGACAATGCCGACTGGAAAAACATTCGCCTGCGCAATATCCGCGTATCGCAGGAGCTAATGCTCACCCCGATGGTGTTGGGGATCATGGAGGCCGCCGAACACCACGGCAATATTCTGGAGCAGTGCGCCCAGTTCTTTGATGAACAGAAATTATCCATCTTTGTATCCGATACTTTTCCGCTGCAACAGGCCGCCGAAGCGCATCGAAGCATCGAAGCCGGCGGCATGTGTGGAAAACTGGTGCTGCAAGTTGCATCTCATGAAGAAGACGAAGGTTAACCCGGACTATTCATGAATAGTCTGGATTAATACTTACACTTTTGCAGTAACTGCCATAATCGCTCTCCGACTGCGCCCATGGGTTCGCCGGCGCGGCGGAAGAGAAACATGTCAATCTTGAGTGGCTCCAGTTCCGGGCCTGAGAGGGCCAGCAATCGACCATCGGCCAGTTCTTCGGCCACGCGGTGGCGCGGCATGCGGCCCCAGGCGCCACCGGAAAGAATCATGCGTTTTTTCATGTCGAAATCGTTGACCAGCCATTGCGATGCGCCTTCGAGCAGGCCGGCGCTCTGTTTCGGGCTATTGCGGCTGGTGTCGCGCACGACAACCTGAACATAACGATCCAGATTGGATGCGCGGATGGCCGGATAACGGCCTGCCAGCGGGAAATCGGGTGAGATGACGCTGATCATCTCTGTAGAAGTCAGACGCACCTCTTCGGTATGATCGACCGGCATATACCGTTCGGCAATAGCGAAATCGACGCTTTTCTCCAGCAGCCGCTCCAGTGTGCCACCCATATTTTCGATTTGCAGGTTCATGCGTGTGGCAGGGGCAGACTCGGAAATCTGTTTGATCACATCCACAACCTGCTCTACCGGCGCAATGGCACTGAGGGCAATCGAAATATCGGTTTCTTCTCCCTGCGCGAAATGACTGGCGATGCTGGCAAGCTCATCGCTGCGGGAAAGAATGCTTTTTGCTTTGCCGTAGATGACCTGCCCTTCCGCAGTCAGAGCCGGGCGGTAACCCCGGCGATCAAACAGGGATAAATCCAGTTCCTGCTCCAGATTTTTAATGGCGATGCTGACCGCCGACTGGCTGCGAAACAGCGATTCGGAAGCGGCATGAAAACCGCCGGCCTCTACCACAGCGCATAAGGCGCGCAACTGTTCCAGGGTCATACAGAGACCTCAGCACCATGCCCCTTTTGGGTTACATCGGCGTTGAAAAAAGCTATGAAATCCTCATTTACAGCAAGCAAACTGCGGTTCCATAGCTTGTTTCGCCTTGATGCGCTCCAAAATGAACGATGGTGCAGAGGTCTCATAAACACAATCATGCTTGATTCGATTTATTAATCAAGTCTATCAATTATTTATGCTTTTACTGAATCATTCATCGCCGGAGAGTCCGTCATTGCAACAATCAGGAGAGCCAATGCTGCGAAACACGTCAACATCGTATGGGGTCGTATCCATTGGCCTGCACTGGTTGATGGCGGCGGCGATCTTCTTCATGTTTGCGCTGGGCTTGTGGATGACTACGCTGACCTATTACGATCGCTGGTATCACGATGGGCCGGATATTCATAAGGCCATCGGCGTGCTGCTGCTGTTGCTTTTATTGTTCCGCTTCATCTGGCGCTTGCGCAATACGCGGCCCGATTTGATGGGTGCAAGCTGGGAGAGGATGGTCGCCCTGAGCGTGCACAGGCTGCATTATGTGCTAATGTTTACAGTGCTGATAAGCGGTTATCTGATTCCGACTGCGGAAGGGGTTGGTATTGATGTGTTCGGACTGTTCACCATACCGGCCACGTTGACGTTCGATAAACAGCAGGCCGATCTGATTGGCCACATCCATTGGGCGGCAGCCTGGGCCATGATGGGGCTGGCGGGATTGCATGCCGGAGCAGCACTGAAACATCACCTGATTGATAAAGACGCCACGCTATTGCGTATGCTGGGCATGAACCGAAAACCATAAGGAGAATAGAAATGCCACAACTGTCCAATTTAAACTATTTTGTCATACCCGGCCCTGATCGGGTATCCATAAGAACATTACAAACACTGGATTCCCGCCTTCGCGGGAATGACGCGCAAGGAGGGAAGAAATGATATTGAAAACACTGATAGCGGCAGTGCTGTTAATCGCCGCCTCCATACCGGCTCAGGCCGAGCAATATGATATTGATATCAAGGGCCAACATGCTTTTATCCAGTTCAAGGTGAAACACCTGGGTTATAGCTGGTTACTCGGCTCATTCCGCACCTTTGACGGGCATTTTTCCTATGATGAGCGTAAACCGGAAAAAAACAGCGTCAGCATTAGCATTGATACAGCCAGCCTCGATACCAATCATGCCGAACGCAATAAACACCTGCGCAGCGCAGATTTCTTCGATGTGGCCACATTCCCCAAGGCAACTTTTATCAGCACCAGCTATGAAAAGACCGGCAAGAAGACCGGTATTTTGCACGGCACACTCAAGCTGCATGGCGTGAGTAAAGATATTGATATTGCAGTCACCCAGATTGGTGCCGGGCCAGACCCGTGGGGCGGTTATCGTCGCGGCTTTGAAGGGCATACGACATTGCACTTGTCCGACTACAAAATGAAAAAAAGCGGCATGCTTGGCGCTGTATCTGAAAATGTGGAAATATTCCTCTCTATCGAAGGTGTGCGCACCAAGCTGTTTTGAGGCAGTGTTTATAAACCCTGCATGATTCATCAATAGTGCGGGATCATTCAACCTGGGTTTCCAGGTTTATCCAAGGAGGAAACAATGAAAAAACATATAATGCTATTGACTGCGCTTCTGGCACTCGCTTCTTCGCAGGCGCTGGCTGGAGGCATGGGCCATCATGGCGGCATGCACGGCATACTCAAGCAGGCCGATGCCAATAAAGATGGTAAAATAACGAAAGCAGAGTTTTTGGCTGCCTCAACCAAACGGGCTGAAAAACGCTTTGCACACATGGACGCCAACGGTGACGGGGTGCTGGATGAAAAAGATCATCAGGCTCATTTTGACAAGATGGATGCGGATCATAATGGCTCGATCAGCCGGGATGAATTTACCGCATTTCATAAACAGATGCGCAAGAAGCATCACAAACAGGGGGAATAGCCATGGGCAAAGCAACGATTGCAGCAAAAGAACCGGCCATACTGAGACTGGAGCCCGGCACCTACTACTGGTGCGCCTGCGGCAAATCAAAGAATCAACCGTTTTGCGATGGCTCGCATGAGGGTAGCGAATTCACGCCCAAGGTGTTCGAAATCACCGAGGCCCGAAACGTTGCCCTGTGCCAGTGCAAACAGACCAAAAATCCACCCTTTTGTGATGGCACCCACGTGGAGTTATAAAAAGACAGTCAAAACCGTTTTCACCACAGAGTACGCAGAGTTACACAGAGTAAAAACAAAAAAAGAAAATCCAGATAGGATGAATTGATCAACAAGCACATCTGCATTAACCAATAAATGCAGGAATCATTTTTTTGTCTCTTATATTCAGCCTTTGACTCTACTCTGTGTAACTCTGCGTACTCTGTGGTAAAAGATTCT
>CAZKME010000019.1:0-6183 GCA_964553725.1 uncultured Zetaproteobacteria bacterium
ATCTAAACCAACATCTTACACTCTGCACGCACGATCACTTGCAGGATCTAGGTAGAATTTTTTTGCCGAATCATACAAAGCCGTTTACCCTTCGCGCCTGTTGGTTTACAGGTAAAGGAGTCAGGTATGCGATACAACTGGAGCGTAGATGAAATCGAGGCGTTATTTGAACTGCCGTTCAATGATCTGATGTTCCGCGCCCAGCAGGCGCACCGGACTCATTTCGATGCCAATGAAGTGCAGCTTTCCACCCTGCTGTCGATTAAAACCGGAGGTTGCCCGGAAGATTGCAAATATTGTCCGCAGAGTTCGCGTTACAACACCGATGTCGAGTCCGAGTTGCTGATGAAAAAAGATCAGGTATTGGCGGCTGCCAAAATCGCCAAAGAGAAAGGCGCATCCCGATTTTGCCTCGGTGCGGCCTGGCGTGAACCCAAAGGTCGTGCGTTTGAACTGGTCTGCGACATGGTTTCCGAAATCAAGGATTTGGATATGGAAACCTGCGCCACGCTGGGCATGTTAACGTCCGAACAGGCTGCCCGGTTGAAAGAATCCGGATTGGACTACTACAACCATAATCTCGATTCCGATCCGGAGTATTATAAAGAAGTCATTTCCACCCGCAGCTATGATGAGCGTCTCGACACCCTGAAGCATGTGCGTGCCAATGGCATGAGCATTTGCTGCGGCGGCATTGTCGGCATGGGTGAAACACGCCGGCACCGGGCCGGGCTGGTAGCGCAACTGGCCCGCATGAATCCGCATCCTGAATCGGTACCGATCAATATGTTGGTAAAAGTTGAGGGTACGCCGGTCGCCGAAGATGCGCAGTTTGCCGACACACTCGATAATTTCGAATTCATCCGCACCATTGCCGTTTCCCGCATCACCATGCCGGGTTCGCATGTGCGATTGTCCGCCGGGCGCGAAGTAATGAGCGAAGAAATGCAGTCGCTGTGTTTTCTGGCCGGGGCCAACTCGATATTTTATGGTGAGAAACTGCTCACCACCGGCAATCAGGATGCCGAAAACGATCAGAAGCTATTTGAGAAACTGGGCCTGCGTCCGATGCAGATTCCGGTTTTATCCAGTCGCCGCATGGTGAATGCCTAGCCTGAATAGTGCAAAAATGCGCAGCTAACACCCCAGGGCGCGCTCTCTGCTGCAAGCAGCATTCACCTTGAGCAGCACTCCAGGGTATGCTGAATAGCGACTCAAGTCGCGTTGCAATCCCAACGATTGAATAACAAAATGATAGAATCCGTCATTTTGTTATTCAAGAGTCACACCAGAGTATCAACCCCTCTCCAATAAAACAGGATTTTCCAATCCATCCCACGTCAGACCGTGAAAAAGCCTTGCCGATCAACTTACACCTAGATTCTGCAAGTACTCACACATACATAGCGCAAGCTCTTGATTCATCTGGCATATTGAAAAAACACTCATCACCAATAAGGTGACTACATGTTTTTTCAATACACCATCTAAACCAATATCTTACACTCTGCACGCACGATCACTTGCAGGATCTAGGTTACAGATAATTCAACCCACATCTCCCCACCTGTATATCTCAAGGGATATATAGGGCTTGCCTGTGTCTTATTGTTCCATACAGGAAAAATAGTTGACAAGTGGGGTTGACAAGGGGGGCGAGGGGGACATTATTGGGGTTTAGTGGGTAATAGTGGGTAAATAGACCACGCCCGAAGACGGGAGAGACTGGCAGATTATGTTTCAGGGTGAGTTCGGCAATAACATGGATGACAAGGGACGCGTAAGCATCCCCGCTGCGTTTCGTGATGTGTTGAAAAATTGCCATGCCGAAGGCCAGCTGATTATTACCCGCACACCGTATTCACGTTGTCTGGTGGCCTATCCCCGACGTGAATGGAATCGTTTACAGAAGCGTATCAATGCTACGCCGTCGAGTGAGAAGTTACGTGCATTCAGGCGCATTGTGATCAGTTCAGCTCAGGAATATGCCCCTGATCGGCAGGGCCGGGTACTCCTCTCCCCGGCCTTGCGCGATTATGCATCGCTGCATCGCAGCATCCAGTTTGCCGGCGCTGGCGAAATATTTGAAATCTGGGACAAGAGCAGCTGGGATCAGCAACTCGAAGCCGACCTGCTGTTGGCCCAGAATTTCGAGTTGAGTTTGTAATGTGGCCTCTGGCGAGCGAAACGATGAACGAAACATCGAACAATGGCCCGACCACATCCCGGTGCTCCGTGATGCATTTATTAATGCCATCTTCTCCGATCCGGACGGGCGTTATGTCGATTGCACCTTCGGGCGCGGCGGCCACAGCCGAGCCCTGCTTGCCCGTTTGTCGAACAAGGGGCGCCTGCTTGCCATCGACCGCGATTCTGAAGCTGTTACAGCAGGAAAAAAGCTGGCGGGCGAAGATGCCCGTTTCAGCATCTGCCACAGTGATTTCGCTCAGATCGAAGACACGCTGGAAAGCGAGGGCTGGAATCAGGTGACCGGCATTGGTTTCGACCTCGGGGTATCCTCGCCGCAGGTGGACAATGCAGCACGCGGTTTTTCATTCAGGCACGACGGGCCGCTGGATATGCGCATGGACGCCGAAAGCGGCCAGCCCCTGAGCCGGATGCTGGGGCGCGTATCCGAACGTGAACTGACCGACATATTGCGCCGCTTTGGCGATGAGCGTTACGCGCGGCGCATTGCCGGCGTGATTTTGAAAGCTGTCCATGCCGATGCACTACATTCCACATCTGATCTCGAAAACATCTGTTTCCACGCCGTACCCAAGCAGGCGCGTTTCGGCAAAACGCACCCGGCCACGCGTACGTTTCAGGCTTTGCGCATCTGGGTGAACGGGGAGATGGATCAGATTGATGCGGGTATCACAGCCGCCATGGCGCACTTGCAGCCGGGCGGCAAACTGGCCGTGATTTCATTTCATTCCGGCGAAGACCGCCGCATTCGTGACCTGATTGAAGCACAGGTACATGCCTGCATCTGCCCGCCGGAAATGCCGATCTGCGTATGTGGAAAAAAACCCACCATGCGCTGGTTGCAGAAAAAACCGGTCAGAGCCGATGCGCAGGAACTGGAAGCCAATCCACGTAGCCGTTCTTCCATGTTGCGCGTGGCGCAGCGATTGACGCTTGAGGAATCGAAAAAGCTGGCCGGATACAGCGGCGCTGCATTCTTGCGCGGTGGGTTGCACTGATGTTCAGCGCTGTGAGATTCTGGATGATGATGCCGGTCTGTCTGGCCGTACTGGCCGGGGCGCAAATCTGGCTATCGCATGTGCGCAACGAGTTGTCGCTGGAAACGCAGCGACTGGCGGCAGAGCAAAAAGCGGTTCGGCAGGAATCCAGTAAATTACGTCTGGAGGTGGCCAGCCTGAGTCGCCCCGAGCGCTTACGCGAATATGCCACCGAAACCCTTGGTATGGCACCGCCCAAACCGATGCAGGTGATTCACCAGTGAAACGCGATTCTAACGATAACGCCAATGCCAACGATCATATTTTCGTTCGCCGCCGCATCGAGGCAATAGCCGGACTATTGGTGCTGGGGCTGGTCATGCTGCTGGTGCGCGCCGTGGATTTACAATGGGTACAGGCCGATACACTTAGCGCCAAAGCGGAAAAGCAGCGTTATCGCGAATACACCATGATGGCACCGCGCGGGCCGATTCTGGATCAGAAAGGGCGCACGCTGGCTGAAAGTGTCGAAATTCCATCCATTGCGGCTATGGCTGATGAAGTGCCAACCGCCCGCATCAGCGCACTGGCCAAAGCCCTCGGTCTGCCGTTGAAAAAAGTGAAATACAAACTGCGCAAACGCAAAGGCTTTGTATGGCTGGCGCGGCAGGTGCCGCCGGCGGTGGCGGAAAAAGTGATGGCGTTGAATATTGCGGGCGTGCGTCAGGAGCAGGAATGGCGGCGTTATCAACCGCTGGGGCCGCAGACGGGGCATTTGCTTGGCTTTGTCGGTGTTGATGGTCGCGGGCTCGAAGGCGTGGAGCGTACATGGAATGCATCGCTGGCCGGTAAAGCCGGTTTGCGTCAGGTCAGGCGCGATGCGCGTGGCCAGTCGTTGCCAAACAGTAGCTGGATTCGTAAACCGGTGCCGGGTAAGGCTATGCGGCTGACACTGGATGCCACCATTCAGAGCATTGCCTATGCCGCACTGGCAGAGGCCGTACACGAACAACATGCCAAAGGCGGTTCGGTGGTGGTGATGCGGCCACAGGACGGCGCGATTCTGGCCATGGCCAACTGGCCGGGTTACAACCCGAATAATTATCGGCATTTTCATCCGGGTCAGTGGCGCAACCGGGCGATTACCGATGTGTTTGAACCGGGTTCAACCATGAAACCGTTTACCATTGCCGCCGCACTGGATTCCGGTCGCTGGCAACCGGATTCACGTATTTTTTGCGAGAACGGCTCCATGAAGGTGGCCGATTATACTATTCATGATGATCACAAGGCCGGCTGGCTGGATATTACCGGCGTGCTGGTACATTCGAGCAATATCGGTGCCGCCAAACTGGCCATGGATATAGGATCAAGTGCGCTCTACAACACGCTTACAAAAGCGGGTTTCGGTCGCAGGAGCGGCACCGGATTAAGCGGAGAATCCCCCGGCATTGTGCTGTCCCCCGATCGCTGGGGGCCGGTCGAAACAGCTAACATCGCATTCGGGCAGGGTATCGCCGTCACGCCGTTGCAACTTGCAACGGCATTTTCCGTATTGGCCAATGAGGGAAAATACGTGGCACCGGTGCTATTTTACAAACGCCTGGGAGAGCATGCGCCGGTACAGGTAATAAAAGCGAAAATCGCCCGCCAGGTAGTGCAAATGCTGGAGTTCGCCACCGGCGAGGACGGTACCGGTCATAAGGCGGTGCCGGTCGGATACCGGGTGGGCGGCAAGACGGGTACGGCGCAGAAAGCCAATTCGAGAGGCGGATACAGCAAGGGGAAATACAATGCCGTTTTCGCTGGTATTGCACCGATTGATAATCCGCAACTGGTGATTGTGGTGATGGTGGATGAACCGAAAAAGAGCATTTATGGCGGTCAGGTGGCTGCTCCCGTATTCCGCCATATCGCTGAAGCCGTGCTGCCCTATCTCGGCGTATCCGCCCGAATCGAGGATCAGACAGCCTGGCGTACGATGCAGATCGCCGAAACCCCGCCTGAAATCGAAGCGAATTCAGTGGCCGGTATGTCCATGCGCGAGGTCAGACGATTTGCCGCCGGGCGCGGGCTGCGATTGCATGTGCACGGTTCCGGCTGGGTGCGCAGGCAGCAGCCGGCCAGCACCGGCGGGCTAGAGCAGGGCGATATGCTGGAGGTGTGGTTAGGTGAGTAATTCAGCCCGATCAGCTTTGGAGCAAACCCGCGCCACAGAATTCACGCACGGTTTTTCGCTCGGGGAATTGAGCCACCGGCTCGGTGTGCTGGAATTGCCCGGTCATCAGGCCGATAGCGATGTCAGCATCATGGGTATCTGTGATGATTCCCGTTTTGCCCGGCCCGGTTACGGGCTCATATGTTTGCCGCGCAGCGGCAGCCATGCCAGTGAATATGCTGCTTCGGCGCAACAAAATGGCGCTACGGCGATTATCAGCGTGGGCGTGGATGTCGATACCGATTTGCCGCATTTGCACCTGAAAGATATGGCGCAGGCCGGCCAGTTGTTGCGGCGCATGTTTCGCAGCGAAGGCGTTGGCAGTCATTTTTACGGCATTACAGGCACCGATGGCAAAACAAGTATCGCCTGGATGTTGCGCGAAGCGTTGAGCCGCTATCAGGACAGGCCGGTGTGGAGTTGCGGCACGCTGGGCTGGATGAAAAGCCCGGACGATATTCGCGATATCGGCAATACCACGCCTTCGATGCTGACCCTGCATGCCATGCTTGCCTCCGCCTGTATGGAAAAAACATTCGCCGTCGTGTGTGAAATTTCGTCACATGGCATTGCCCAGCAACGCATTGCCGGGCTGGATTTCAATACGGCCATCTGGACAACTATGGGACATGATCATTTGCAGGATCACGGTGGCTATCCGGCCTATCTGGCCATCAAGGCCGGGTTTTTGCAACAAACTGCAGCCCATGGCGGCAATGTGGTGGCCAATGCCGATCACTCGGATATTCGCACCTATGCGCCTGAAAATGCCTGCTGGTA
>CAZKME010000019.1:6283-20731 GCA_964553725.1 uncultured Zetaproteobacteria bacterium
ATGCAGGAACTCGATGCCGGTTACGGGCAGGTATATATTGATTATGCCCATACGCCGGAAGCCCTGCAACGCTGTCTGGAGGCAGCGCGCAAGCTGACGCGCGAACGCCTGATCATTCTGTTTGGCTGCGGCGGTGAGCGAGATCGTGAAAAAAGACCGCAAATGGGAGAAATCGCCACCGAACTGGCCGATGTGGTGTGGATTACGTCCGATAACCCGCGCGGTGAAATGCCGGCTGTAATTGCATCGGAAATTGAGCACGGCATGAGCCAGCCCTACAGGGCCCTGGTGCATCTGCAACTGGATCGGGAAAAAGCCATTGCCGAAGCCGTTGATGCCTTGCAGGACGGCGATATGCTGATTATCGCCGGCAAGGGGCATGAAGCGTATATGGAAGTCTGCGGCCAGCGCCGGCCATGGCTGGATGCCGATATTGCGACGAAATATCTGCACCGCAAACACGGTATCAACGAGGTGGCGGCATGCGGCTAAGCGGACATGAAACCGGTTCTGCCACGCAGGGTATCTGGCACGGTTCTGTGCCGGCTGTGGTGAGCGGCGTATGTACGGATTCCCGCAGTTTTGAGGCAGGTAATGTATTCCTGGCCCTGCGCGGCCCCAGCTTTGACGGCCATGTATTTGCCGCAGCGGTGACGGACAGGGCCGTTGCGCTGGTCGGCGACCGCGCTGGTCTGCGCAGCTGGGATAAGCTGAAAAACAGCAAGCTGGAAGTCGAAGATACTTTATGTGCGCTGGGCGATATCGCGCATGCATGGCGCGTCAAATTGACCGATACCTGTGTGCTTGCTATTAGCGGTTCGTATGGAAAAACCAGCTTGCGTTCCATGCTGGAAACCGGTTTTACCGGCCTCGGATTGAAGGTTTCCGCCACACGCGCCAATCTGAATAATTTGATTGGCGTACCCGCAACATTGCTGGGAGTGCCGGACGATGCCGATGTGGCTGTCATTGAATGCGGCATCAGCGAGCGCGGAGAAATGGCCCGTCTGGCCGCCATCGTACAGCCGGATATTGCCGTGCTGACCGGCATAACAGCGGCGCATAGCGAAGGACTCGGCGGACTTGAAGGTGTGGTTCGGGAAAAGAGTCTGTTGCCGCAGGCGGTGCGTACAAACGGCTGGAGTGCGCTGGGCGAGGGCGTGGCGGCGCTGATGCAGGCCAATCATATCGCCATGCCGACAACATGTTTGATTGTGGATGATGCGACGGATCGAAGCGTGGTGAACTGGCAGTTGGATGGTTGCGAACTAAGGCTGGATTATCAAAGCCAGCACAGCACAATCAGGCTGGCCTTACCCGCTGCGCACTGGGCATCGAACCTTGCTTTTGCGGCCTCCATTCTGTTGCGCTATTTGCGCGACCGGGGCGATGAAGCGCTTCTCGCCACAGTGGCGGAGGCATTGAATCCATGGCAGCCGCTGGCCGGGCGCATGCAAAGCTGTCCGGGTCGCGCCGGGGCCGTGGTGCTGGATGATTGTTACAATGCCAATCCGGTATCCATGCAGGCCGCCATGGATACGCTGCGCGCCATGCCGGGCAACAAGATTGCCATTCTGGGTGATATGGCCGAGTTGGGCGAAACGACACAGGCCGCCCATGCCGGTCTTGATATGAGCGGGATGGATATGATTTATCTGATTGGCGAGGAGATGCGGGCGCTGGCTGAAAAGCACCCTGAGGCGCACTGGTTTGCGACTACCGAAGCGGCACTGGCGGAATTGGCTGGATTGGCCGGATTGGCATTCCGAAGTGGCGATACTGTACTGGTCAAGGCGTCGCGTTCAATGCATCTGGAGAGCGTGGTCGAATTACTCTGCCGAGAGGAGGTTGCCGATGCTGTATAATCTCCTGTATCCGTTGCACGAACAATATTCCTTCTTCAATCTGTTCCAGTATATCACCTTTCGCACCGTATATGCGCTGGTGACCTCGCTGGTGATGTGCTGGTTGATGGGGCCGTGGTTTATCCGCTGGCTGAAAGCGCATCAGGGCAAGGGGCAACCTATTCGCAATGACGGGCCGAAAAGCCATCTGGTCAAACAGGGTACGCCGACCATGGGCGGCGTATTGATTCTGTTATCACTGACCATCGCCACCCTGTTATGGGCCGATTTGACCAGCGGTTTTGTCTGGCTGGCGCTGCTGGTGACGCTCGGTTATGGCATCATCGGCTGGCTGGATGATTATCTCAAAATCATTCGTCACGACCCGAAAGGCCTGGCAGGGCGCTGGAAATTGCTGCTGCAATGCCTGATTGGCGGTGCCGCTGCTGCCGGTCTGATGATGATGACCGCTCCGATTGTGGATATCCCCTTCTTCAATACGCAGTGGGATATGGGCTGGTTTTATCCGGTATTTGTATTGTTCGTGCTGGTCGGCTCCTCCAATGCGGTCAACTTGACCGACGGCCTGGACGGGCTGGCGGTTGCGCCCACCTTTATGGTGGCCAGTGCGCTGGCTGTGGTGGTCTATCTGGCCGGTCATGCCAAATTTTCAGCCTATTTGATGATTCCATTTGTGCCCGGCGCGGGCGAACTGGCGGTTTTCTGCGGCGCTGTCATTGGCGGCTGTCTCGGTTTTTTGTGGTACAATACCTATCCAGCCCAGGTATTTATGGGTGATGTGGGGGCGCTGGCGCTGGGCGGGGCGCTGGGTTTTGTCGCCTGCGCGGTACACCAACAGTTTTTACTGGCCATTGCAGGCGGCCTGTTTGTGCTTGAAGCGGTATCGGTGATTGTGCAGGTGGCCAGTTTTAAAATGACCGGCAAACGCGTATTTCGCATGGCCCCGATTCATCATCATTATGAGTTGAAGGGGTGGGCCGAACCGAAAGTGATCGTCCGCTTCTGGATTATCTCCATCCTGCTGGCGCTGGTGGCGCTTTCCACCTTGAAAATTCGATGAGCGACCAGATGAATGTCACCGCCATCATCGGCATGGGTAAAACAGGTCAGGCGGTGGCAGCTTTTCTGATGCGCAAAGGTATTGCCTGCGAAGCATTTGATGAATCGCCGGTTCGCTTGCCGGAGGCTATGGACATCGTACTGCATACGGGTGCCCTGAACGCGGATGTACTGAAAGGCTTCGCCCGCCTGATTGTCAGCCCCGGCATCAGCTACCACCATCCGGCTCTGGATGTGGTGCGTGCAGCAGGCGTTCCGGTCTGCGGCGATCTGGAATTATTCGCCGAAGCATACCATGGCGAAGTAATCGCCATTACCGGCACCAATGGCAAAACAACGACCGTTTCTCTGATCAGCACCATGCTCGATACCTTGCCCGGCGGCATTGAAGCCGGCGGCAATATCGGCGTGCCGATGCTTGACTTGCTGGACGATGACGACCCTCGGCATCCCGATCCCCGGCGCATTGTGCTGGAGTTGTCCAGTTTTCAACTGGAACGGGCCAATCCGATTCATCCGAACTGGGCTGCATTGTTGAATGTGCAACCGGATCATGCCGATAAACATGTCGACATGCAGGCTTATGAGGATGCCAAGCTGCGCCTGTTTGCCAAACAGGGCAAAGGCGATAAAGCCATGTTGCCGGCGGATGCGTGCTGGCATGGACTGGCCGAAGCGTTGTGTGAACGCGACGTGTTTGTGCGCCGATTCGGCATGGGCGATACTGATAGCCTGGATACCGGCGTGCATATGCTGGCCGATGGTTCATGGCAGGTGTTCTGGCATCATTATGAGCAGGTGCATACGGTGAGTTCCGATGCGTTGCCTGTACAAGGTTTACATCAGCACTTGAATCTGGCCGTGGCTGCACAGGCGGCAGCGGATTTTGGCATTAGCGCCAGCGTGATTCGCCAATCGCTGACATCATTTCGCGGTTTGCCGCATCGCATGCAGTCGCTCGGCCTGGTGGCCGGTCGCGAATGGTTCAACGATTCGAAAGCCACCAACCCGGATGCGGCCAGGGCGGCGCTGGCGTCTTTTCATCAGGTGATCTGGATTTGTGGTGGTTTGCGCAAGGGCATTGATGTGTCGGTGCTCAGGGAAACCGTGTCTGATCATGTGGAACAGATGTTTGTGATAGGCGCAGATGCGAAACCGTTTACAAATCTGGCAGCCGTTGCCGGGGTGCCATGCAATTTTGTCAAAACGATAGCGCAGGCTGTAAAACAGGCGGCGCACGGTGTGGACGGCGTGCCGGTGCTGCTTTCTCCTGCCGCAGCCAGTCAGGATCAGTTCAGGGATTATATTGAACGTGGCAATGCGTATGGCGAAGCCGTCAGTGCTCTGGAGTCAGACACATGAGCCGGGCGGCATCGAAACTGCTATCACCGCCGGATGCGGTGATCATCGGCTGCGTATTGTCGCTGATGTGTTTCAGCGTGTTGATGGTATACAGCGCCAGTGTCAGCGTGGCTGAAGTGCGTTATGGCGACCCGCTGCGCATTATCCGCCACTGGATATTCTATATTCCGGTCGGAATTTTAATCATGTGGGGGTTATCGCGCATTGATGTGAACTGGTGGCGTGCAATTGCCGTGCCGGTACTGGGCATTGCAATAATGCTGATGCTGGCCGTGCTGCTGCCGGGCATCGGCAAGGAAATCAATGGCGCACAGCGCTGGTTCTCCCTGTTTGGCCTCACCCTGCAACCGGTGGAATTATTAAAACCTGCCGTGATTATCTATATGGCATATTATCTAAGTTCATTTCCGGAGCGTTTGACGCGTTTCTCCAGCGGCCTTGCACCGATGCTGGTGGTACTCGGCGTAGCGCTGGCGCTGCTGTTATTGCAACCGGATTTCGGCAGCGCGGTGTTATTGTCGGTGGTGTGTTTCGCCATGTGGTTTGTCGGCGGCGTACCGATTCGCCATCTGGCCGTGCTGGTGTTCAGTTTCGTGCCGCTGGCTGCAATGGCGATGATGGCGGCCCCTTATCGCATGCAGCGCTTAACCAGTTTTATCGACCCGTGGAATGATCCGCTGGGCAGCGACTACCAGTTGATTCAATCGATGATCGCCTTCGGCAGCGGTGGTCTGTTCGGAACAGGACTCGGGCAGGGCGTGCAAAAACTGTTTTACCTGCCGGAAGTGTTCACCGATTTCATCTCCGCCAGTATCGGCGAGGAACTGGGTTTAATGGGTATCATATCGCTGCTTCTGGTCTTTACCTTATTACTGGGGCGCGGCATCTGGCTGGCAATCCAGTCCTCAGATATGTTTGCGCGCCTGCTGATTATCGGTTGCGTGGTGGTATTGGGTGCGGCGGTGATGATTAATCTGGGCGCGGCCATGGGTTTATTGCCCACCAAGGGCATGCCGTTACCGTTTGTGTCTTACGGCGGCAGTGCCCTGTTTGGCGAATGTATTTTGATGGGCTTGCTGTTATCCGTACAGCGCCATCAGCCGGGTAATAAACGCATTGAGAAACGTAAGGTATCCGGTCGCAAGCTCGGCAAAAGCGCACAATCGGATACTGCCATGACACCGGCGAATGCCGGTCTGGAGCACACATTTTGAGCCGCGCGCCCATACTCTGCATTGCCGGCGGCGGCACAGGCGGCCATGTCATGCCGGCGCTGGCGCTGGCTGATGCGGCCCGTTTGCGCTGGCCGCAGTTGTCCGTAAACTTTATCGGCGCTGAACGCGGCCTTGAAGCAACACTGTTGCCCGAGCGCGGTGAAAATATTCAATTACTGGCCATGCACGGTGTCAAAGGCGCAGGGCTGATGCAGCGTTTGCGCGTATTGCTGTGGGAATTGCCAAAGGCCGTGATGAGTATCCGGCGGCAGTGGCAGGCAGAGCGTCCTGATTTGCTGGTCGGCGTGGGTGGTTATGCCAGTATTTCCGGCGTGGCGGCAGCCTTGATCAGCCGCATTCCGGTCGTCTTATACGAACAAAATGCCATGCCCGGACTGGTCAATCGTACGCTGGCGCGATTCTCCCGCTGTATCATGCTGGGTTTTGAAACCGCCTCTGATAAACTGCCCGGTCGGGTGCGGCGCGTGGTGACCGGCAATGTGGTGCGGCAAACCATTATGGCAACGCGCTGGCAAGCGCATGAGCCACCGCGTTTGTTGGTGCTGGGCGGCTCTCAGGGGGCGCTTGTACTCAATCAAACAGCCCCCGAAGCTTGTCAGTTGCTGGCTCGTGAAGGCCGGGAGTTTGCAGTCACCCATATTGTCGGCAGTGATGCTGATACGCTTGTGAACGTGCATGAGATGTATACGCAGGCAGAAATCAAGGCTGAAGTTCTGTCATTTTGCGACGATATGGCCGCATTTTATGCTAGCGGCAATTTGATGCTGGCGCGGGCCGGTGCCATGACGGTCTGCGAAGCAGCCTGTGTCGGCATGCCAACGCTGTTTGTGCCCTTGCCACATGCCGCCGACGATCATCAACGCCACAATGCAGAAACGCTTGCCAGCGCCGGTGCTGCGCTTGTGCTTGTCCAGCAGAGCATGGATGCGGAATCACTGGCGGCGCAGATTGAGGCGCATTTGTTTCACCCGGACAAGCTGGCTGTGATGAGTCAGGCGGCTTGTGCTGCCGCACCTTATGCAGCGCAGGAAAATCAACTGGATGTGCTGGCCGGGTTTTTGCCCGTTGCGGATGCGCCAGCGGCGGCGAGCGCATGAAATCACGTGTACAGCGTATCCACCTCATCGGCATCGGCGGCATTGGTATGAGCGGTATTGCCGAGTTATTGCACAATCAGGGTTTCAGCGTGCAGGGCAGCGATCAGTCCGAAAGCCCGAACGTGGTGCGGCTGCGTAGTCTCGGTATTGATGTCATGGTCGGTCATGCAGCGGACAATCTGGGTGATGCGCAGGTTGTCGTCGTTTCCTCGGCCATCGACCCGGGCAATCCGGAGATAGCGGCGGCGCAGCAACACGGCGTTCCGGTCATTCCGCGCGCTGATATGCTGGCTGAGCTGATGCGCATGAAACAGGGCATCGCGGTCGCCGGCAGCCATGGCAAGACAACCATGACATCGTTAATCGCTCACGGCATGGAAGTGGCCGGGCTCGATCCTACTTATGTGATTGGCGGTCGTTTGACCGCCTGCGGCAGCAATGCCCGGCTCGGGGCCAGTCCGTGGTTGGTGGCCGAAGCCGATGAATCGGACGGTTCCTTTTTAAGGCTCTCCCCGACCATTGCCGTGGTCAGCAATATTGACCCGGAGCATCTCGATTATTATGGCGATTTCGAGGCATTGATGGAGGCGTTCCATGCTTTCGTTGATCTGGTGCCGTTTTACGGGCGCGTCATCCTGAACCATGAACACCCGAATGTGGCGGCGCTGCGTGAACGGCTGCACAAGCCGGTCACCACCTATGGCAGCAGTCCGCAAGCTGATTTACATTTATTACAAACCGAAGCGGATGCCGAAGGACAGGTGTTTACCGCCGCCAGTCGCAAACAAGGCGAACTCGGCGCATTTCGCCTGCCTATGCCAGGCCGGCATAATGCGGAAAATGCCCTGGCTGCCATTGCTGTCCTGCTCGATCTCGGTATTGATATTGAAACGATTCGGCAGTCACTGGCTTCGTTTGAAGGTATTCAGCGCCGTTTTCAGCGTACGCGTATTGGTGAAGGCGTGCTGGTGGATGATTATGGACATCACCCGAAAGAGGTCATGGCGACACTGACTGCGGCGCGCGAATGCTGGCCGGAGCGCCGGATTTCCGTCATTTTTCAGCCCCACCGTTATAGTCGCACACACGATTTGATGCATGAATTCATGGGTGCATTCGATGCGGCCAATGCAGTTGCTTTACTGCCGGTCTATGCCGCAGGCGAAGCGGAAATTGCCGAGGCCAACAGCGAACGCATGGCCGAAGGCATGACGGCGAGAGGTCATCGTGGCGTATCATTGCTGGAACATCTGGAAGCTGCCCGTGAGCACGCCCAGACCGCACTGGCGAATGGCGATATTGTCTTGCTGATGGGGGCCGGTTCTATTGGCGCGCTGGCCCAACAGATACGCGAGGCCGCCTTATGAAGGCCGATCTGAAACAATTATCAACAGACCTCGACTGGTACAGCGCATTGGCTGAAACAGGGGTTTTGCGCCAGCATGAACCGATGGCGCGCCATACCACGCTCGGCGTAGGTGGCCCGGCGCGCTGGTTTTTCCGTCCGGCTGATCGCGCATCCCTGATTGCCGCCCTGCAAGCTTGTCCTGCCGATGTGGTTATTTTGCCGCTGGGGCGCGGCAGTAATATGCTGGTGCCGGATACCGGTTTTGACGGCTTGGTGCTGGATTTAAGCGAGTTGAACGCCGTGCAGTTCGACCTGTGCACGGCGACAGCAGGCGCTGGCGTGCGCATGGGCCGCTTTGCCCGTCAGTGCGCCGATCAAGGTCTGACAGGTTGTGAATTTATGGCCACGGTGCCCGGCGATATCGGCGGCGGCATAGCCATGAATGCCGGTTGTTTTTCTCAGCAGGTATCGGATACCTTGTGTCGAATCGAGGTGGTCCTGCGTGATGGTAGCGTTATCGACATGGCGGCGTCTGATGTGAATTTGGCCTATCGCCAGTGCGATTTGCCGAGTGGAAGCCTGGTATTGTCCGCCACATTCACACTGCAAACGGATTCTCCCGAACAAATTCGCGAGCGCATGCGCAGTATGCGCAACCGCCGTTCATCGACACAGCCCCTGGCGCAACCCAACTGCGGCTCCGTTTTCAAAAACCCGCATGGCGACCATGCCGCTCGTCTGATTGAAGCGGCTGGCATGAAAGGCTTTCAAATCGGCGGCGCACGCATTTCGCAACAACATGCCAATTTTATCGTCAACGAAGGCGAGGCCAGCAGCGCCGATATCGTTGCATTGATCAGGCGCGCACAGGCAGCAGTGAAACAACAGACTGGCATCGAGCTGGCGACGGAAGTGCGCATGGTCGGGGAATGGGAATATATATTGGCCGGAGGCGGAGATGCATGATGCCGATATGCATCATGTCGATATGCGTGCTTTCGGACGTGTTGGTGTACTGATGGGGGGAACTTCGGCGGAACGCGACATTTCTCTGAAATCGGGTATGGCTGTACTCAACGCCTTGCAGAGCATCGGCGTGGAGGCGGTGGCGGTAGATTTGAAAACCGGCTGGGCCGCACACATTGGTGATGCAGAGATTGATATTGCCTTTATCGCCCTGCACGGCACCCTCGGAGAAGACGGTTGCGTGCAGGGATTACTGGAAACCATGATGATCCCCTATACCGGTTCGGGCGTGACGGCATCGGCCTTGTGCATGGACAAGCAGTTGAGCAAGCAGGTATTGAATCATGCAGGCCTGCAAACGCCGGTGAGTATTGACATCGGGGCCGATGGCCCGGCCCGCTATCCGGTGTTTGTCAAACCGGTGGCGGAAGGTTCCAGTATCGGTTTGCATTATGTGGCGTCGCAGGATAACTGGCAGGCGCTGGCGCTGGATAACACAACGGGCTGGATGGCGGAAATGCCGGCCAAAGGCAGAGAAATCGCCGTGTCAGTATTGAATGGTGAAGCGCTGATGCCGGTGGAAGTAGCTCCGAAATCCGGTATTTATGATTATGCCTCCAAATATACGGCAGGCGCGACCGAGTATTTTTGTCCGGCCCGTTTGCCGGCTGAAACGCTGCGTTATTGCATGGGGCGCGCCGAACAGGCAGCGCTTGCGAGCGCCTGCTGTGGCGCAGCGCGCGTGGACATGATTGTGCCGACCGGCGGCGAACCGGTAATTCTGGAAATCAATACGATTCCGGGCATGACCGAAACCAGTTTATTGCCCAAAGCGGCTGCCGCTGCGGGCATCGGTTTCGAGGCATTGTGCTGGCGTATTCTCGCTGCGGCACGGTTGGAACATGGCGGAGGAGGCGAGCAGTGAGCCGGGTGAATCAGCGCCGCAGCGACCCTGCCGTACAAAAAGAAGCTCGCCGTCGCAGCCTCAGGCGTATGGGCCGGGTATTGGTATTCGGCATGGTTGTTACTATGGCGGCCATCAGCGCTGTCTGGCTCAATCAGAAATGGGGCGTCGCGCACTGGGACATCAAGGCTGACGCAAGCCTCAAGGCGGCCATTGCAGCGCAGTTGAAAGCCATGCCAAATCGCGATTTTCTCAGTACGCGTCCTGATTTGTTGCGTCAGCAATGGTTGCAGCGTATTCCCGATCTGGCGGCTGTGCGCATTCGGCGCATTCTGCCTGACAGCTTGCAGATTCAGGCCGATGCCCGTGTGCCGATGGCGCTGTGGCAGGATGAACAGAGTCGTTTGCATCTGTTTGATGCACAGGGCCATGCATACCGCTTGTTACGGAAAGGTGAATCACCCGATCTGCCGCTGTTGCGCATGTCTGAAACACAGTTGGCAGCCGCGCATAGCATGCTTGCAACGCTGGCGCGCAAAGATATGAAACAGTTTAACGCATTAAGTGAAATCCGTGCTGGCAACCGGCATTGGCAGATTTACTTCAGTCGCGGCGTGACATGGCTGGTTCCCCAGGGCAATGAGGGTGCATCCATCAATCATATCATAACGTTATTGAAACAACCCCGGTGGAAAAACCGTCACTGGCGCGTGGATGCGCGCCTGGCATCGCGCTGGTTTATTCGTCCGCCACGGCATGGAGGAGTTATCTGATGTCCAAGCATGATCAGGTATTGGTAGGGCTTGATATCGGCACCAGTAAAATTGCCTGTGTGGTGGCCGAGGCCGGCCCCGATGGCAAAGTCGATGTGATCGGTATCGGCACGCACCCGTCGCGCGGTTTGCGCAAGGGCGTGGTGGTCAATATCGAAACGACGGTGGAATCCATTCGCCTCGCTGTGGAAGAGGCGGAGTTGATGGCCGGGGTGGATATCCAGTCTGTCTTTACCGGTATCGCCGGTTCCCATATTCGCGGTTATAACAGCCACGGTGTGGTCGCCACCAAAAATAATGAAGTGGCGCGTGAGGATGTGGATCGCGTCATTGACGCTGCTCGCGCCATGAATATTCCGGCCGATCAGAAGGTGCTGCATATTTTGCCGCAGGAATACATTATCGATAATCAGGATGGTATTCTTGAGCCCATCGGCATGTCCGGCGTACGTCTGGAAGCGAAAGTGCATGTGATTACCGGGGCGGTGTCCTCGGCCCAGAATATTGTCAAATGCTGCAATCGCTGCGATCTGGATGTCACTGATATGGTGCTGGAGCAGGTGGCTTCGTCCGAAGCCGTACTGATGCAGGATGAAAAGGATATCGGCGTGGTGCTGATTGATATCGGCGGCGGCACCAGCGACATGGCGATTTTTCTGAACGGTTCTATTCGCCATACGCATGTGATTCCGATTGGTGGCGATCATCTGACCAACGACCTGGTCATCGGTCTGCGCACCTCGGCGCGCGAGGCCGATCAGTTAAAACGCAAATACGGTGCCTGCATGACATCGCTGGTGCCACCGGAAGACCAGATTGAAATTCCCAGCGTTGGCGGTCGTGCACCGCGCCCGATGCCGCGTCAGGTGATGGCGCAGATTCTCGAACCCCGCGTCGAGGAGTTATTCGAGATGATCAAGGATGAATTGCAACGCTCCGGTTTTCAGGAACTGGCGGCAGCCGGCATGGTATTGACCGGCGGCTCATCCTTGCTCGACGGCATGGTAGAACTGGCCGAAGAGATATTCGATATGCCGGTGCGCCTCGGCCGACCACAGGGTGTTGGCGGGCTGGTCGATGTGGTTTCCAGTCCCATGTATGCCACCGGCGTAGGGCTGGTGCTGTACGGACAGCGCTACAGACAAAATTCACAACATATCAGCAAGAAGAAACAGCATTTATTTTCGAGCGTATGGAAGCGCATGCGAAGCTGGTTCGGGGATACAGGGTAAACGGGCAACAGATCATACAAGCAAGCATTTCATCACACACACGCACACAACAGAGCACACAACACATTCAAGGGAAATACGGAGGAAAACATGGCAACATTATTTACATTCGAGGATACATCCGCACAGTCGGCCAAGATCAAGGTGATTGGCGTGGGCGGCGGCGGCGGTAATGCGCTGAATAATATGATTAGTCAGAATTTACGCGGCGTGGAGTTTATTGTCGCCAATACCGATGCACAGGCGATTGAGCGCAATCATGCCGACAGCAAACTGCAACTGGGCGCGGATATTACGCGCGGTCTCGGCGCAGGTGCCAATCCGCAGATTGGTCGTGAAGCGGCTGAATCCGAAAAAGATCGTTTAAGCGAATTCATGCAGAATACGGATATGGTGTTTATCACCGCTGGCATGGGCGGTGGCACAGGCACAGGTGCTGCGCCGGTGATTGCTGAAGTGGCCAGGGATATGGGCGTTTTGACGGTCGCAGTAGTCACCAAACCGTTCAGTTTCGAGGGCAAGCGGCGCATGCGTCAGGCTGATGCCGGCATTGCCGAACTGCGTAAATACGTCGATACGCTGATCACCATTCCGAACCAGAAATTGATCGGAGCTGTCGGAAAAAATACCAGCATGCTGGAAGCATTCCGCAAAGCCGATGATGTATTATTACAGGCCGTACGCGGTATTGCCGAACTGATTACGCACACCGGTTATATGAATGTGGATTTCGCCGATGTGAAAGCAGTGATGAGCGAAACGAGCGGCGTGGCCATGATGGGCTCCGGTTTCGCCTCGGGTGAAAGCCGGGCGATTGAAGCAGCCGAACGCGCCATCTCGTCCCCATTGCTGGAGGATATTGATATTCATGGCGCGCAGGGCATTCTGGTCAATGTTACCGGCAATGAAGATATGACGCTGGCCGAATACGACGAAGCTGTTTCGATTATCCACAATATGGCGGATGAAGAAGCCAACATCATCTGCGGCATGGTTTATGATCAGGAGGCCGATGACAGTATCCGGGTGACAGTGGTTGCGACCGGTCTTTCCGGCGAAGCATCGTTGAATCTTGCCACCAGCCGCATGGATCAAGAACCGGTAACAGCGCCGCGTTTGACGGCGGTTCAACCGGAAGCGCCGCAGGTTCAGAAGATGCCGGCCCGTCAGGCTGTGGGTCAGCAGATGCAGCCGCAGTCATTCGAGCAGCCCGGCTTTAATGATGATGAGTATGCTGTGCCGACTTTTCTGCGCAGACAGGCGGATTAACTCGGGCTCTTCGAGTTAAACCTGCAGGGGCGTGTCAGAAATCGCTTGTTGCGCATCTGTTTGTCTCGCCACAGCCTGGCGACAGGCATGACGTTTTGTTTTTATGGTCTTTTGTGGCAGGCTTGCGCGCTTGATGGAATCGGTTGGCGGTAGCCTTGGCGTAGATGGCCTTTATGTTTTCGACCAATGCGATAGATACAATCAATCATTTGCTTTGCCATATATGGAAAGGAGGCATGCATGATAGCACAGAGAACACTGGATCATTCGATACGCTGTAGCGGTATAGGTTTGCATTCAGGGCGTAAAATCGAGTTGATTTTGCATCCGGCCAAAGAGAACAGCGGCATCATGTTTGTCCGCTCCGATCTGGGTGTGTCGTTTCCGGCCAGAGCGGATCATGTCACCGATACGCGCTTGTGTACGACCATCGGTAAAGGCGATGCGCATATTTCTACGGTTGAACATCTGCTTTCCGCCCTTGCCGGCCTTGGCGTGGATAATGCGCGCATTGAAGTCAGCGGCGCTGAAGTGCCGATTATGGATGGTTCATCCGCACCGTTCGTATTTTTAATTCAGTGCGCTGGTATCCGCGAGCAGTCGGTAGCTAAAAAAGTATTGCGCGTTATTAAGCATGTGGAAGTGAAAGAGGGTAATAAACGCTGCGCCCTGTATCCTGCGGCAGGCTTCAAGGTTTCTTATTTGCTGGATTATGATCATCCCCTGCTGCGTCAGCGCAAGGTATCGATTGATTTCTCCCGCCAGGCTTATACGCGCGAAATTTCACGCGCTCGTACGTTCGGTTTTCTGCATGAAGTCGAGGCGCTGCAAAAAGCCGGTCTGGCTTTGGGCGGTTCACTGGAAAATGCCATTGTGCTGGATTCTCACCGTGTCGTGAATGAAGGCGGCCTTCGTTATGAAGACGAGTGCGTACGCCACAAAATTCTTGATACACTGGGTGATTTATCGCTGTCCGGTTATCCAATTGTCGGTGCCTTTGAGGGCGAATTAACCGGCCATGATATGAACCATAAGCTGGTGACTGCCTTGCTGGCGGATCCATCCAGTTATCGGATTGAGGAATTGCAGGCTGAAACAGCCGCGATTGAAGAGGGTGTCGGCCAGGAGCAAGCAGCTTAATTCTGCGGCTATTGCTTCCATAGCACTTCTTACGCTCTTTTTTGCCAAAAAAATCGAGCAAAGACTTGCCAGCCAATATATAGCCATACCCTAATCTGGCTACTCAATATCTATCTGATAATTAAATACTCTATCACAGGACCCCCCAATCAACAGACGGCAGGCATAAAAAGAGTCAAATATAGTTAAGCCAGACCC
>CAZKME010000020.1:0-19956 GCA_964553725.1 uncultured Zetaproteobacteria bacterium
ACTATCATCGTACTGAAGTTACAGCATGACTACGAAAATGGTAGCTCCTGAGAAGCGATTTTTATCTCGAATATCCAGACGGCCAGAGTACGCCTGGCCGGAAAACGCAGGCGTTCACGATGCAATAAGATGCGCCAAAGCAAGGCCGGGATCAGTCTGGCGCATCAACGATTCGCCAACAAGAAAACCATAAATGCCAGCCTGATTCATCATCAGGATATCACGAGCCTTGAAAATTCCTGACTCGGTGATCACAACCTTGCCATCAGTAACCTGAGCAAACAGCCTGATCGTCGTGTCCAGATTCGTCTCAAAGGTATGCAGATTGCGGTTGTTGATGCCGATGAGATGCGTATCCAGCTTCAAGGCGCGTTCGAGTTCTTCACCATTGTGCACTTCCGGCAATACGCTCAAACCCAAATCATGCGCACAAGCTGTTAATTCGGCAGCCAGCACATCATCCAGCATGGCCATGATCACCAGAATCGCATCGGCCCCCATGGCTTTGGCCTCAATAACCTGATACGGATCAAGCATGAAATCTTTTCGCAGAATGGGTAAGGATACTGCTTTACGAATGGCGCGCACATAATCATCCGAGCCCTGAAAATATTTCACATCGGTGAGCACAGACAAACAGCTTGCGCCACCGGCCTCATAGGATTTGGCGATTTCAACCGGATCAAAATCTGGCCGGATCACGCCCCTGGACGGGCTGGCTTTTTTTATTTCGGCAATAACGGCATTGTGTTTACTGGCTATTTTAGACTGTAATACCCCGGCAAAATCCAACGGGTTGTGTGTAGATGCCAGCTTCAACAACTCGGATTCAGAGCATTGTTGTTTGCACTGAGCGATCCAGTGGCGTTTATATTCAGCTATTTCATTCAGAATCGAAGTCAAAGTCTTTCACCTATAGTCAAAAAAATTTACCGCAGAGTACGCAGAGTTTCGCAGAGTAAATCAAAATCAAAGGATACATTGGTTTTTCCTGTATTGGGCCATCATTATAAATTGTAAACCATACGTTTTATACCATCTTTCAAGGACTTGACATTAAAATTAATTAGCAAACCAACATGTTTATTGGCCAGTTTCAGGTAGGTGAGTAGTTGCGCTTCATGAATGGACTGCAAACGATCAACAGCCTTAATTTCAATGATGATCTGCTTTTCAATAAGTATATCTATGCGGTAACCCGCATCGATTTTTATACCATCGTAGATAACAGGCAGTTGCACCTGCCTGTCTGCGCGAATATCACGTTTGTTTAATTCATAGCAGAGGCAGTGCTCGTATGCTGATTCAAGCAAACCAGGCCCTAAATTAGAATGCACGCGAAATGCAGCATCGAGAATGTTCTGACTTAATTGTTTTAACTCTGCGTAACTCTGCGTACTCTGCGGTGAAAGATTCATGATTTTGACTGTTGGGTAAACGCAACCAATGCATCCAATGTCGCTTGTACTTTGCCGGAATCGATGGCGTTGGCGGCCATGGCGATGCCTTCGCCAATGCCATCCACTTTACCTGCTACCCATAAAGCAGCCCCGGCATTGAGCAATACAATATCGCGTCCGGCCCCCTGTTGAGCGGCAAAAATATGTTTTAGAATCGCTGCATTGGTGGCGGCATCGTCTCCTGCCAGTGCTTCGGGCACGGCATAGGGCATGCCGAATGCCGCAGGGTCAATTTCAAAACGGATGGGTTCCTGATCGGCCTGCACCAGAATTGCATCGGTGATATTGGTCGTGGTAATTTCATCCAGACCGTCACGCCCGTGTACAATCAATGCGCGCTTTGTGCCCAGTTGCGCCAGAGCGTTAGCAACGAGTTCGAGCTTGTCCTTGGCAAATACGCCCAATACCTGATATTCGGCTCCGGCCGGATTGGTCAATGGCCCCAGCAGGTTGAACACGGTGCGAATGCCCAGTTCGCGGCGAACAGGCCCGGCATAACGCATGGCCGGATGCAATTTCTGGGCAAACAGAAAACCGATGCCGACCGCATCAATGCATGCCGCCACCTGCTTCGGGCTGATATCCAGATTCACACCGAGCGCTTCGAGCACATCGGCTGCGCCGGATTTGGAACTCATGGCGCGATTGCCATGCTTGGCCACCGGCACGCCGCAAGCGGCGACCACCAATGACACGGCAGTAGAGATATTAAACGTTTTGGCCCCGTCACCGCCAGTACCGCAGGTATCCATCAGGCCGGTGGTTTTCGGCGAGATTTTGGTCGCCGCCGCCCGCATGGCTTTGGCAGCACCAGCCACGATTTCGGCAGTTTCTCCGCGAACAGACAGCCCCATCAACACGGCAGCAATCTGCGCGGGCGTGGCTTCACCATGCATGATGGCCGCAAACACAGCTTCTGTTGCAACGCCGGTAATGGCATCCCCTGCCTGCAAGTCAGTAATCATCTGAACGACAGTAGTTTTCATCACAAACCTCTATTTTTCACCGCAGAGTACGCAGAGTTTCGCAGAGTAAACCATTCATAAATTCTGATTATCGCCTTTGATTTTACTCTGTGTAACTCTGCGTACTCTGTGGTGAATGTCTTTGACGTTTCTTTTACATGGAAACATCATATTTTTACTTCGAGAAAGTTTTTCAGTATCTGGTGGCCATGTTCGGTCAGGATGGATTCCGGATGAAATTGCAATCCGAAGGTCGGATGTTGGCGGTGCCTTAAACCCATCAATTCCCCTTCCGCCGTCCATGCCGTTTTCATCAGACAACCGGGCAATGGCTCAGGCACAATCAATGAATGATATCGCGTGGCCGTAAACGGCGATGGCAAACCGGCAAACAGCCCTTCGTCTGTATGCTCAATCAGGCTGGTTTTCCCGTGCATCAAGCGCGGGGCGCGAATCACCTCGCCGCCAAAAACAGCAGCAATGGACTGGTGCCCCAAACAAACGCCAAGGATAGGAATCCGGCCCGAAAATTCGCGAATCACGTCCATCGAAATGCCCGCTTCATGCGGCGTGCACGGCCCCGGTGAAATCAGGATGCTGTCCGGCGCCATGGCGGCGATTTGGGTCAGGCTTATTTTGTCGTTGCGAAACACCTCGGGATGCTCGCCCAACTCACCCAGATACTGCACCAGATTAAAGGTGAACGAATCGTAGTTATCAATCACCAGAATCATGCTGTCTTCCCTTGTGCTTCAGCCAGTTCCACGGCGCGAAACATCGCCATGGCTTTATTGACGCATTCCCGGTGTTCGTTCTCCGGCACCGAATCGGCCACAATGCCAGCGCCTGCCTGAATATGCACCTGGCCAGCATGAATCACGGCTGTTCTGATGGCAATCGCTGTGTCCATGCGCTGGCCGCCGAAACCGATATAACCGACCGTGCCTGCATAAGGGCCGCGCGCCACAGGCTCCAGTTCGTGAATAATTTCCATGGCCCGCACTTTCGGTGCGCCCGATACCGTGCCCGCCGGAAAAGTCGCCGCCAGCAAATCCAGCGTATCGGCATCTTCGCGCAGTTTCCCCTCCACCTGCGAAACAATATGCATGACATGCGAATAGCGTTCGATAATCATCGATTCGGTCAGTTCCACGCTACCGAATTGGCAGACGCGGCCCAGATCATTGCGCCCCAGATCGACCAGCATCACATGTTCAGCCAGCTCTTTGGCATCAGCCAGCAACTCTTTCTCCAGCGCCTTGTCCTCAGCTGCTGTTTTGCCGCGCGGACGGGTACCGGCAATCGGGCGCACCACGGCCTTATCCATGTTACGGCGCACCAGAATCTCGGGCGATGAACCAACCAGAATCGTGTCGCCAATATGCAGGTAAAACAGATATGGCGATGGATTAATATGGCGCACGGCGCGGTAAATATCGAACGGCGCACAGTTGAGCGGCTTGGAAAAACGCTGCGAAAGCACCACCTGAAAAATATCTCCAGCCAGAATATATTCGCGCGCTTTGGTCACAGCCGCCTCGTAGTCCGCCTGCGTGGTCTGCGCCACCGGCGCATCGGCCAGTGCTGTATCCGCATCCAGCTTGAGCACGCTGGCCATCTTGCCCTCGTAGAGGCTGCTCTCCATGCGATCCAGAACCGAATCCGCTTCGTCCTGTTGGTCGGCAGGCAGGCGCACGCAACAGGTTAATGTACCCTTGAGATTATCGAACACCATAAACCGATCCACCAGCATATAAGCGGATTCGGGCGCGCCCACCGGATCGGGCAGATCGGCGGGAATATCCTCAAATCGGGAAACCAGCTGATAACCGAAATAACCCACTGCGCCACCGGCGAATGGCAGGTCATCCTCAGGCAGGAATTCCTGCTCCAGCACATAATCACGCAACCAGTCGAGAATATCACCGTCATAGAGCTCTTCCCGGCCATCACGAAAATGCAGTCTGGTTTTGTTATGATCGGCACCTTGTTCGGCTGTGGCCCGACAAGCCGGACTAATGCCCAGAATACTATAGCGGCCCCATTGCTCACCGCCCTCGGCAGACTCAAACATAAAACAGTCGCCGCGCTCGACCAGTCGCGAAAACAGCCCCGGCGGTGTCAGACAATCGGCAGACAGGGTGCGTCGAAACAGCATCATCGGTGCGCTCATGTTGACAAGCCCGCAGCTCTATGGCGAAATGCGCCGCCTTCGAGACAGGTAGTTTTGAATGTCACGGGGCCATAGCTCAGCTGGGAGAGCGCTACGCTGGCAGCGTAGAGGTCAACGGTTCGATCCCGTTTGGCTCCACCAAATTGTACATCATATCGAAAACCGGGCGCTCTGCGTCCGGTTTTTTTATACCCTGTTTGTTCTATTGCCCGCAATGCATGCTTCATGGCTGCGAACAATATATTTTATGGCATGCCCGTGCTATGCCCAATTCAAGCTCGCCCGTAAGAAGTTATCAGGGCACCCAATCAGGATAATGCCCCGGATGATCCAGAAAACCGGATGAGGACGATGGCGTGGCCATATTATCCTGCGCCATACTGGCATGTAAGATCAGACCCAATATCAACGCCTTTGAAAATAAAGAAAAAGATCTAGTCTGTCTATTCAGCACGATGACAGTTACCCGTTAAAGTCCCGGACAATGAATTATCGTTCATGTGTCGGGCATGCCTGCCAATTCATTACATGACATGTCGATGGCGGAAATATTCATACAGACTGGCAATAATCCGGGCTAGTATCGGAGCTTCAAATCCGGCAAAGGGGTGGATATGGTTGATGGGCAGTTGACGGATATATTGATCAAACTGATGGCGGCATGGATGCTGATTGCCGGTGCGGCTCTATGGGCCAAACGCGAAGGGCTGGGTTTATCCCGGCGCATGCTGATTGCCTCCGGGCGCGGACTGGTGCAATTGCTGGCGCTGGCGTTTGTGTTGCACTGGATTTTCGATATTCAATCGCATCTGGCGCAGGCGTTGCTGATTGCCGGTTTCTGCATATTGGCCGGACATAACAGCGCCAGCCATTTTGGTGGTGATCGTCAGAAATGGTTTGCCGCCAGCATCGGCCTGATCTGCGCTGCGCTGGCAACCTTGCCGTGGTTGAGTCTGAGCGGTGCAATCGGAGGTGATACGCGCACGCTGGTGCCGCTCGGCAGCATGATTGCCGCCAACGGCATGAATGCGATTTCCATTATGTTTGAACGGCTGAAATCCGGTAGCGAAGTCGGCACAGGATTGAAAACGGCCATGATCCCAACCATTGATACGCTGCGTGTGGTCGGGCTTGTTCACATGCCGGGTATTTTTGTCGGCATGATTCTGGCCGGTGCGGCCCCCATGGCTGCGGCGACTGCCCAGTTGATTGTGCTGTATATGATTGTCGCCTCCAGCTTTATTGCCTGCATGGTTAGCTTCCTGTTGATGAATCATTTGGGAAAGGGAGAAGTTGAGAATAGTGAATAGCGAATTAAGAAAAAGCAGTTTGCCTGAACTTTCACTATTCTAAATTCTCAATTCCTAATTTCCCATTGCCCTGACAGGGTATTCCTGCGAATGTTAGCTGATGAATCGGGAGAGGAGTTTTATCTATTGCAGGTTTGTGCCGGGTGAGCAATAAATGCGGCTGAAACGGCTGGAAATGGCCGGCTTCAAATCGTTTGTCGATCCAACCAAAATCGATCTCGATCAGGGCATCACCGCCATTGTCGGGCCGAACGGTTGCGGCAAATCGAATATCGTCGATGCGCTGCGCTGGGTGCTCGGCGAACATTCAGCCCGTCACCTGCGCGGCGGCGTGATGGATGATCTGATTTTTCAGGGCTCCGACACACGCTCGCCCGTCGCCGTCTGCGATGTCGAACTGACTTTTTCTGTCGACAAGGGTTCGTTATCTCCGCCCTACCATGAACTGGATGAAATCCGCATTCGCCGCCGTCTGATTCGCGATGGCGGCTCTGATGCGTTTATTAATGGCAAAATGGCGCGTATCAAGGATGTGGTCGATCTGTTTCTCGATACCGGCATTTCCACCCGCGCCTACGCCATTGTCGAGCAGGGTTCGATTGCGCGCATGGTCACCGCCAAACCGGAAGAGCGTCGGGTGATTTTCGAGGAAGCCGCCGGGGTGATGAAATACCGTTCCCGCCGCCGTGAAGCCGAACGGCGCATGAAAGACACCCGCCAGAATCTGGATCGTGTGCTGGATTTGCGCGATGAAGTGCGCAGCCAGTGCCGCAGCCTGAAACAGCAGGCATCGCGCGCTGCGCGTTTCAAAAAAATGCAGGATGAATTCAGCCGCACCCGCGCCATCAGTTTCGGGCTGCGCTACCAGGGATTGCAACAGCGTTATCGGGGTATTGAACAGCAACTGGCCAATGCGCAGAACGCTGAAGCGGAAGCGGCGTCCAGGCTCGGCGGCTGCGAAAAAACAGTCAGCGCAGCGCGTGATCAGGTCGTCGCCCATGAGCAGCAAGCGCAGCAGATTCAGGATAAATTGCGTCTGGCCGAACGCCATCGCTCCGATTTGCAGCAACAGGCCGAACGCATGGCAGGCGAACGGCGGCTACTCTCTGAACGCAAAGAAGCGCTGGCAGCTCGCATTGCCGACATGCAAGTTCGCCGGCAACAATTGCTTGAAGACGTAAAGCAGGTCGAAATGCAATTGGCCGAACAGGATGACTCGGCCTTGCAATCGCACCAGCGCGAAGCGGTCGGAACTGTTGAAACGAGTCTTGGCGTTTATCGGCAACATGGCGAACAGCGGGATTTATTACTGGCTGAATTCGAGCGTTTGCGCCACAGCAATGAACAGGCCCTGTTGCAGCGCCAGAAGGCCGATCAGGCCCTGGCCCGGCTCGATGAACGGCAACAGGGTTTAAGCGCACGACTGGCTGAACTGGGGCGGCAGTTGGCCGAACAGAATGCAGCCTTGAAGGCTTCCGAACACAGGCTTGCCGATGCGCGATTCTCGCGCCAGTCCGGCCAAACGGCGCTGCAAGCGGCCCAGACCAAGCTGGAAGCATGCCGCAGTGGGCGTGAACACAGTTCCCACATATTGAATAGTCGCGAAGCGGACATGCGCGAATGGCATGGTTTGGTGCAAGAACTGCGCGGGCGCAGTAAAAATCAGGATGTTTCGGATGCCCTGCGTGATGGCTTGCGTGCCAAAGGCGGCATCTGGATGGATGAATCGCTGCATGTGTCGGAAGGACTGGAGGCAGCGGTTGCGGCGGCGCTGCGTGGCCGTTCAGCCGATGTGCGCATGCCGCCCCATGCCGATATTCCGGAATGGCAACGGCTATTAAATCAGGCTGAGGCTGCGCCGGTGGCGTTGTTTGCAGGGCCGGCCTCACATGCAGCCGATCAGGGCGAATCGCTGGCGGCGGCAATGGAACTGCAAGCGGATCATCCGCTGTACGATGTGTTTGCACCGGTTCAACTGGTTGATGATATTGCCGATGCAACAGATTCGGGCCGCTGTTCGGTCAGCCGCGATGGCTGGCGTCGCGAAACCGATGGCTGGTTGATTCCTCCGGCTGGCAGCCGCACGGCGGAGATGTTGGTGACACAGCGTAAATTGCGCCAGGCTGAAACGAAGATGATGCAGGCCGAAACGGAACTCACACAGGCCAGCAACGCATTTGAAGCGGCGGAGAAGGCCCTGGAACAACAGCAAAAAGCATGGCAGAAAGCACACATGACGGCCACTGAAAGCGACAGCGAAAGCCATGCCGCCGAAGCAGCCGTGGCGCGTTTACAGGAGGATGTGGCGGCGCTGAAACGGCATCAGTCACGTTTGCAAAGTGATCTTGAGGAAGCCGCCGATGAACGCAGCCACTGGTTGACGCTAGCCGAGCAGGCCGATGATGTGGATCAGCAGGCGCTGATTGAGGCGGAAGCGAAATTAGATATTCAGAACGACGCCCTGCGCCAGGCTGAACAGCGACTCGATCAGGCCCGCAGCCAACAGGCCCAGGCTGATCAGGCGCTGGCACTGTTTGCTCAGGCGCGCGATCATCTACTGCGCCAGTGTGAACGCTTAAATCAGGAAGAATCCCGACTACAGATGCAAAAACAAGCTGATGGCGAGCGTTTAAAGCAAGCCGAAGCGGCGCTGGAAGCAGCTCGCGATCAGCAGAATCTGAATCAACAACTGGCCCGTGCGGTGGTGGATGTGGAAGCGGCGCATCAGGCCATGAATGAAATTCGTAATCAGAGCCATGCTCTGCAACAGGCGCAACATGAAGCCGAACGTAGCGAGCGACAGTTACGGCAGTTATTGCAACAGGCGGCGGAAAAGCGTCAGGGCATTGCTGTAGAGCAGGCGCAAGATGCCACACGCTTGCAGGATATGGAGGCTGAAATCATGCAGCGCTGTCAGATGCAGGCCGATGCATTGTTGCAGCAAATCGATGCCATGGATGATATCGGGGATAGCGATGCAATGATGCGCCGCGCCGCCGAACTGGAAGAGCGGCTGGAGCGTTTCGGGCCGGTCAATCTGCTGGCCATTGAAGAATTCGAGCAGGCCAGCGAGCGCGAGGGATTTCTGGCCTCGCAAGCCGCTGATCTCGAAACCAGCTTATCCACACTAACAGATACCATCGCCCGCATTGATCGCACCACACGCCAGCGATTCAAAGAAGTGTTCGAGCAGACCAACGCCAATTTCAAGCAGACCTTTCCACAACTCTTCGGAGGAGGCAGGGCCGAATTACGACTGGATTCCGACGATATTCTGACAGCAGGGGTGGAAGTGATTGCCCAACCACCCGGCAAGCGTTTGCAGGATGTCACCTTGCTCTCCGGTGGCGAAAAAGCATTAACGGCGGTGGCGCTGGTATTTTCCATCTTCAAAATCAAGCCAGCTCCGTTCTGTGTGCTTGATGAAGTGGATGCGCCGCTGGACGATGCCAATGTCGCCCGTTTTGTCGATATGGTGCGCGAGTTATCCGACCGGGTGCAGTTTCTGGCTATTTCGCATAATAAAATCACCATGCAGAAATCTGACCGTTTAATTGGCGTATCCATGCCCGAGCCGGGCGTATCCAAAATCGTCGCGGTTGATCTGGAGAGAATTGAGAATTAAGAATTAAGAATAGTGAATAGTGAATTGAGGAAAAGAAGTTTGTCTGGCGCTTCGCAATGCACTATTTTAAATCCACTATTCATTTTTTTGGCACAAAACCTGCTCTGATTTAACATATCCATGTTATATCACGGCAGGAGTAGCGATGGCCAATCAGCAAAACTCAGCGACGGACTCACAACATCAGGCATTGGTGCAGCAATTAAAACAATGTCCCGGCGGCAGTTTTGCCGTCATGCTTGTATCCGAATCGGTGTTGCGGCTCGCCGATGTCAAAAAGGCCATCAGGGTGCAGCAGAAGCTGGGAGCATCCAAGCTGTTATCCACCATTTTTGTTGAACTGGGCATGCTCACCGAAGATGAACATCGTCGCCTGATTCGCAAACATGGCAGGAGCTTTCGCATTGGTGATCTGATCTGCGAGCTGGGTTATATTTCACTGCCACAACTGCAGCAGGCCGAACAGGCTCTGGCTGCATCACCCGGCCAGCGTATGGGCGATATTATTCGTAAACTGGGGTTGATTGATGACAGGCAACTGGCGCAAGCGCTGTCCGAGCAACTGGATTTGCCACTGATTCATATTGATCTGGATACCGTTGACCGTGATTTGTTGCGCCAGTTTCCGGTCAAGTTTATGAAAATGAACCTGACTGTCCCCTATGAATCGAGCGATAACAAAGTTTCTGTGGCAACCGCCAATCCCCTGAATAATCCGGCCATTGACGAGATCGAACGCCAGCTGCGAAAAAAAGCAGTCGTGTCTATTGCGGCGGAAAGCGCTTTGCTGTCCATGCTCGGAAAGTTGGCAACAGCCAGTGGAAAAAGTGAAGAACAACATGATCAGGTTGCTGATGTGGTGGACAGCATTCTACTCACTGCAATCCGGGACAGCGCCAGCGATATTCATATCGAACCGATGGACAAGCTCACGCGCATCCGCTTAAGGCTCGATGGCGTGCTGATTCACAAAATGGATTTACCGCCTGAGCTGGCGCAAAGAGTGACAGCGCGATTGAAAGTGCTGGCTGAAATGGATATTTCCGACAATCGCCGCCATCAGGATGGACGGTTCGCCCGGGAAATCTCCCATGCACAGGTTGATTTCCGGGTTTCCACCTATGTCACGGTATATGGCGAAAACATGGTCATGCGCGTGCTGCACAGATCCGGCGGCCTGAAAAATATCGAACAAATCAGCATGAGTCGCGGCCTGCTTGAACGCTTCAAACATGAAGCGCTGGATGTGCCGACCGGCGTGATTCTGATTACCGGGCCAACCGGCTCGGGTAAAACCACCACCCTGTATGCCGCCATTGATTATCTCAATCGCCCCACCACCAAAATCATTACCGTAGAGAATCCGGTCGAATATATTGTGCCGGGCATTATTCAGTGCTCGGTGGATAATGTCGCAGGACGCACCTATGATGAATCGCTGAAATCCGTACTGCGCCAGGATCCGGATATCATTGTCATGGGCGAGGTGCGCGACAGAAAAACCGCACAGGTGGCTGTTCAGGCCGCCTTGACCGGGCACAAGGTGCTGACAACATTTCATACCGAAGATTCGATTGGCGGCCTGTTGCGCCTGATTGATATGGGCATTGAAACATTCCTGATTTCTTCCACAGTGGTCAGTATTCTGGCCCAGCGCCTGATTCGCACCATCTGCCCGGATTGTCGGCAGGCTTATATGCCGAATAAACGCATCGCCAACCTGATCGGTATTGACGACGCCACCCTGCGCAATCACACATTTTATCGCGGCATCGGCTGCGGTACCTGTTACGGCACCGGTTATCACGGCCGTACGGCGTTGCATGAATTGCTGGTGCTCAACGAAGATGTGCGCGAAGCGATTCTGGAGCGCAAGACTTCGCATGAGGTGCGCCAGATCAGTTGTGAAAGTACCGAATTATTATCATTGATGGAGGATGGTATGTATAAAGTATTGCAAGGCTTCACCACGGTTGAAGAAGTCTACCGCATCGCGCCGCGCTCGCCCTCCAATCGCAGCGTGGAAGAAATTTATAAACTGATGGGGCATGAAATATGAACAAGGATGCATTTGCAATTGCTGAGGAAATCCGCCGTCGTTTTCGTGATGGTGACGCCCGTCTGCCGATATTGCCGGAAGCGGTGATCGAGGTTCGTAAAATTGTGCAGGATGAGCAGCAGGGCGCAGCCGATATTGCTCGCGTCCTTGCCAAGGACACCACTTTTTCCACCACGGTATTGCGTATCGCTAACAGCGCCCGCTTCAAAGCAGGCAGCCACGAGATTCGCAATCTACCCATGGCCATTCAACGCCTTGGCGGTCGCAGAACATTGCAACTGATGACAGCCATTTCTTCGCAATTGCATATGGCGGTCAAGGACAAGGATTTGCAGACACTGCTGCGTGAAAGTGCGCAATATTCTTTGCTGGTAGCGGTGGCTGCCCAGCATTTGGCTAAACTGGTCGGCGGCGTTGATCCTGAAGAGGCGTTTATGGGCGGCATGCTGTTTGATGTCGGCGTGGCGGCGATTATTTGCGCTGTTCCTGATGAAATCGCCACCTGTGGGTGCGAACAAAGCCACCAGATTTTACGTCAGCTACACAGAGAAATGGGCGGGCGCTTGCTCACCTACTGGGACATGCCCGATGCGTTTATTGCCCTGGCCTCACATCATGGCGTCGAGGCGGATGATCGGCCACGCGAAAATCTGATTGATGTGATTGATTCGGTGCAGTTCCTACTGGCTGGCAGCGGCCATAAGCCGCCCTTTGATGAGATACCCGAAGGTGTGGATGCACTGCACTATCCGCCGATGCAGCGCCTGGGCCTGAATGAAACGCATCTGGCTGCTGTTGAAGTGGAACTTGAAGACGGCTTTGATGAAATGCAGGGTATTTTCAACAGCTAAACAAGTGCAGCGAGTACATGGGGGATAAACTTCATTAGCCCCGGTTAGGAAGAAACGCTACCGCTCCATTGTCATTCATTTGAGGCAATGGGGCGATTTTTTCTTGTCATAGAAAAACGATCTGGATATACTTACGTCACAATGCTTACGTAAGGAGAGTCTTATGGATAAGGTTTTATCAGCGCGAATAGATGAATCAGTCATACAGCAGATCGGCCTGTTGTCCCGCAAACTCAACACATCTAAAAAAAACATTATTGAAGCATCCATTAAATTGTATTCAGAACAGACCGGGTTAAAGAGCAAAATTGATGTGTTTGAAAACACCTGCGGTGCCTGGAAAAGATCAGAGACAGCCCAGGAAAGCGTTTTGATATCTCGCGGCGCTTTTAATCAATCCATGCAAAGGCATCAGCCATGAGAGCTTATATTGATGCGGATATTTTGATCTGGCATCTTCGAGGAGAAAAAAAGGCCAATGATTTACTCATCTACCTGCGAGATCAGGAGGGCTACGACCTATATACCGGCGCGATACAACGAGCGGAGATTGTTTTTTTCATGCGGCCTGAAGAAGAAGATGCGACAGTATTATTTTTATCAGCGATTAAAACAGAGTCTGTAACCCAGAAGATTGTTGATGTGGCGGGGGTGTTGTATCGAAAATGGCATCCCGGTTACGGCATTGATGTCAATGATGCGATGCTTGCCGCTACTGTGATGGAAACGGGAGGCCGCATCTATACCTTGAACGCCAAGCATTTTCCGATGCCCGAAATAAATGTTCAAAAAGGATGGAAATGAGCCATCACGATTCAAATAAACACAGCAAGTATTCTGCCATCAGGCATTTGTCGGGCTGAAGATATGACCATAGCATTTGCCTGCACAGAAATACCCATTTAGCGTGCGCCGCCCCATGAAACAACAAGATGCCAAACTGAAAAGCCTCGATACCCTTTTTATCAAAACCTATGGCTGCCAGATGAATGAATATGATTCATCGCGCATGGCCGATCTGATGAAGCAGGCGTACGGATTGAAACTGGTTGCCTCGCCTGCTGATGCCGATGTGATTTTGATGAATACGTGTTCGGTGCGCGAAAAAGCCGAGGAAAAAGTCTATTCCGAACTGGGCCGCTATAAAAAGCTCAAAGATAAACGTCCCGATATGATTATCGGCGTCGGCGGTTGCGTCGGCCAGCAGGAAGGTGAACGCATTCAGAAACGCGCCCCCTATGTCGATATCGTATTCGGGCCGCAGACTTACCACCGCCTGCCCGAAATGGTGAAACAGATTCGCCGAGGGCGTTTCAAACTAACTGAAATCGATATGCCGGAAATTGAGAAATTCGATCATCTGCCCAAAGCGGAAAGCCATGGCATATCCGGTTTTGTCACCATTATGGAAGGTTGTGATAAATTCTGCACCTTCTGCGTGGTGCCCTATACGCGCGGCCCGGAACTTTCCCGCCCTGTCGCTGATATTCTGGCAGAGTGCCAGCAACTGCTGGCAGGCGGAGCCAGAGAACTTTCCCTGCTGGGGCAGAATGTAAACGGGTACAGGGGCACGGGGCCGGATGGCGAGGAATGGGATTTCACCATGTTGCTGTACGCTGTGGCCGAGCTGGACGGGCTGAAACGTTTGCGCTTCACCACCAGCCATCCGATGGAAATGACCTCCGAATTGTGCGTGGCTTTCGGTGAGATTCCGCAACTCATGCCGTATTTACACCTGCCTGTTCAGACTGGTTCGGATGCATTGCTCAAAATCATGCATCGCGGCCATGACTGCGATATTTATTACCGCACGATTGATGCATTGCGTCGACACTGCCCCGATATTTCCCTGTCTTCCGATTTTATTGTCGGTTATCCGGGTGAAAGCGATGCTGATTTTGAAGCCACGCTGGAGCTGGTGCATCGTGTCCGTTACGACTCGGCCTTCTGTTTTAAATACAGCCCGCGCCCCGGCACGCCAGCGGCCAAAGCCGAAGATAATGTGTCTGAAAAAGTGAAAGACGAGCGACTTCAGATATTGCTGGCATTGATGCGTGAGCAAACTGCTGAAGCGATGCAGCGGCAAATAGGGCGTACTTTGGATGTGCTGGTCGAAAAAGAGAGTCGGACTGAAGGCGATATGCAAGGACGCACGCCCGATTTCAAAATTGTGCATTTTAAGGGCAATCAGCGTCAGGCCGGGCAGATTATGCCGGTGCGAATCACCGAGGCCTACGGCCAGTCCTTACGCGGTGAGTTGATTCTTGCCGGCGACTAATGGCATGATTACAGCATGAGTATTTCGCTGCGCCTTGAGGCGCTTGAACCATCGGCGCTACAAAAGCTGTGCGGTGCCGGAAACTGGATTGTCAGCCGTGTGGAAACCTTTTATCAGGTACGCTTTCTCGGCAAGCCGGGCGACTGGAAGATTGAGGGAGAGCATGCCGCTGCTGCTGGCCGGGCGTTGCGGCGTCTGTTGACGCAATCTGTAGCGCAAACGGGCGAATTGACCGATATTGATGTGGAAGGCGTGTTGCGCGATGGTGGCGTTGAAACATCGGCGTCTGAATCAGATGGTCATGTCATCATTGCCGGACGTCGTCACATCAGCGGCAAAACGCCCAATCAACGCGCCTATCTCAAAGCCATCGGATGCCATACGCTGACGCTGGCGGTCGGGCCTGCCGGTTCCGGTAAAACCTATCTGGCTGTAGCTATGGCAGTATCGGCCATGAACAGCAACCGGGTGGAGCGCATCATCCTGACCCGACCGGCGGTGGAGGCTGGCGAGCGGCTGGGTTTTTTGCCCGGTGATATTCAGCAGAAAGTCGATCCTTATCTACGCCCCTTATACGATGCTATGGCCGATATGCTGGGCGTGGAAAAAATGAATGCGCTGATGGAGCAGAGTCGTATTGAAGTCGCCCCGCTGGCCTATATGCGCGGGCGCACACTTAACGATGCGTTTATTATTCTTGATGAAGCACAAAACACCACCTGCGAACAAATGAAGATGTTCCTCACCCGCCTCGGTTTTGGTTCCAAAATGGTGGTGACCGGCGATGTGACGCAGGTTGATCTGCCGCGTCACCAGAAGAGCGGCCTCTTGCATGCGCTGCATGTGCTGGAGCATGTCAAAGATATTGGTCTGTGCCGTTTAAGCAGTCGCGATGTGGTGCGCCACCAACTGGTTGAAAAAATCGTCAACGCCTATGAAGACAGCGAAGAAGGGCCGCCGCATGATTGATGCCCATGATTGAAATCATCGTTGATGCGGATGAAGAACCCTTCGAACCGCCGCTACATATCGATGCTGCGGTAGAAGCCGCCTGCTCCGCCGCAGAGATGACAGCAATCGAACCGGAACTGTGTATTCGTTTTGCCACGGATGCTGCAATCCGCGCATTAAATGATCAATGGCGTCATAAAGATACAGTCACCGATGTGCTCTCTTTTCCGATGCAGGAAGCGCCCTTCGATTTGTCGGAATCACTCGGTGATATTGCTCTGGCCGTGCCATTTATCAGACGGGAAGCGGAACGACTGGGTTTGTCTGTCGATGCACATATCATTCACCTGATTATCCACGCCACGCTGCACCTGCTTGGCTTTGATCATATCGAAGATGACGATGCCGTCCGTATGCAGGCGCTGGAAACCGAAGCCATGCAACGCATGGCGCTTCATGCCCCTTATCCGCTTGAAGATATCGCCACGGAGCAACCATGAGCCTGATTCAAAAATGGACGGGGCGTTTGCGTAAGCTGCTCATCGAATACCTGCGTCCCGGTCGGGATGAAGCGGAATTATTATCTGTAATCCGCCGGGCTGAAGCGGTGTTATCGGATGATCAGCGCAGCATGCTGGAGCAATTGATCGAGATGCATGATATGCGGGTGCGCGAATTGATGGTGCCGCGCTCTGAAATTCATGCGGTATCAGTGCAGGATTCGCTGGCCGACATTGAAAAGACCATGATTGAAAAGGGCGTCAGCCGCATGCCGGTGATGGAAGGTGATATCGATCATGTGCTGGGCATCGTGCATGTCCGGGATATTGTTCTGGCCCGCATCAAGGGTGGAAATCCTGCCTTGACCACATTGCTCAGGCCATGCCTGCGGGTGCTGGAACTGGAGCAGGTTTCCGGCCTGTTGTCTGAAATGCGTGAACATGCCTGCCAAATTGCCATGGTGCTGGATGAATATGGCGGCACAGCGGGATTTATTACGCTGCCCGATCTGGTGCGCGAAATCACCGGCGAAATCGGTGAAGATGGCGAAGAAGAAGAGGGGGAATTGCATGCGCTGGGCGATGGCAGTTATCTGGTGCAGGCGCGCATGCATATCGAAGAACTGGGTGAGGCGCTGGATATGCAATTGCCAGAGGGCGATTACGATACGGTCGGCGGCTGGCTGACAGCACATCTGGGGCGAATTCCCCACAATGGCGAACAGATCAGCCTGGAAGGCTTGCAGATTCATGTGGTGGAAGCCGATCCGCGTCGCATCAGCCGGGTGCGCATTCAGACTCAGTCCGATAAAAAAGCCTAAGAACCCGTGACAAAGAACCGGAAACTGCACGTTTTACTGGCATTATTGTGCGGGGCCATGATGCCCTTCAGCTTCTCTCCCTTCGATTACATCTGGCTGGCTATACCCGCTTTAACCGGCTGGTTGTGGCTGATTCGCCGTGGAGCGCCGATTCAGACCGGCTTCGCATTCGGTTTCGGCTGGTTCGGCGTGGAAGCATGGTCGCTGGTGCCTACCCTGCATACATTCGGCCATTTACCATGGCTTGTCGCAGTTTTTTGTGTACTGCTTCTCGCCTGCGTGATGGCTTTATTCCCCGCTCTGTGGGCGTGGTTGAGCTGGAAACTGGCCGGAAAATCAGCCTGGATAGTAGCTGTTTTCCCCGCCGCCGCTGTGATGGAAGAATGGCTCAGGGGTCATATTTTTACCGGCCTGCCGTGGACTGCGCTGGGTAATCTGTTGCTCGATACGCCGGCCATCGGCTGGGCTTCGTGGTTCGGCGTCTATGGCCTCGCATTATTGCCCGCCCTGATCGCAGCGGCGCTGGTGTTATTGTTCTCACCGGAGCACAAACGCATGGGTGCTGCTGGTATCATCATGGCAGGGCTACTTGTGGCGCTGGCACCATCGCCACAAGCCGGGCAGGGCAAACTACATACGGCTGCGCTGGTGCAGGCGAATATTCCGCAGGATAAAAAGTGGGACAGAGATTTTCTCAATACCACCATGCAACGCTATGCCACCTTGTCGGCTGGCGTAGCGGCGGGTGCCGATATCATCATCTGGCCGGAAGCGGCCATTCCTTTTTTTCTGGAGCGTGCGCCGAATTGGGAAATGTGGCTCAACAAACAGGTGGAAAGCTGGCAAACGCCGCTGTTGTATGGCGGCCTGAAACTGACCGGCAAGCAAACCGCGCAAAACGGCCTGTTCGCTCTGGATCCGCAAGCAGAAACAGCTTTATTCCGGCGCGACTTTGCCGGTAAACATCATCTGGTGCCGTTTGGCGAATATGTGCCGTCGTGGATTCCGTTCCTGCATACGCTGGTGCCGGAAATCGCCAATTTCAAACCGGCTGAAGATAGTGGCGTCATTCAGGCGCGCGGCATTTCCTACGGTGCATTGATCTGCTACGAATCGTTATTTCCGGAAGAAGCCAGAAGCCGGGTGCAAAATGGCGCGCAGGTGCTGGTGAATGTGACCAATGATGCGTGGTACGGCACGACGCCTGCGGCATGGCAGCATTTTCAGGCCGCCCGCATGCGCGCGGTGGAAACAGGGCGTTATGTGTTGCGCGCTGCCAATACGGGCATTACAGCCATCATTCAACCCGATGGTGTGGTCGCCGCCGCCAAGCCGTGGTGGAGACAAACGACACTGGTCGGCAGTTATCAGTTATCGGACTCGCAAACGCCATACACTCGCTGGGGCGATTGGCCGTTGCTGAGTTGTTTGCTTTTGCTCATGATTGCTCCGCTTATCACAAAGCGGACAGGCGACAGGAGGTAATATGAGCAGAGAAGGTGTATGCGTGCTCGGCGCGGGTTCATGGGGTACGGCGCTGGCGACGGTGCTGGCGCGCTCCGGCAAACGCCATGTCTACCTGTATACTCGCGATGCAAGTCATGCTGAGGCCATTCATCAGCAGCATGAAAATATCCGTTACCTGCCCGGTATTACACTGCCCGATAATATCCATGTCACCAGCCATATTGATGAGGCCATCGACTCAATTGATGCCTGCGTCTATGCCCTGCCGTGCGCCGCCGTGGATGATTATCTGCCGTTGCTGGCCAATGGCGATTTTCCGGTGATTGCCGCCTGCAAGGGGCTGCATCCGCAGCGCTTGACCCGCAGCGACGAAATGCTGGCACAGTATATAGCACGTTCACGCATTGCCATCTTGTCCGGCCCTTCGTTTGCCCATGAAGTGGCCATGGATCAACCCACCGCGATTACCATGGCGGCTGCAACGATTGAGCAGGCGCATGTTGCTGCTGCTTTTTTTGATAACACCAATTTCCGTATTTATCTGAGTGACGATGTGGTCGGCGTGGCCATGGGCGGGGCCCTTAAAAATGTCATCGCTATTGCCGCCGGCATGGCCGATGGACTTGGTTTTGGTCACAATTCTGTCGCGGCGGCTGTGACGCGCGGTTTATCTGAAATGGCGCGCTTAACGGTCGCCTGCGGCGGACGACAGGAAACAATGATGGGGCTATCCGGTCTCGGTGATCTGGTACTCACCTGTACCGGTGCATTATCACGCAACCGCAGATTTGGCATGGCGTTGGCCAGAGGCGTTGGTATCGAACAGGCCCAGGCCGAGATAGGCCAGGTGGTTGAAGGCCTACGTACTGCTCAGGCCGTGAACCATCTGGCTGGAAAACTGGCGCTTGAGTTGCCGCTCATGCAAAGCATTCACCGTGTACTGAGCGGCAAACTGGATATTCAGAATGGACTGATGCGATTGATGTCGCGGCCTGAACGACCGGAATAATGAACGAGGATGGTGGGCAAGGCCTGTTCGCCGAGGCAATGGGCAAGGTGCAACCGCTGGAACCGGCAGACAAAGTGGTTGCCAACAAACCAAAACCGGCCCGGTCGGCAGAACATATCCAGATCAGGCGTTCACCAGCCCATACAACAACGCAAGCTTCGGTGGCATTATCTGTGCAGCCGACAGCCGCCCCGTGGGTATTTGTCGCAGATGGCATGTCGCGAGAGCGGCTTAAACGATTCGCAGCCGGTCGGCCCCCGATTGAACGTACATTTGATTTGCATGGCATGACCCGCCATGAAGCATTGGCGATGCTGGAGGCATCTTGCGGACAGGCTGCCTGTGAAGGCGTGCGCGTGTTTTGTATTATCCACGGTCGCGGCCTGCATTCACAGGGGCGGGCGGTATTAAAAGAGGCCGTTTACCATTGGCTCAGACAGGGGCCGCTGGCCCATCGTGTGCTGGCAATGATACCGCAGCCCGGCAG
>CAZKME010000021.1:0-19226 GCA_964553725.1 uncultured Zetaproteobacteria bacterium
TCAGGCAGATAATTGCGCCAGCCATTCCGCCCCCTTGATAATGGATACAGGACGACGATATTCTTCCTGCCGTAGTTCACGCACCAGTTGAATCGCCTCGGCTTGCGGGAATAATCCGGCAAATTTCACAAGCGCGGATGCAGCTTGATGATCTGCATATTTGCATTCAATCAAACGAACTGGATCACCACCTTCACATAATACGAAATCGACCTCGGCCCCCTCTTTGGTTCTCAAATAATGCAGCGTGGTCTGTTTACCTAAAACATCCTGTTCAAAATGAACGTGTTTTAGCAACATCGCAGCACAGGCATTTTCCCATTGAGCACCCGCATCGCCGAATACATACGGCGTATCAAAAAAATAAACCTTGGGCGCTTTCAAAATCGCCCGCGCCACATTTCGATGGAATGGACGAACCAGAAAAATGACATACAATGCTTCAAGAATCTCCAGATATTTTGTTACTGTATTGGGGGCGACCTGAAGATCACGCGCAAGAGAGGCAATCGACAACGGCGAGCCCACGCGCTCTCGCAATAATTCAACCAGTAACCGCATCACCCTGATTTCATGAATGCGTGAAAACTCCACAACATCTTCACGAATCAAATCAGTAAAATATTGTTGCCGCCATCGCTCTGCCTGAACCGGATCATCCACCAGAAATGGTTCGGGCATACCACCGCGTTCAATGAGCCGATCCAGCGCATCATCAGGGCTGGCATCCGTCAATTCAACCCACTCTTTGACTGAAAAAGGGTGCAATCGCATGTGGAAATAACGCCCTGCCAGCGATTCTCCGGATTGCCGAAATGTGTCCATGCGCGCACTGCCGGTCACCAGAATGGATTGCCCCTCCATGCGACCATCCACCACGCCTTTAAGATATTGTTTCCAATGTCGCATTTTGTGAATCTCATCAAGCACCAGCAAGTCGGATCGAATGCTCCAGCTCTGTGCCATCAGAATTCGACGATCATCCATCACATCCCGATTCAGATACTGCGGTTGTTTAAACTGACTTTGCAATGCCCTGGCCAGCGTCGTTTTCCCAACCTGACGCGGCCCTGTCAGCATGACCATTTTGTTGTCGAGATCGGACAGGATTCGATCAGATAGATAACGCTTCATATCGACTATTATCTATTACTTTGAATAATAGTCAAGACTGTTTAATAATTTTTTGAATAATAGTTACATCCTATCGCCTCCATGACGATGCCGTCACAACCACATACACAAATTATGCGCGGCTAAAGCCGCACCTCCGTAACGCCACGATATGCCTACATCACACAACTCAGGATGGAGAAATTGGACGTGCTTTAGCACGCCCGAAGGAGGTGAGCCCAGGACGGGCTCACATCATATTCTGCGGATCGACATCAATCCGAATGCGCACATCACGGGGTATTTTTACTGCATGGAGAACCGGCTGTAGCTTCCATGGTAATATTTTCCGGCTCGTATCGCGCAACAACACTTCGATACGAAATTTTCCTGCCTGTCGCTCCATCGAGCACGGCATCGGGCCGGAGATACTAATGCCTTCAACCGCCTCGCAAGCGTGCGCAACCTGGGCGGCAATGGTAGTCGCCCTGTCTATTTTTCTGGCCGAAAATACCATGCGCACCCAGCGCCCATAGGGTGGAAACGATAACATTTCTCTGAGTTGTAATTCATCATTCAATGTCGCTTCGGCCTGCGATTCATCGATACGTGCAAACCAGTCGGCCTCGGGCATGCGCGTCTGAATAATCACCCTGCCCGCTTTGGCGCCGCGCCCTGCCCGGCCTGTCACCTGGGTCATCTGTTGCCACCAGCGCTCGGCGGCGCGAAAATCAGGCATATTGATGCCGAGATCGGCATTGATCACGCCAACCAGCGTCACATTGGGAAAATCGTGGCCTTTAACCAACATCTGGGTGCCAATTAAACAATCAATTTCTCCCCGCTCAAAGGCAGTCAATGTGTTTTCCAGGCGGGCGTGAGAAGTAATAATATCGCGGTCGAAACGAGCGAAATGCAGCTCGGGGATATGTTCGCTCAGCCATTCATCGAGTTTTTCCGTACCCTCGCCGAGCGGCAGGAATGCCGCTTCGCCACACACTTCGCACGTTTTCGGCGTTCTGCGGCGGAAGCCGCAACTGTGACACCGCAATTGCCCGGCCCGCCGATGCAATGTTAAACGCATGGAGCAATCGGAGCATTCAGGCACATCGCCACAGGCCGTACATTGCAATGCAGGCGCATAACCGCGCCGATTCAAAAACAGGATGGATTGATCACCGGCAGCTATATTTTTATGCAAGGCCGACAACAAGGCCTCCGATACCGGCTCTGAAACATTGCGCATATCAATCACTTCAGAAACAATCGGCGCTGTTTCGGCCACCACCTTGCGCGGTAAATTCAAACGCTGGTAACGCCCGTCCTTCACTTGTCGCCAGCTTTCCAGACTCGGCGTCGCCGAGCCCAGCACAATCGGAATATTCAATTCCTGAGCCAGTAATACGCCCATATCACGTGCTGAATAGGTCATGCCATCATGTTGCTTGAAACTGGCATCATGCTCTTCATCCACCACAATCAGACCCAATCGCGGCAAAGGCAGGAACAAAGCGGAGCGGGTGCCAATCAGAATTTCCGTCTTGGGTAAATACTCACGCACAATCAATCGTTCTTTTGCGGTCATGGCCGAATGCCACATGCCCACCCGTTTAAAACGCTGTTTTAAACGCCATAACCACAGCGGCGTCAAACCGATTTCTGGCACCAGCGCCAACACCTGCCCGCCTGCCTTGATAACCGATTCCGCCGCCCTGAGATAGACTTCTGTCTTGCCAGAGCCGGTTCGACCGAACAGCAAAAACGGGTGGAACGTATTCAGGTTAGCAGTAATCGAGGTGATCGCCTGTTGTTGCAAAGCTGTGGGCTCAGGTGCTTTTGTCAGTTCAGCATCTTCTTTGCGCCACAAAGGTTCGGGGCGCACTTCTTCGAGTAAACCTTCAGCACAGGTTTTGGCAATCGTATGGCGCAGCCCGGCAATATGATCAGAGCGCTGCAATAACAGTTTGAGCGTGGTCGCAGCACGCGTATGAAATAATCCAGCCAGTTCAGAATCATGCTGCATCAGCGCCTGTCGATCCGTGCAGCGGAAACGGCGAATATCATCTTGCCCGGCCCAGCCCAGCGCACTACCCCATAGTTCACCGGGACGAGCCAGGTAATACCGGCCCACCCTTTTCAGCCACTGCATTCTGGTCTGATCAAACAGAGGCGTCTCATCGAGCCTGTCCCACACGGTTTTGAGTTCAATTCCCGTCGGCCTTGCGGTTTCACCCAGCACAAGGGCGATTCGATTGCCCTTGCCAAAAGGCACCTGAACCCGGATGCCTGTTAGCGGTACGCCGAGTGAATTCGGCCACAAATAGGTAAAGCTACCTGCCAGCGGCGAAAACACCGCCACTTCGACACACGCCTGCTTAATCTGCCCGGACATAACACCTCAAATAAACATTTCTTTCACCACAGAGCACACAGAGTTTCACAGAGTAAGTCAAAGGCAGGAACCGCAGATGAACTCGGATGAACGCAGATATAAATCAAAACCAAAATATTGATGGTTGGTTGTGGTTTTACTCTGTGGAACTCTGCGTACTGTGTGGTGAGCGCCTTTGACTATTGCCTTTCGCTATCCGGTGTAAATTCCGGCACCAGTCGTTGCAACTCCCTGTGCAGTTGCGGCACATCACGACTGCTACAAACAAGCCGAATCGATTCCATCTGATGTTGTAGCTGATCCCAATCCACTTCACGACTGCCGGAGAGCATAATTTTCGGATGCGACGTAGCTTTAAGTGCTTCGGACTCGTGAAATAATTCCTCGTACAATTTTTCGCCCGGCCTCAAACCCGTAAATACAATCTCAATATCATGCCCTGGCTCCAATCCTGTCAAACGAATCATCTGTTCGGCCAGATCGACAATCCTGACCGGCTTGCCCATATCCAGCACAAATATCTCGCCGCCATCGCCCATCGTGGCCGCCTGTAAAATCAGACTGACGGATTCGGGAATGGTCATAAAATAACGGGTAATCTCGGGGTGCGTGACCGTCACCGGGCCGCCTGCCTCAATCTGGCTGCGGAACAGAGGCACGACCGAACCGGCCGATCCCAGCACATTGCCAAAACGCGTGGTAATAAATGCTGTTTTCTCACTGCGCAGATTAAAATTCTGGCAATAGATTTCCGCGCAACGCTTGCTTGCTCCCATCACATTGGTCGGATTCACCGCCTTGTCTGTGGATACCTGAATAAATTTCTCCACACCGGATTCAACGGCCAAATCGGCCAACTGACAGGTGCCCAGGACATTGGTTTTGACGCCTTCAGCCGGATTCTGTTCTACCAGCGGCACATGTTTATAGGCCGCCGCATTGAATACGACTGCGGGTTTAAAATGTTCAAATAGCCAGCCCATGCGTTCAACATCACGGATATCTCCCAATAACGCTTCAATCATGCAACCTGATTCAGTCGCAATCGCTTGCAGTTCCCGTTCTATCGTATACAGATTAAATTCGCCGTGATCGAGCAACAGCAAACAGGATGGCTTGTGGGACAGAATCTGGCGGCACAACTCAGAACCGATGGAGCCGCCTGCGCCTGTCACCAGCACCCTGCAACCGGCAAGCAGCTGATGAATGCCGCTATCATCGAGTTGAATCGTATCTCGCCCCAGTAAATCCTCAATCTGCACCTGTCTGAGACGAGAAACCTCCACCCGTCCATCGGCCAGATCAGCAACCGATGGCAACGTCCGGCAAGGAATCGACAATTTCTGACACCTGTTTACCATGGCTTGAATGATCTTGTGCGAAGCAGATGGAATAGCCAACAGCACGACGTTGACCGCCATATCGCCAATCACCTGCTCCATATCCGCAATTCTGCCGATCACGCGCACGCCCTGAATCTCCTGCCCCTGGCGTCTGTCTGCATCATCGAGAAAACCAACCGGCTCATACGGGCCGGATTTTAATAAATCACGTACCAGCAGCTCGCCTGCCTGCCCCGCTCCGATTAACAGCGCTCGATCCCGCTCTCTCGCACTCAGATACAGATGGTGATCTTTCAACCAGCGGTAAAACAGACGCGGGCCTGCCAGACCCATGGCCAGAATAACCGGATAGAGAAACAGCACCGAACGGGGCATACCATCGAGCCGCTGCCAGATAAACATAATTATAAAAGTTGCCAGCACGCCGAGCAGTACGGCCTGGATGATACGCAGCAAATCAGGCAGCGAGGCAAAACGCCAGATGCCGCGATACAGGCCAAAATACCAGAAGAATGCAGCCTGCACCGGCAATGCAATCACAATCAACAGATGTAACGCTGAAATATATGTAGAAGGGACAACACCCAGATTGAAACGCAGCCAAAAAGCCAGCCAGACCGATGCAAGAACCCATAACAGATCATGCGCAAAGGCTGCCCCGCTACTTCTCAAAGATATTATTTTATTTAACGTCATCGCGGCCATGCTTCACAAAAAACAAAGGGCGGCAATCTCTATCCCGAGAATGCCGCCCAAAGCGATGAAACGAGACAATCAGTGACTGTCTGAACCTTCGTCGTCTCCTGCTTGACCGACTGTCAGTTCATCACCTGATTTCTCCAGTTTCTTTTTACCAATACCTTTGATTTTCAACAGTTCATCAACATCCTTGAACGCTCCATGTTCCTCGCGATAAGCAACAATCTTTGCCGCCGTTTTAGCGCCTATACCATCCACTTTCTGCAATTCTTTGACTGATGCACTGTTAATATTCACCGCATCGCCAGCCCATGCCAAACCGCCGGCCAAAAACATCGCCATGATCAGCGATAACAATACTTGCCTGATTTTCATTCTAATCCTCCGTCCTTCACATGATATTTGTTATCGGACAATGCTACGCTCAATAACAATACAGCCAGTATAGCAGAAAAATGTTCTTGCATGCTAGTCCGGGCTAAAGGAAGATAATCCATGCACGGCCAGTGCTAATCCGGACAGGGTAAACTCAAGGCCCGACATTGGCTGTGGATGGACGGTGTTATTGACCCACTTGATTTGCCAGCGTATCAAAAGCCTCTTGTGTGAAAATAGTGTCCGACATACGTTCTACGTTTGCAATGCCGGACTGTCGGGCAACCTCTCTCCATTGTAACAACTGATTAGCCATGCCGGATAACATCTCCATGGCCTGATGTTTGCTCAAGCCAAAAAAATCGTGGATGGAAAGTGCCGTCATGAAGTTATCCGGAGCTTCTCCGTCCAATCTCAACGCATGAGAAAACGCATAGGGGCGGTGGCTGCTTGTCAAATCAAAGACGGGTGAAATATGCCAACCATGATCATATAGAAAACCATGATTACGCAAGTGATCATCCGTATTCGATATCATGATGTTCAACAACATTCGTTTATAAAGTTCAGGTAAACATTCAGGGCCGATGTTATTCGCCACCTCAAAGGCAAGATCAATATAGGTACACGCATCTCCATCATTCAGCCCCATCAATGTCATCGCCGACATATAATGGATTCTCTTGCCTGCATTTCTATCAAACCGCTCAACCAGCAAGGTATGACTATGTTTATCCCCATGTAGCGAACATGCCGGTGTCATGATGCCTGCTTTCTGTGCCAGTTGAAGATAAATATATTCCCATCCTTCTATATCTTCCTGATCATAAATTTGAGGAATCTTTGCAATCCGCTGCGTATCTCCATCCAGCACAATGATTTTCGCCCTTGCACCACCCAGGGAAGCATTACTGATCAGTTCACTATAATCGTGATCCTCGCCTTTCATCATCGCTTCCGTCAGACGGATAAATTTTGGCAATGCGGAAACTGGTGGAATCCTGTTGTTTTGTCCTTCAAAGGTGTTACCGCCATCCAGCGAAAATCGTAATGCACCTTGCCTTAATCGATCCGACACACCAAGCAGGTACGCCTGTTCAGAAAGCCTGCACCTGTCGAGTTTTCGCTGAATAAGTTTTCGACCCCATCGGTCAGGTGAACTATCTGAAAAAATACCGTGTATGCCCACCGTATGATGCTCTTTGATATCCAGCACCATGTCGGGAGAAACAGGGTAGCCGTCATGGATCCAGGCATCATCATAGATAAATGTGGAAGATTTCTCATGCATTATCAGATCGCCAACATACCGATCATCCATAAATACATGTAAACGCGTCATTTATACGTTCCGCAACCAGCTCATTTACGTACCCTTTTGGGTAATGATTCCGCTTCGATATCCTGGGATATTGGATCAACGGAGAAGTCCGCAAGTATGCCGATACGTCCTGTAATGCCCAGAAGCGCAAGGATACGGGCATAGATACCCATGGCCACAGATGCTTTTCCTTTCTGAACGCTGGAGAGCGTTTGCACAGAGACAAAAGCGCGGCCAGCCAACTCTTTCATGGTGAGTTTACGACGAATACGCGCCTTGCGGATATCATCACCCAGCTTCTTAAGCTCTCGCCGAACGGAATACGGCAGCGCATTTTTCCCTATCGACCTCATATAAACCTCAATATATTATATATTAAACCCGCATAATATACAATACATTAACAATTATATCAATCTTTGTCCGAACCACCGGCGTCACCGACTTGTCAGTTCATCAACATTCTTGAACGTTCCATGCTGGAGAATGACAGTGCATGCACAGCCAGCCCCGGCGCCATCATGCAGGCACATGTCCAGAGCTCTGGAAACCAGCGTCCCGACAGTCAAGGATTACCTGGATATTATTCATCATACATTCGAGCCAATTGCAAAACTCGTGAGCGGCGATCAGCTTCTCAAAATCACAGAACTGGACAAATTACTGCTCCATCCTGTCGCGGGCTTCTCTTTTGAAAGTTTTGTCATCGAAGAAATTATTCGCGGGTTTCAGGCAACCATGGCGACACAAATGGAATTTACGTTTACGTATTACAGACCTTCATGCCCAATACGGCATTCTGATCAACAGAGGCAAAAGAATCGAACGACTATCTGAAAACATCATTCAAATTCCAGTCAATTATCTTTAATTCGCAAAGCTTAAAGGCTGTTAAACGACGACAAGGCTAAGCCATGGATGCCTTCTATTTTGCATAGTCGGCTATCCTCGGTAATAAAATAGTCTGCTTTATACACTACCGCAGTGGCCGCATGAATCGAATCAGGCGATTTTACTCCTCCCCCCAGGAGGCACGCTCCGATTGAAGATAAGCATCACCCCCGCCGAGGCTCGCCCATACATCCTTTCCCAATCCGGACATACGTTGAACATGCCCACCGTGCACCGGTCGCAACATTGCCTTATCGCCTTCCAGGTCAATGACAACAGCATCCCCCTGATGCAGTCCCAGCTTGCGTCGAATATCGGCAGGAATCGTGATTTGGAATTTACTCGTAAGCTTGGCGACATTCATAGCTTCTCTCCTTACTTCTTATGGATATAGTAAGGAGCCTAAACTCTCTTATTCTATGAGGCAACAGTCTTTCGCGCCTGAATAACGGCCATAATAATAAACAGGTAATTGTAGCCATATCTGATTAAGCCGATGCCATCCACTTTCTGTAATTCTTTGGCTGATGCACTGTTAATTCATACATCATACGGGCATATCCGTTTCAACCAGTGCCGTCTGATCAAATCGCAGCATTTTTCTGTGGTCGCTTAATAATCTTGACTCTCCGTTATAAATTAAAACCGAATTTTCAATCTTGTTCGTATGTTGTTTGATTCTGTCAATCGCTACAAACTGACTGGCGTGGTAGGTCGAGCTGGATTTAATTTCAATCGCAGCAAGTTTTACTCCCGTCTGCAACAGCACATCAATTTCGTTACCATTGCTATCCCGATAATAGTAGAGATTCGGTAATTTCCCCTTATTTAATCGCATTTTCAGCAACTCAATCACCACTATATTCTCAAATATTCCACCAACCAGTGTCCGATCGTTTTTGCCTGCACGCCCACATCATTGGCCAGCGAGCTCAGATTCAGCACCTGATCCACCCGGCCAGCCAGCAGTTTAATGAATTTCTCAAATAGCGCCGCATCCTTTACATTGATCATCAACCTCACATCCCGCTCAACATAAGTCTGGTAGTAATTGGACCAGGCCTGTGTCGGGCGCTGTTTCTGGTCATATATTCTGGGAAGAAACCCATGAAATGCATATGATTCAAAATCATCAAACATGATGTTTGCCTGCGTAAGTTCCGTGATGGAAAGCGGCAACAGATTCAAAATACCGGTTCGCCCTGCCAGGGATTGACCAATAGCGTCCTTGAGCTCCAACTGGTGCGACCCGGTTAATACAAACTCTCCATTGATCCGGTTCTCATCTGTTAATGGCAAATTAGAATGAGCCAAAATCGGCCAACGGAATTGAACCACTTTTTCGAGTAAATCTTCCATTAGGGGAGATAATCAGCCGCCTCAAATCGAGTGATCAGGAGGCGGCCAAAATTGAAGGAGTGGATAGTGATACATAAAGTCAAATCATTGTACGACGAAGGGCGCGGTTTGTCAGAGCGTGAGCTTGCCGGCCTGCCTTGGCCCCAGTAACGTAACAACCGGATATTCCTGCAATAACTGCAATAACTCAGTCTCTATTTCACGCTCAATCATCATCTTGACAAAGATAGACTATGTAAAATGGGAATTCAACTCCCTATTTACATAGATATCACACAATATCCGATGACTCCCGCAATGTACGCTTTGGTATGCTCGCAGATGAATTACAGGCTGATTCGGACAACCCGACTCCCAATAGAACAAGGGCAAAAATTGTTGAAAAATGTTCCTCAAGGCTGGATGTCGAGAAACCATCTATGAACAATGCACTGCCTGTTAGTGCGATCAATGGCAAGGACACGCGACCTCGCCATGGAGGCGATAGCCCTGTTTTCATCCAGAAATAGAGCAATGCCAGCAGCAGGAACAGCCCCCCCACACCCCAGCGAACCAGCGAAAGCAGATACTGATTATGGGGGTGAACCAGTGCCACTGCAAATGGTTGAGGACTGGCCTGTTGAGCCTGCCATGCCGCCGCAGCTTTCGGGAAGCCTCCTGTACCAACACCAATCCACGGTTGTTTTAACCATATTTCATAGCTCATCTTCCACCATGCCAATCGGGCAGCAACCGACGAAACGGCATTTTCCTGATCAGCAGTCATCTGTTGGTGAACATTGCCTGTCAATACTTCGGATACGCCTTGAAAACGCGCCTTACCCGGCCCGAATGATATCAGTGCAGCAAGTAATATTAAAACTGCAATAAGCATAGTTCGATTGCGGGTTTCCTGCATCCATTTCCCTGCCACCAGAAGAATCATTAGCGAACTTACGATATAACCGCCCTTGCCTTGGGCCAAAAATACCATCACCAGAGACCATATAGCTAAACCCCACAGCAACCAGCGCGATTTGCCGGATATGACCAGGCCAAGATGCAATAGCCATGCTGCCCAAATACCATAAATAAATCCGAAACTTGTATGCCCTATATGCCCTGTCGCATTTACCATTGTCGATCCAGCCACAGCCGGACTTGCGACCAGGCCATTGGCCTGTAATACGCAAAACACCAGGTTAGCCGTTAATCCGACACTCATCGCCATAAGAAATGCATATCTGTTCCTTTGATCGGTAAGTACTATAACAACAACTGGCAACAGCAACCAAAACCAGTGTCTGGCAAGAATGCGAATACCCCAGTCGACATCAATACTCCACAACAGGCCGGTACAGACTAGAATCAGATAGACAAAAAGGGCGATACACAACCCGCGATAATCGTTCCAGAGTCGTTTGATACCCAGCCACCAAATACCGGTGAGCATACCTGATGCAAGAGCTGACCCCAGAAAAATATTCGTTGCGGCAACGGAGAACGGAAAACAAAGTATCGCCAGACAAAGTAGAACAAGCGCGACAGTATTTACACCTTGCCACCCAGGCAGGATATTAACCCAAGGCACGTTGAAACACCGCATGAACCACTTCTATTGTCCTTTTCATGTGTTCCTCTGTTAAGGTTGGATGCACCAGCAGGGCCAAACTTCTCTGCCCGGAAAGCATGGCATTCGGCAGTGGATAACTGCCTCTCATCATCGACGCAAATGCTTTTTCACGATAAATTTCAGAGCAACCACCATGAAAACAAGGTACGCCTTCAGCCACAATAGCAGCGATTATACGATCCTGATTCCAGCCGTTGGCTAATACCGACAGATCAATCCGTACGTAAAATCGATACCAGGCGTGCAGAACACGCTGCTCCGGTACAGGAAGCTCCAGCCCGGCAAGCCCGGACAACCCATCCATAAGCATGCAGGCATTGTGACAGCGCAGACTTATCCACTGAGGCAGTTTCCTCAACTGAATCCGTCCAATCGCCGACTGCATTTCAGTGAGCCGCCAGTTGCTCCCAAAGCTTGTGCAATACCAGCGATGTCCTGGCTCGTGTTGGCGATGAAAAACCTCGTCATAATCACGCCCATGATCTTTAAGCGACCATGCCCTGCGCCATACAGACTCATCATCCGTAACCAGCATACCACCTTCACCGCCAGTCGAAATAATTTTATCCTGGCAAAAAGAAAAAGCGCCTGCATGACCGAATGATCCCACTTTCCGCCCATTAATTTCAGCACCATGCGCCTGCGCACAATCCTCGATCACTTTCAACCCGTGCAATTCCGCATAGGCCATGATGGCCGGCATATCACAGGGCCAGCCACCCAGGTGTACCACGATAATCGCCTTCGTTTTCTCCGAGCGAACTGCATCAATGGACGCAACAGTGATATTACCGCTAAACGGATCGATATCAGCTACCACAGGAATAGCGCCGCGCATCACCACGCAACTGGCCGTAGCAATGAATGTCCGTGCCGGCACAATCACCTCATCGCCATCACCGATGCCCAAGCCATAAAGCGCCGCTTCCAGCGCCAGCGTACCGTTGGCCAGCGCAATCGCATGCGTCGAACCGATAAAAACTGCGAATTCTTTTTCAAACAACGCGCCCTGATCACCACTCCAGTAATTGACTTTTCCAGAGCGCAGCACCGCTCCGACCGCAGCGATTTCATCATCGTGGAAGACTGGCCATGTTGGAAATAGCATAGGCCTCACTGCTCTGCACCTCGCCATGCATCGGATTCACGCAAAGCCAACTCTTGTTCCAAAACGCCACGTTTATCGCGCTTACCCACGACCCGAGGGCTGAACCCCGCATAGATACTCCAAGGTTCCAAGTCTTTGCGCACAATACAACCAGCGCCTACCGCCACACCTTCTCCAATTTTTACTCCCGGAAAAATCACAGAATTTGTACCAATAATAGCATGTTTTCCAATGATAACTTCTGATACATGAACATTGGAAAATTGGCTAGGCACGGTTGGGTTCGTTAAAAAACCACCGGAAAAATCATCCGATCCAGTAATAATACGGCAACCAGCACTGAGCCCGGAAAAATCACCCATAACAAAACGCCCACCACCAATAATAGAGCAGAAGGATGCGACATGTACAAACATCCCTAGCTGACATGCCACACCAGTGTTGATAAAGACAAAGTCATCAATTTGCGACTGGTGGCCCACTTCAATCTCACTGGCACCTACGATTTTTGCGAACGGATACACTATCGCTGTTTTGCTTATCATCTATGCATCCTCACTACTTCCCTTAAACGGTCTGGCTGTCACATGGTCATCTTCACTAATGCCTTCCCGCATAAATACTTTATATATCGTTCTATACAAAATTTTTAAGTCCAGCAGAAACGTGTGATTATCCACATACCACACATCATACTTAAATTTTTCTTCCCAAGAGATGGCATTGCGGCCATTCACCTGCGCCCAGCCGGTAATACCAGGCTTCACATCGTGTCGCCTGGCCTGCACGCTATTATACAGTGGCAAGTACTCCGTCAACAGCGCGCGCGGCCCTACAAGACTGATATCGCCCTTGAGTACATTATACAATTGTGGCAGTTCATCCAAACTTAGTCTGCGCAACATCTGCCCGAAAGGAGTGAGGCGCTCACCATCAGGCAAAAGCTTGCCATCGTCATCGCAGGCATCCGTCATACTGCGAAACTTGTAAATATAAAACGGCGCACCATGCAGGCCCGGTCGCTGCTGCTTGAACAGAACCGGAGCACCCAGTTTCAGCCGCACCAGCAATGCCAGCAACAGCAGTAAAGGCCACAGCAACCACAAAGCACAAATCACGGCAACAAGATCAAACAGTCGTTTCATTGCAACCCATCATAGTAGTCCAACCATGCCCGAACCAGTCTCTGATGTGAAAAATCATTTTTCGTCCTCTCCAGCGCCGCCGCTCCCATCTGCAAACGTAACTGCGGCTGCATAACCATCTTGCGAATCGTCGCGGCCAACGTAGCTGTATCGCCAACCGGAAACAACAACCCTGTTTTGCCATCTTGAATGGCATCACATACGCCATAGATATTCGATCCGATTGCCGGAATACCGCATGCTGCGGCTTCGATGATAACTGTGCCAAAACCTTCCCTGTAACTGGGCAGACAAAAAATGTCCGCTGCCGCAAAATATTGTTCAGGATGATCCGTGTAATCGATAAAATGGACATGCTTTGCGCAGGCTACTGTAATGTTTTGAGCATCTGCTTTGATATGCCCTTCATCCGGCCCAACCAACAACAAGTGCGCATCGGGCAACTGTTTGGACAAACCAGCAAAAGATTTTGCCAGATCCAATATACCTTTATCCCGATTTAAACGCCCCAAGAACAGCAGCAACACCTCATGATCTGATATTTTCAGCTGACTTCTCACAGTTTTTCTAGCCATATCATCGGGTCTGAAACAACCAGTATCCACTCCACTGATCGAACCATCCGCCAGAACTGTTATTTTTTGAGCCGAGGCAATGCCATGATCGATCAAAAAACACCGTTGGGAATGACTGTCTGCCAATAAATGTGTTGCCGACACTGCTAATAAACGATCCATTATCTTCAGCAATTGTCTCGAAAACCCCGTCCGGGTTGCCCATACCTGTCCGGTAAAAGTATGAATGCGCAGAGCTACTCCAGCTATTCTACCTGCCAGCATGGCAAGCAGGCCTGCCTTTGGCGTTATGGAGTGAAGCAGATCAAAACGCTCTTTGCGAAAAACCCTTATCAGACGGAACAGAGCAAGCAAATCAGCAACGGGGTGGATATCCCTAACAATGGCGACAGGAACGACACGGACATCCAGCCCCCATTTCTTAAGAAAATCAATATTATCGGTGTTGACGATAACGGTTACATCATATTTTTCGGCCAGCACCCGCACCTGAGCTATCAAAAATGCCGTTACCGTCATTTCACTTGCAGTGATGAAACATATTTTCTTCAAGGTCAATATTCTAAATGCTTTAATCGCCGCGCACGGAAAATACGCCATAAAAATTTAGTCAGCGATACCAATTTTGCTACCCCCGCTTCCATAATGTTAAGAAGGTGTTGATGGTGTAGATGGGAAAAAACTTCCTGAACACCATGCTCCATTTTCCACAGTTCACCGCTTAAACCACTTGATCCAAAGGGCGGCTTATATAGAATAGCTAAAGGTGTTTCTAGGCGCACCGCCTTATAGCCTTGACAAACAGCCTCAAGCCACAAGAAATAATCCTCTGCATAACGCATATTTTCCGGAAAGCGCAAATCCACATCTTTTCTTAGCATAACCGTTGGAGTGGAAAAAGCATTCCTAAGCAATAAGTCTCTTTTCTTAACCTCAATTATAGAGAACCCTCGCAAATCAAAACTATCACTCGCCCGGGAAATACCTTCCCATCGACAAAGGTGCCCGCACAAATCAATTTCCGGATTCTTTTTCATCCATTGATATTGCACTTCAAGCTTCTGCGGCAACCATGAATCATCAGCATCAAGAAAGGCAATATAAAACTCTGTGGCCACTTCCCAACCAGCATTTCGCGCAGCAGAGGGACCACCATTGTCTTCGAGATGAAACACTTCAATTCCCAGTCTTTCCACATATTTTTTTTTAAGTGCGTAGAGCACTCTCAACGTTGCACCATCATCATCACTCGCATCATCAACGAGAATCACTTGCTTTGGTCGTATAGTTTGGGATGCCACAGAATCAACAGCCCGTATAATCGTACTTGTACAGCAATAACAGGGAATAACCACACTGACGGACACAGTAACCGACGACACACACTTGACCGTCACATGCGCGTCCAATATCGCGATTTTCCCACGCTAAGCCTTGCAGCATCGAGAACCTTCCTAGCCAACAACTCACCCAACATACGCCACAACAGCAAACGTAGGCGCACCTTGATATATGCAACCCACCATTGCCAGCCGCTTACCCTTTCCATTAATTTTTTCTGAGCCCGTCGAATCTCTATCAACAACAAAAGGCTGCGCGACGGATCACTACTAACCCCTCCCTGTCGCATGCCTACCATGATAACTTCAGAAACAAATAACGCATCGTGATACTGCAATTCCCTGAGCAATAATTCGTAATCTCCGGCAATCATGTAACCTTCATCAAACACCCCATGAGTTTCAAATAGACTGATATGATGCATGATACCCTGATGCGGCAAAGCCATCACATGTCTGAACTTTTCTTTCACATCCTTCCATGATTCACCGACATAACATAAGATTTCATCCTTTTTATTCACCAATGCAACCTGCCCATAAACCACCCTATATGGGGGCTCTGCATGCTTTAAATGACCCACCATTTTCTCCAAAGCATCAGAAGACCAAAAATAGTCATCAGCACCAAGAAAACAAATCCAGTCACCATTTACATGCCTCAGTGCCTTATTCCATGCATGATAGATACCACGATCCTGCTCAGACTCCCAGCATGCAATAACCAAGTCCTTTGCTTTAAGAATGTCGACTGAGCCATCTGTTGAAGCACCATCCATAACAATTAGCTCAACATGTGGATACGTTTGATTCACCACACTGTCAATACAGCGCTGCAACGTTTCAGCACCATTATAAACAGCAACAATCACTGAAATGAGAGGGGCCACACTCACTGCTTCAGAAGGCTCAACAACGTCATGATTCATGCATTATAGCCAAAGAAGATCGCGTTGTTTTATTCCCTGACGCAGTATTCTCAATCTGCCATGCCCTACTCTGATACTCTTATCCATACTTCCCGCCCCAAATGTGGTTTTGCTTTTTCGCATACCTTCCATATAGATCACATATAAATCGCGCAACCCTGACCTCAACCTCACCTGATATGATCCCAACCCGGTTCTAATCAAATGCGAACCTAATATTTTCAAATCATGGAAATGATAAAACACTAGTCGCTCTCCATCGATCAAAAAATCATCATTCACTCTTTCCATGGATGCATCTCCAACATTCCACGGAGCTAGCCCAACCCCCCGGTGTTGACAAATCACAAGATTTTCACCATATAAATCAGGCCATTCATCCAGATATTTCTGATCGGCGAATTTTTCATCTTCCAGGCGATCATAACACCAGTCCAGGCATTGCTCTCGCCAATGGTACAAACACGCAAGCCCTGTTTCATCATTGCGGAATGCCTGACATTGGACATTGAAACGTCCGAACTTGATTGAATCTTGCAGTTTTTCAGAAAAACGATGTTCTGTTACAAAAACAGAGCATTTTCCAAGCTCTTCATAAATCGGGTCAGGACTGGAAAAGAACATCAAATCAGCATCAAGGTAAGTCACGATATCAACGTCAAAGTGTTCCAACACATACAACGGCAAAACAGGACTCAGGGTAAAATAATATTCGATCCGACTACGGTTTCTTTTCGCCGTTAAAAGCGCCTGATCCCATTGCTCGACATCCTGTAATGTGATGGGGACAATACTTTCTTCATCCAGCTTCTTAAGTGCATTCAATGCATCTTCATCCAGGCATAGCACATAAAAACGGAATGGGTTTTTACAGTGTTTAGACAATGAACGGTAGAGTGTCATGCCGCGGAGCAGATAGTTGCTGTCAAAATAAGTGCAAAAATGATACATATTTATGGCACAATCCGTTGTATCGTATCAGTCACCTGCTCTGCGATATCAAGGCTCAATTCAGGAAACATGGGCAAACTTAATATCTCAGACAGCAGCGATTCAGTATTCTGCAACTTAACCGGCACAAACCGACCGTCACAATAGGCAGGATGAAGATGTGCAGGTTGCGCATAATGGATCGCTGTGGCGACCCCCCCTTGCTGTAAGGATTGCATTACCTGATCGCGATTATCCACACGCACAACAAATTGATGATACACATGCTCACAGCCGACTCGTAATGTTGGCGTAATCACAGCGTCAAGCGCAGCCAGCCCACAGTAGTAAACATTTGCAATGCTCCGGCGTTTCTGATTATCCAAATCCAGATTCTGTAGCCGCACCCTTAATATGGCAGCTTGCAATTCATCCAAGCGGCTATTCACGCCATCACTCTGACTCAATCGGGCATCATCCCAACCATACTGCCGCAATGCACATAGTTGATCAGCCATAGACGCATCATTTGTCACGACGGCCCCGCCATCGCCCAGTGCGCCCAGGTTTTTCGTGGGATAAAAACTAAAACAACCAAAATCGCCCCATGTCCCGGCCTTTCGACCATTGAGTGCAGCACCATGCGCTTGGGCACAATCCTCAATCACTGGAATTCCGTGATGCTTTACAAGATCAAGAATACTATGCATATCCGCCATTTGCCCATACAGATGAACCACCACAATAGCTTTCACCTGTGGCGCAACTTCCAAACATGCCGCTAGTGAAGCTGGATCCATGGTGAAATATTTATCCACATCAACAAATCGAGGCACCGCCCCACAACGGCGAATTGCCGCCACCGTTGCCACCGCAGTATGCGATACTGTGGCAACCACATCTCCCACACCAATACCTGCGGCGCGCAAAGCCAGTTCAATGGCATCGGTACCGTTGGCTACGCCAATCGCATGTTCAATCGCCAAATAATTTGCAAAATCGTTCTCAAACGCTTCGACTTCCTTACCCAGAATGTACCAGCCACTATCCAGCACCCGGGCAACTGCCGCATCTATTTCCTGCTTATGCGCCAGATATCCGGCATAAGGATTACACTGCGGAATCATATATATTGCTCCAAATGTTCACGGTAATAATTAAGCGTGCGTTCCAACCCATTGGCCAATGTAACACGAGGCTTCCAGCCAAGCGTTTTGGTGATCAAGGAAAAGTCCGAATAGTAGTCGCCAATATCAATTTTCTTCCGATCTTCCGGAAACGATTTAATTTTAAAGCCACCAACCCCATCGTTAGCCAACAACAATACGTCTGCCAACTGCTTTAAGGAAACCACCTCATCCGAACCCAAATTAAAGATACGACCATTGGCTTTCTCATGCATAGCCGCAATCAAAAAGGCATCCACGACATCTTCCACATCATTAAAGTCTCGCAACTGCTCACCGCCCCAAACTTCAAAAGACTTGCCTTCCAACAAACAACGTATCCAAATGCCCACAAAGGTCTGGCGCGCATCTTTAATGCGCATGCCCACACCATACGTATTCGTCAGGCGAAGCACGCAAGCTGGTATGCCATAGACATCATGGTACAGCAGATGATATTGCTCTCCTGCCGTTTTATTGATGCCATTCACATCCACCGGCCTAATGGGATGCTTTTCATCGACAGGCAAATAATTCGGTCGACCATAAAGCTGTCGCGTGCTGGCAAACACTGTTTTTGCTGCGGGATTGTAGTGGCGCAATGCTTCCAGAATTGAAAGCTGTGCGTGAGCATTAATCTCCAAGTCAACATAAGGGTTTGCCATCGAATCCATATGACTCGTTTGGCCTGCCATATTAAAAACCACATCCACGCCCTGCACCAGATAACGCATACTATGCGCATCACGCACATCGGATATATTCACACGAACCTGATCCTCAATGCCACGAATATTAGCTAAATTTCCGCCGTATTCGGGAATTAATGAATCAACCAATGTAATATCAGCCACGCCAGCCAAACGCCGGGCAATAGCGGAACCGATAAAACCGAGTCCACCCGTGATAAGGATATGTTTGCCGGAAA